>DATDJX010000438.1:0-2815 GCA_036520275.1 Asanoa sp.
GGCCGCGTCGGTGGCGAGGGCGCGCAGGTCGTAGAAGCCGTCCGCCAAGGCAGTCGTGGCGAACGAGCAGGTGAACGGCGTGGCGTTGTCGGTGCAGATCGACACCCAGGTGTTGGCGCCCGCCACGCTGCGCTCGAACGCCACGGAGCTGACGCCGCCGGTGTCGGAGGCGCTGGCGGCGAGCGACACGGTGCCGGTCAGCACGGCGCCGGGGTTGGTCAGGCTGACCGTCGGCGCGGTGTTGTCGACGCGCCGGCTGGCGACCGTCGTCGAGGTCGTCTGGTTGCCGGCCGCGTCGGTCGCGACGGCGCGCAGGTCGTAGAGGCCGTCGGCGACCGACGTCGTGTTCCAGGCGCAGCTGCCGAACGGGGTCGCGGTGTCCGAGCACGCGTCGGTCCACGTCGAACCGGCCGACGGCTTGTACTGGACCGTCCACGACGCGATGCCAGAGCCGGCGTCGGACGCGCCGCCGGACAGCGTCTCGGTGGCGGTCATCGGCGTGCCGGGATCGGTCAGCGTGGCCGTCGCGGGCGCGGTGTTGTCGATCCGGATCGTGGCCGTCGCGCTCGTGGTCGTGAAGCCGGCGTTGTCCTCGACGAGCGCCTGGACCTCGTAGAGCCCGTCGGGCGCCGCGGTCGTGTCGACGCCCACGCACTCGTACGGAGCGGCGGTGTCGACGCAGACCGTCGTCCAGGTCGTCGTGCCGGAGGCGCGGAAGCGGCCGGTGACCTGCTTGACGCCGCTGCCGGCGCCGTCGTCGGCGGTCATCCCGAGCGTGATCGTGCCGCGCACCGGCGAGGTGGCGTCGACGGATCCGGTCGGCGCGGTGTTGTCGACCGTGCGGGTGAGGACGGTGTCGCGCACGTTGCCGGCGACGTCGGTGGCCGTCGAGCGCAGCTCGTAGGCGCCGTCGGCGAGCGGCGCCGTATTCAGCGAGCAGGTGCGGGGCGTCGTGGCGCCGCTGCAGAGCGTCGTCCACGAGCCGCCGGCGGGGCGGTAGGAGATCGCCAGCGTCGCGAGGCCCGAGCCCGCGTCGGCGCCGGTCGCGGTCAGCGACTCGGTGCCGGTGAGGATGCCCGGATCGCTCAGCGTGCCGGTCGGCAGCGTGTTGTCGATCAGGCGGGCCGAGACGCCGGCGGTCCGCTGGTAGCCGGCCTGGTCGACGGCCACCGCGCGCAGGTCGCGCGAGCCGTCGGCCACGCCGGCCGTGTCGAAGTCGCAGGTGTAGGGCGACGTCGTCGCCGTGCAGGCGTCGGTCCACGTCGTCGTCCCCGCCGGCGCCGACTGGAAGGTCACGTGGTCGATCCCGCGCTCGGAGGTGGCGATCGCCTGCAGCGTGTTCGTGCCGCGGAGCGGGGTGCCGGGGTCCATGATCGACACGGCGACGGTGTTGAAGTCCGACGCCGCGGTGAACGCGTTGGCCGGCGACGCCGAGCCCGAGACGAAGTCGGCGCCGGACAGCGTCGCGCCGCCGGCGGCGAGCGCGGCAGCGGCGAGCAGGATGCCGATGAGGCGGATCACGCGGTCTCCGCGAGCGTGCGGCGCTGGGCCTCGGCGCCGAGCGCGCGCCACAGGCGCAGCAGGCTGGCGACGGCGATCAGCAGGGCGGGGAGGGCGATCGCGATCATGCGGCCGCGGCGGCCGGAGAGCGCGGTGAAGAGCGTGCCGGCGTAGGGGATGCCGGCCTTCACCCGCGCCTGGGTCGAGCCGAGGCGGAACGTCCACGGGTCGGCGGTCGCGTTGGCGTCGCCCTTGGTGCGATAGCTGCGCTGCCCGCTGCCGTCACGGCCGATCCACGCGATCCGGTGGGTGATCAGGTGGTCGGGCCCGGCGCCGGCGGGCGGCCGGTAGGTGATGACGTCGCCGACCTTCAGGTCGGCCGAAGGGACGACCTCGTCGAGCACCAGCGTGCCGCGGTCGTACGTCCCGGTCATCGAGCCGGAGACGATCGCGTAGCGCTGCCAGCCCCACAGCGAGGGGACGAGCACAGCGAGCGCGAAGACCGCCGCAACGGCGAGCGCCGCGCCGGACGCGAGGCGCCCGGCGCGGCGGATCGACGGACCCATGGTCGTCTGACCCGAGGGGTTGCTAGGCCGCGTTCCAGTCGAACTCGACCGACGAGGTGCCGCCCTGGTAGGCGTTCCCCGCCGAGCCGTCGAGCTGGACCGTGAACTGGTAGCGGTGCTTCTCGTTGGCGGCGTAGGTGCCCAGGCCGCTGATCAGGTGGCCGGCGGTGCCCATCTGGGCGATCGTGCCGCCGCTGTACTTGGTGACGTCGTCGCCGTCGCCGCACGTCGGGGCCGTGCTGCCGGCGAACGTGCCGCAGTCGACAACCGTGATGTTGAGCTTGCCCGACAGCGGGTTTGACCCGTCCGAGTCGACCGGCGTGGTGCGGGAGAGCGTGAAAGCGCCGCTCAGGCTGCCGGTGTTCTCGATGTCGACGGTTCCGACCGCCGCGGTGCCACCCGGCTTGAGGTTGGTGGCGGTGAGGACGGCCGTGCCCTCCTTCGAGTTGGCGATCGTCAGCGTGCCGGACGCGAAGGTGTTCGACGGGTTGGCCGAGGAGGCGGTGAAGTCAGCGCCGGAGCCGACGACGGCAGCGGCCGCGAGCAGCAGGGTAAGGAGCGCGCCGAGCGCCAGACGGGGCCGATCGGCAAGGACCTTGAGGCGGGACATGGGAGGACTGTTCTCCTTGGTACGGGTGCCTGGGATCGGGCGCGACTGTGCGCCCTCCGCTGACAACCGAGCCATCTCGTCACGCGAGACCTCAAGCTTTGCGTCCCCGCCTCACGACGGGTTTGCCCTGTGCAGCTAG
>DATDJX010000439.1:0-39283 GCA_036520275.1 Asanoa sp.
GTGTTCCTGGTCGCGCAGGCGATCACCGACGGCATGGGCGGCGGCCAGGCGCCGTTCATGGTGATCCTCGGCTTGATCGGCGGGGTCACCGGTGTCGCGATCGGTGCGCTGTTGGGGCCGCCGGCCGCCGGCCGCCGCGCCGGTGGCGGTGCAGGAGCCGGAGCCCGCGGCGGTCTGAGCCGCGCGGAGTGCCCGCGAGCGACGCTCGCGGGCCCTTCCGCCTCAGTAGCGGACGGCGATGGTACGTGCGGCGGCGTCCACCCGGGCGAGACCGCCGTACGGGAGGATCTGCTGCGGATCCGTGTGGCCGATGTCGAGGTCGAACACGACCACGGCGCCGGGGGCGTACTCCCCGAGGGCCCGGGTCACCGCGGCGCGCTGGTCATCGGCGTATGCCTGCTTGGCTCCCGGCGCCAGCGGGTGGTTGCGTTCCCAGCACTTGGGGCGCCCGACCAGGACCGCCGGAAACCCGCCAAGCAGGCCGCGCTCGCCCATGTCGCGCAGCATGCGGTAGACCTCGAGCGCCGGCGGGAGCTCTTCGGACGTCTCGATGACCAGGACCGATCCGGCGTAGTCGGCGTTGGGCCCGACCCGGTCGGCCGCCATCAGCCAATGCAGGGCCTCGAGGTTGCCGCCCCAGATCGGCGCCTCGACCACCGCCGTCGCTCCGGCCCAGCGCCAGCCGTCCGAGGGGAACATCCGTTGCTGCGGCTCGCCGTATGCCGGGTGCTGCCAGTCGACCGGCTCGTCGGTGTAGTCGGGCGAGGGCCGCAGCTCGTACCAACCGCTGGTGAACAGCGCCGCCCGCAGCGACGTCTCGGTGACCGGATGCAGCCCGCCGGAGCGGCCGAGGTGCACCATGACCGAGCCGCCGTGGTACGCGACCAGGCCCTGTCCGAACAGGAAATGCAGCACGTTGGTGTTGTCCGAGTAGCCGAAGTAGGGCTTCGGGTTGGCGCGCAAGACCGCCGGGTCGAGGTGGGGTGTGACGGTGATCATGTCGTCGCCGCCGATGGTGGCCAGCACCGCGGCGATCGACCGGTCGGCGAACGCGGCCTGCAGATCACGGGCCCGGTCGCGCGGGTCGGCGTCGAGCTGCCGGGTCGTCGGATACTCGACCGGCTCCAGCCCGAAGTCGTCACGCAGCCGGCGCAGGCCCAGCCCGTAGGGGCCGGGGAAGATCCCGGCGATACCGGCTCCGGGCGAGACGACGGCGACCCGGTCACCCGGCGACGGCTTGGACGGGTACCGCATGTGGACACGCTAACGAGCGGACACAATGGTTATCGCCCGCCCTTCCAACCGCAGCGACCCGGCCGGGACCGGTTGGCCGCCCCGCAACCCTGCGCGGATACGATCGCCGGGTAGCACGTACGGGACAGCGCCGTCCTCCGCACCACACCGAGGAGCAGCGCATGACCGAGCGAAGCGAGGGCATCATCAGGCTCAGACCGCCCGGTCGTGGCGCCTGCTCGCGACCGGACACACGGACCGCGACGCGCGGCACGGACATCAGCGAGAAGGCGTCATGACCGAGCTGGTCGACTCCCAGCCGACCGATGCGTCGGGGCTCTCCGACGACGGCGAAGGCGCCGCCCTGCGCGCCGACATCCGGCGCCTGGGTACGCTGCTGGGCCACACGCTCGTGCGCCAGGAGGGCCGCCCGCTGCTCGACCTGGTGGAGGAGATCCGGGCCCTGGTGCGCACCGACCCCCAGGCGGCGGCCGTCCGGCTGGCGATGATGGACGTCACCACCGGAACCCAGCTGGCCCGTGCGTTCTCCACGTACTTCCACCTCGCCAACATCACCGAGCAGGTGCACCGGGCCCGTGACCTGCGCCGCCGCCGCGCCACGACGGGCGGCTGGCTGGACCAGGCGGCTCGGCAGATCGGCGAGGCCGGCGTGCCGGCCGAGGAGGTCGCGGCCGCCGCACGGCGGCTGGCCGTACGCCCGGTGTTCACGGCGCACCCGACGGAGGCGGCGCGGCGCTCGATCCTGTCCAAGCTGCGGGCCGTGGCGGACGAGCTCGACGCGGAGGCCGCGGCCGCGGCGCTGTACGGGGCGCAGCCCGCCGGCGACGACCGCCGGCTGGCCGAGGTGCTCGACCTGCTGTGGCAGACCGACGAGCTGCGGCTGGACCGGCCCGACCCGGCCGACGAGGCGCGCAACGCCGTCTACTACCTGCGTGACCTGTACGCCGACGCGGCACCCCAGGTGCTCGACGACCTCGCGGCCAGCCTGCGTGGGCTGGGCATCGAGACGGCGCCGACGGCGCGCCCACTGACGTTCGGCTCCTGGATCGGCGGGGACCGCGACGGCAACCCGTTCGTCACGCCGGCGGTGACCCGCGACGTGCTGATGATCCAGTACGAGCACGGGATCCAAGCCACCGAGACGGCGATGGACGCGTTGATCCGGGAGGTGTCGGTGTCCCGCCGCCTGCGCGGGGTGTCGCTCGACCTGTCCGCGAGCCTCGCCCAGGACCTGGACAAGCTGCCCGAGGTGGCCGAACGGTTCCGCCGGGTCAACGCCGAGGAGCCCTACCGGCTCAAGGCCCGCTGCGTCAAGGCGAAGCTGGCCAACACCAGGCTCCGGTTGTCCCGGGGCACGGCCCACGCGGAGGGGCGCGACTACCGCGGCTCCGCGGACCTGCTCGCCGATCTCGAGCTCATGCGCGCGTCGCTGGCCCGCAACGCCGGCCAGCTGAGCGCCGTCGGACGGCTGGCCTCCGCGATCCGTACGGTGTCGGCCTTCGGCCTGCACCTGGCCACCCTCGACGTGCGCGAGCACGCGGAGGCCCACCACGCGGTGCTCGCCCAGCTGTACGCGCACGTGGGCGAGGTGCCCGCCTACCAGTCGCTGTCCCGCGAGGAACGGACCAAGCTGCTCGCCGACGAGCTGACCGGACGGCGACCGCTGGCCGGCCTCGACACGGCGCTGACCGACGGGGCGCGCAAGACGTTCGACGTGTTCCGCACGATCCGCGAGACGCAGGAGCGGTTCGGGCCGGAGGTCATCGAGTCCTACATCATCTCGATGACGCTGGGCGTGGACGACGTGCTGGCCGCGGTGGTGCTCGGCCGCGAGGCGGGCCTTCTCGACGTCCATAGTGGACAGGCCCGGCTCGGCTTCGTGCCGCTGCTGGAGACCCCGGCCGAGCTCGGCGCGGGCGGCGACCTCCTCGACGAGCTGCTGTCGCTGCCCGCATACCGCGCGCTGGTGCGCGCCCGCGGCGACGTACAGGAGGTGATGCTGGGCTACTCCGACTCCAACAAGGAGGCCGGCATCACCACCTCGCAATGGTCGATCCACCGGGCCCAGCGGGCGTTGCGCGACGTCGCCGCCCGCCACGGCGTACGGCTGCGGCTCTTCCACGGTCGGGGCGGCACGGTCGGCCGCGGCGGCGGGCCTACCCACGAGGCGATCCTCGCCCAGCCGTACGGCACGCTCGACGGCGCGATCAAGGTGACCGAGCAGGGCGAGGTCATCTCCGACAAGTACACGCTGCCGGCGCTCGCCCGGGAGAACCTCGAGCTGACCGTGGCCGCGGTGCTGCAGGCGACGCTGCTGCACACCACGTCGCGGGTCTCCCCCGAAGACCTGGCCCGCTGGGACGCGGCGATGGACACCGTCTCTGCGGCGGCGTTCGCGACCTACCGGGAACTGGTGGAAGACCAGAACCTGCCCGACTACTTCTGGGCTTCGACGCCGACGGAGCTGCTGGGCGCGCTCAACATCGGCTCGCGGCCGGCGAAGCGCCCCAACGCCGACGCCGGTCTGTCCGGGCTGCGGGCGATCCCGTGGGTGTTCGGCTGGACCCAGTCCCGGCAGATCGTCCCCGGTTGGTTCGGCGTCGGATCCGGCCTGGCCGCGGCGCGCGCCGCCGACCTCGGACCGCTGCTGGGCGAGATGAACGGCTCGTGGCAGTTTTTCCGCACGTTCCTGTCCAACGTGGAGATGATGCTCACCAAGACCGACCTGGGCATCGCGCGCCGGTACGTGCAGACGCTCGTGCCCGAGCCGCTGCGGCGGATCTTCGACACGATCGAGCAGGAGTACGAGCTGACCGTGCGCGAGGTGCTCGCGGTCACCGGCTCGCAGGGGCTGCTGGACGGCAACCCGGTCCTGCGACGCACCCTCGCCGTCCGCGACACCTACCTCGAGCCGCTGCACCACCTGCAGGTGGCGCTGCTGCGGCAGTACCGCGACTCGGGCGGCGTCGGACGGTCGGTGCTGACGGCGCCCGGCGCCCGGCGCGCACCGGGCGACGGCACCGCATTGGAGCGGGCCCTGCTGACGACCGTCAACGGCATCGCGGCGGGCATGCGCAACACCGGCTGACAGGTCCGAGTTGCGGCGCGGCCCCGGCGTACCAGCCGTAGCCGGCGCGACGGGGCCGCACACCGTCACCTACAGGTACGACCGGATCCAGGCGAGCACGGGCGCCAGGTCGACGCGCGCCGCGTACGTCACGCCCGTGCAGTTGTTGTTCGTGACGAACGAGTTCACGCCCAGCACGATGTTCGTGTCGCCGAGCAGGATCGGTCCGCCCGAGTCGCCGAAACAGGTGCCGCCGCTGCCGCCGCCGGGGTTGGCCCGCACCTTCAGGAACTCATCCTGGTTGGCGTAGTTACCACCGAAGACCTCGCTCGGCGCGTACAGCCGCACCTTCGGCCCGGTCCAGACCGGCTTGCCGCCGCCACGCTGGTTGACCTGCACGCCGTAGCCGACGATCGACACGTCCGCTCCGGTGGACAGGGTGTCGACGAGGCCCGCGGTAGGCAGCGCTCCGTACCGCGACACGACCGAGGCCGGCACCGGCTCGGAGAGCACGATCAGGCCGACGTCGAAGTGGGCGAACTCGGGCAGCCCGTTGCCGCACGGCGAGTCGCAGTAGCCCGGGTACGTGTGGGGCGTCCCGTCGTAGGACGTCGCCCCGCTGAGCGGGTACTCCGTGTTGCTCTGCACGTTCTCCGACAGCCAGACCCGCGCCGCGACCGCCCCGTTGGTGCAGTGGCCGGCGACGAGGAACACGGTGGCCGACAGCAGCGTTGCGCTGCACCGCCACGCCGGCCGGTCACGCCGTTCACGGTCGTGTCGAAGACGGCGAGGCCGACGTACGGGTGGCGGCCCGCGTCGGGCTGGCCGTTGGTGACCGCCTGGGCCGGTGCGGCGGCGAACAGGCTCGCGGCCACCACGGCCAGAACGGCGAGGAGACGTTTCATGGGCACGGTCCTTTCGATGCGGAGGGGATTGCCCCTAACCGCAAGAGCGCCCGCACTAACCGCCGTGACCCGGGGAGAGGGCAACTGAGGGTCTGATCAAGGGTTCTCCCCCGCCCCGGGTCCCCTTAGGGACCGGATCCGGGGTACGCCTGATCCGCGGGCGGGCGCGGCACCCCTACGCTTGGCGCGTGACGTTAGTTGCGACCCAGTCGCTGTCCAAGACGTACGGGGACCGTGTGACCGCGCTCTCCGACCTGACTGTTTCGGTCGAACCGGGCATCGTGGGTCTGGTCGGCGCCAACGGCGCGGGCAAGTCCACATTGATCAAGATCCTGCTGGGCCTGCTGCCGCCGACCAGCGGCCAGGTGCGGGTGCTCGGGCTCGACCCCACGACGGACGCCGCCGAGGTGCGGGCGCGCGTCGGCTACCTGCCGGAGAACGACTGCCTGCCCCCCGACCTGAGCGCGGCCGAGCTGGTCACCCACCTCGGCCGGATGAGCGGCCTGCCGCGTACGGCCGCCCGCGAGCGCGCGTCGGAGGCGCTGCGCCACGTCGGGCTCTACGAGGAGCGCTACCGCCAGGTCGGCGGCTACTCCACCGGCATGAAGCAGCGCGTGAAGCTGGCCCAGGCGCTCGTCCACGACCCCGACCTGCTGCTGCTCGACGAGCCGACCAACGGCCTCGACCCGGCCGGGCGCGAGGCCATGCTGGCGCTGATCCAGCGGATCGGCACCGACTTCGGCATCTCCGTCGTGGTCTGCTCGCACCTGCTCGGCGAGGTCGAGCGGATCTGCGACCACCTGGTGGCCATCGACGCCGGCCGGCTCCTGCGCTCCGACAACATCACCGCGATGACCAAGACCACCGACGTGCTGGTGGTCGAGGTCAGCGAGGGCACCGACGACCTGGCCGGCCGGCTCGCGGGGCTGCACCTGCCGGTGAGTCGGGAGGGACGGGCGCTACTCGTGCCGCTGGAGGACGACGGGACGTACGACCGGATCCTCACCGCCGTCGCCGAGCTCGACCTGCCCCTGCACCGTCTCGACCAGCGCCGCCATCGGGTGGCGGAGCTCTTCTCCGACCGGGAGGTGGCCAATGTCTGACGTCGGCGTCATCCATGACATCGGTTACCAGCGGTACGACGGGCCGCGGCTCGGCCGCCGGTACGTGTTCGGATCGCTGTTCGCGCACGGCTTCCGCACGGCATTCGGCCTCGGCCGGGGCGCGAAGTCGAAGATCTTCCCATGGTTCGTCACCGGCGTGGTGATCGTCGTCGCGGTGGTATTGATGGCGATCCGCGCGCAGACCGGCACGGTCGTGCTGACCTACCTCCAGTTCCCACAGACCCTCGGCCTGCTGATCGTCCTGTTCTGCGCGGTGGCCGCGCCGGAGCTGGTCTCCCGCGATCTGCAGAGCGGGGTGCTGCCGCTGTACTTCTCGCGGCCGCTGCGCCCGTCCGACTACGGGCTGGCCAAGCTGGCGGCGCTCGTCGCCGCCATTACCGCGATCTTCGCGGCCGGCGAGGTCATCATGTTCCTGGGCGCCGCGTTCACCGTGAAGGGCTTCGGCAACATCTTCGACGAGTTCCAGGACATGCTCGGCGGCGTCGCGTATTCGGCCGTCCACGCGCTGGTCTTCGGCAGCATCGCGATCCTCGTCGCGTCGCTGATGAAGCGGCGCGCGGTCGCCGCCGGCGCACTCGTCGCGATCTTCGTGTTGACGACCCCGGTGTTCGGCGTGCTGGCGGTGCTGCCGTCCACGACCGCCAACCAGCTCTCCGGCCTCGTCAGCCCCGGCACGCTGGTCGGCGGCGTCGGCGACTGGGTCTTCCAGGAGCAGAGCGGTGCCGTCGACATCGGGCCGTACGGCCCGCTCTACCTCGCCGTGGCGGTGGCGCTTGTCGTCGGCTGCACGGGCCTGTTGCTGGCCCGCTACCGGAAGGTGGCCAAAGCATGACCGCCGCACACCGCGCCGCCGACGCACTCGCACCGGTCTCGTCGCGCGCGCCATCCACAGTGGACCTGGTAAACGTCTCCCGCTGGTACGGCAACGTCGTGGCGGTCAACGACGTGAGCATGTCGCTCGGTCCCGGAGTGACCGGCCTGCTCGGCCCCAACGGTGCCGGCAAGACCACGCTGCTGCACATGATGGCCGGGTTCCTCGCCCCGTCGCGCGGCACGCTGACCGTCGGCGGGCGACCGGCCTGGCGCAACCCCGACGTCTACCGCACCCTCGGCCTGGTCAGCGAACGTGAGGCGGTGCACGGCTTCCTCACCGCGAAGGAGTTCGTGGTCGCGAGCGCCAGGCTGCACGGCCTGCCCGACCCCGAAGGCGCCGCCGCCAAGGCGATCGCGCTCGTCGAGATGGGCGAGTTCGAGGGCCGGCGGATCGACACGTACTCCAAGGGCATGCGGCAGCGCACCCGCGTCGCCGCGGCGCTCGTGCACGAGCCCGCCGTGCTGCTGCTCGACGAGCCGTTCAACGGCATGGACCCCCGGCAGCGGCTGCACATGATGGACCTGCTGGATCGGCTCGGGGCCGCCGGCCACACGATCCTGTTCAGCTCGCACATCCTCGAAGAGGTCGAGCAGGTCTCCGGCACCGTGCAGGTGATGGTGGCCGGCCGGCTCGCCGCCTCGGGCGACTTCCGCACGATCCGGCGGCTGATGACCAACCGCCCGCATGTGTTCGCCGTCCGGTCCACCGACGACCGGCGGCTCGCCGTCGCGTTGATGGGCCTGGAATCGGTCAAGGGCGTCGAGCTGGAGCGCGGCGGCGGGCTGACGGTGCAGGCGAGCGACTACGGCAGCTTCACCCGTAAGCTGCCGCGTCTCGCGCTGGCCGAGGGCATCCGCGTCACGCAGCTGCTGCCCTCCGACGAGTCCCTGGAAAGCGTGTTCTCCTACCTGGTGGAGGCGTGATGTCGACGGTTGCCTGGATCACCGCCCGCGGCCTGTTCGGCCGGCGCCGGTTCCTCCTGCTGTTGCCGTTGCCGATCCTGGTCGTCGGCCTGGCGGCGCTCACCCGCGGCTTCGGCGTCGACCCGCAAGAGTGGGCGCCCCCCGTCATCCTCGGGCTCGGCTTCGGCGTGCTGCTGCCGGTGACCGCGCTGATCGTCGGCACCGGCGTCCTGGGCGCCGAGATCGACGACGGCACCATCGTCCACATCCTGGCCAAGCCGCTCCCGCGCTGGCGGATCGTGCTGCCCAAGCTGCTCGTGGCCGCCGCGGTCACCGCGGCCACGGCGGCGATCCCGCTGTACGTGGCGGGCGTGCTCGCCTCCGGCGTTCGGCTGGGCCTCGCGCTCGTCGCCGGTTCCGTGATCGGGGCCGTCGCGTACACGGCCCTGTTCCTCGCGCTGAGCCTGATCACCCGGCGGCCGGTGCTGCTCGGCCTGGTCTACGTCCTGGTGTGGGAGGGGTTGCTGGGCAACATCGTGTCGGGCACCCGGGCCCTGTCGGTGCAGCAGTACGTGGTGTCGATCTCTGACAAGATCGCCGACACGTCGCTGTTCGCGGGCACGGTGTCCATCCCGGTGTCCGCGGTGATGGCCGGCCTGGTGACGGTGGGCTTCACGGTGCTCGCGATCGACCGCCTGCGCTCCTTCAGCGTCGCCGGCGAGACCGGCTGAGCGATCCACGATCCGGTCGGTCCGGCGCCGCCGTCCGCTGGTCGGCGCCGGACCGCTGCCGTTTGGGCGCGCTGTCCCCGCCCTCGCCGATGCGCGGCGACGTCGACCGCGGTGCCCGCGCACACCACGACGACCGGAGCCCGGAGCCTGCCCACCACCGGGACGGCGACCGCACGTCGGCGAAGACCGCGTCCGGGTTGGACGCCGACCGGCGTTATGGGTGAGCGTGGCAGTGGCGCCGGGTCGGCCTCGACCGATCGGGCGAGGGCTGCGAAACTGACCGGATCCGGCAAAGTGGGGAGAGCATGGCTGGCTGGCTGATGCCCGACGACGTGCTGCGCGACGCGCCGGCGTACACACCGCGCCCGGTGGAGCTCGCCGACCTCGAGCTGTTGCTGTCCGGCGCCTACGCGCCGCTGACCGGATTCCTGCGCGTCGCCGACCTGGCGGCGCTCCAGCGGCGCGGCCAGCTCGCCGACGGCACCCCGTGGCCGCTCGCGGTCACGCTCGAGATTCCCGCCGAGGTTGCCGCCGGGCTCGACCTCGACGACCCACCGCGCCGGGCGGTCGTGCTCACCGACGAGGAGGGGGCGCCGATCGCCGCCATCGACGTCACCGAGACCTGGCCGACGCGGGAGGGCTGGGCCGGCGCGGCCGGACCCGTTCGGCAGATCGGCGACGGCCGGCACGGGCCGTTCCAGCGGCTGCGGCGCACGCCGGCAGAGGTGCGCGAGCTGCTGCCGCCGGGCCGGATGCTCGGCGTGGTCGCCGACCGGCCGCTACACCGGCCGCAGCTCGCACAGATCGCACACGCCGCCCGAACCCTCGCCGCGCACCTGCTGATCCTGATCCCGGTCGGCGACGTCGGCCCTGACGGGCTCCCGCCCGAGGTGCTGGTGCGGTCGGTGTTCGCCGCCCGCGACCGGATGCCACCCGCGACCCTGGTGGCGGTGCCGCTGGTCCGCCGCAGCGACGAGATCCGCGACGCGCTGCTGCGTGCCCGGGTCGCCGCGGCGTACGGCGTGACCCACCTGCTGTCCACCGGCGAGATGCTGTCCGGCGGCGGCCCGCGGGTGCTGGTGCCGCGCGAGCTGGCCTACGACAACCGCGACGGCCAGTGGCGCTGGCGCGACGACATCCCGCCGCGCAACCGCCGGCTGGCGTTGAGTCCCGCCGAGATCGAGGACCTCCTCGACCGCGGCTTCCCGCTGCCCGAGTGGCACACCCCGCCTGCGGTCGCCAAGGAGCTGGCGCGGGCCCGGCCACCGCGCCGCCACCGGGGGTTCGTGCTGTTCTTCACCGGGCTGTCCGGTTCGGGCAAGTCCACGGTGGCGCGCGGCGTCGCCGACGCGCTGCGGGAGAGCGGCGACCGCACGGTCACGCTGCTCGACGGCGACGTCGTGCGGCGCGAGCTGTCCAAGGGTCTCGGCTTCGACAAGGCCGACCGCGACGTCAACGTGCGGCGGATCGGCTGGGTGGCCGCCGAGGTGGCCAAACACCACGGGGTCGCCATCTGCTGCCCCATCGCGCCCTATGCGCGGGCGCGGGCCACCGCCCGCGCGATGGCGCGCGCCGCCGGCGCCGGCTTCCTGCTCGTGCACGTCTCCACCCCCCTTCAGGTGTGCGAGCAGCGCGACCGCAAGGGTCTGTACGCGAGGGCGCGCGCCGGCCAGATCACCGGCATGACAGGCGTCGACGACCCGTACGAGGTGCCCACCGACGCGGAGCTCGTCATCGACACGAGCGACATGGACGTCGACGAGGCCGTCCGCGCGGTGCTCACCTACCTCACCGAGACGGGCTGGGTCGAGCCGCAGCTGAAGCCGGCGTAGCGCGCGGGGTTGACGGCGGCGGATCGCGGGTAGCCGGCGACGATGGCAACCGCGGATACCCGGCTCACCGCCCGACGCACCCTCGTCGTCATCGGGTTGCTGCTGGTGACGGCGCTTCTCGTGTTCCTCGTGATGAAGACCAGCCGCGTGCTGGTATGGATCCTCATCGCCGGCTTTTTCGCCGTGGCGCTCAACCCGGCCGTCAACGTCATCGAGCGCAAGATCCGCTGGGTCCGGCGCTGGTTGGCCACGCTACTCGTCTACATCGTGGTGTTCGTGTTCATCGCCGGCATCATCGCGCTCTTCGTCGTCCCGTTGATCCGCGAGGGCATGCAGCTCGCCGACCAGTTCCCGCAGATCGTCGCCGACGTGCGGGCCGGGCGGGGGCCGATCGGCCGGCTTTCGGAACGGTTCCGCATCCTCGACTACATCGAGAGCCACTCCGACCAGATCCGCACCTACGCGTCGAGCCTCGGGGGATCGACGCTCTCCTTCCTGACCGGTGCGGCCACCACCGTCGCGGGCATCGTGACGATCTTCGTGCTCTCCTACCTCATGGTGCTCCAGTCACCGAAGATCATCGGCGGGTTCCTAGCGCTGTTCGACGAGCGGCGTGCCAAGCGGATCCGCCGGGTCGGCTCCGACTGCGCCCGGACGGTCACCGGATACCTCACCGGCAACCTCCTGATCAGCCTGATTGCCGGCATCCTCACGTACGTCGTGCTGCTGATCCTCGGCGTCCCGTACGCCGCGCTGATCGCGCTGTTCGTCGGCATCGCCGACCTCATCCCGCTCGTCGGCGCGACCCTCGGCGCGATCGTCGCGATCGTCGCCGGCTTCAGCCAGTCGGTCACCGCGGGCATCATCCTGATCGTCTTCTTCGTCGCCTACCAGCAGCTCGAGAACCACCTGCTGCAGCCGGTGATCTTCTCCCGGACGGTCCAGCTCAACGCGCTCACCGTGCTGATCGCCATCCTGATCGCGGTAGAGCTCGCCGGCATCCTCGGCGCCCTGCTCGCCATCCCGGTGGCCGCCATGATCCAGATCATCGTCCGCGACGTGTGGGACGAGCGCCGCGGCCGACCCAAGGACGAGCCGACCGTCGGCGACGACGAGGTCCCCGCGGACCGCGCCGAGTCCCCTGATCCGGACACCGTGACCCCGAAGCCGAGCGAGGTGTCCGGCTGACCGACGGGCGCACGGTCCATCCGGCGCCGGCCGATCTAATGTCTACGGATGCCCTCTGGTCTTTGGTACGGCGCTGACTACAACCCGGAGCAGTGGCCCGAGCGGGTGTGGGCCGAAGACGTCGCGCTGATGCGCGAGGCCGGCGTCAATCTCGTCACCGTCAACGTGTTCGGCTGGGCCTCGATCGAGCCGGCGGCGGGTGAGTACGACTTCGCGCGGCTCGACCGGGTGCTCGACCTGCTGCACGACGGCGGGATCGCGGTCGACCTGGCCACGGCGACGGCCGCTCCCCCGCCATGGTTCTCGCTCGCACACCCCGAGGTGCTGCCGGTCGACGCGGCCGGGCTGCGGCTCTCGTACGGGAGCCGGCAGGCGTTCTGCGCGAGCTCGCCGGTCTACCGGTCCGCGGCGGTGGGCCTCGCGACCACGCTGGCCAACCGTTACGCCGGCCACCCGGCGCTCGCCATGTGGCACGTCCACAACGAGTACGGCTGCCACGCCCCACAGTGCTTCTGCGACGTGTCCACGGTGGACTTCCGGGACTGGCTGCGCCGCCGGTATGCGGACCTGGACGCGCTCAACGCCGCCTGGGGCACCGACTTCTGGTCACAGCGCTGCACCGACTGGGAGCAGGTGCAGCCGCCGCGGCGGACGGTCACGTTTGCCAACCCCGGGCAGGTGCTCGACTGGCGGCGGTTCTGCTCCGACGCGCAGCTCGCCTGCTTCGTGGCCGAGCGCGACGTGCTCGAGCGGCTCTCGCCGGGCGTGCCGGTCACCACGAACCTGATGGCCGGCAACGTGTACGACCTCGACTACTGGGCCTGGTCCGCCGAGCTGACCGGCGGCGACCGGTGGGTGTCCAACGACCACTACCTGATCGGCGACGACCCGCGCGAACCCGGCGCACAGGTCGCGTTCGCCGCCGACCTCAGCCGCGGCATCGCGCGCGGCACGCCGTGGCTGCTGATGGAGCACTCGACGAGCGCGGTCAACTGGCAGCCGCGCAACTACGCCAAGCCCCCGGGGCAACTGCGTCGCGACAGCCTCTCGCACGTCGCCCGCGGCTCGGAGGGGGCGCTGTTCTTCCAGTGGCGTGCCAGCCGCGCGGGCGCCGAGAAGTGGCATTCGGCGATGCTGCCGCACGCCGGCACCGACTCCGCGGTGTGGCGGTCCGTGGTGGCGCTCGGCGCCGACCTGCGCTCCCTGGCCGACGTACGGGGCTCGCGGGTTGTCGCCGACGTGGCCGTGCTGCTCGACTACCCGAGCGTCTGGGCGCAGGAGGCGCCCGCCCAGCCCAGCGCCGACCTGGTCGCGTACCCGGAGGTCCTGCGTTGGCACGCGGCGCTCTGGCGGGCCGGGGTGACGGCCGACGTCGTCCACCCGTGCGCCGACCTGTCTCCGTACCGGCTCGTGGTGGCGCCCTCGCTCTACCTCGTCTCCGACTCGGCGGCGGACCACCTGGCGTCCTTCGTGGACCGTGGCGGGGCACTCGTCGTCGGGCCGTACAGCGGCCTGGTGGACCCCGCCGACCGGGTCCGGCCGGCGCCACTGCCCGGCGCGTTCGCGTCGCTGCTCGGCATCCGCGTCGAGGAGCACCTCCCGATGCGACCGGGCGAGACCGTGCGGCTGTCCGACGGCTCGGTCGGCTCGGTCTGGTCGGAGGCGCTGGCGGCGCCGGACGCGGTCGTCGAGCGCACCTATCCGGACGGCTCGCCGGCGGTCACCCGGCGTGGCTCAGCGTGGTACGTGAGCACGCGGTTGGACGACCCGTCGCTCGAAGCCTTGCTGGCGCGGGTCGCGGGCGGCTCTCCGTACCCGCCGGGGGTCGACGGCGTGTGGCGCGTGCACCCGGACGGCCGGTCGTACCTTTTCCTGTTCAACCACGGCCGGCACGACGCGGAGGTCGCGATCGCGGGCCGCGACCTGCTGACCGGGGCGCGGTGGCCGTCGCGCACGACCGTTCCCGCCGGTGGCGTGGTCGTGCTGGACGTCGTAGCCCGGGCCTAGGTCATCGCCGTTCGGGTGACGGTCGGCTACCCGGTCTCGCTCGAGACGCGCCAGTCGGTGTCGAGGAACACCCGGATGCGTTCGGCGATCACGGGCCAGTCGGGTGCGAGCCACACGAAGTGGCTGTCGGCCTGGCTCTCCACGAGTTCGGCGTGCGTGATGGCGTCGGCAAGGGACTCGCTATGGGCGAACGGGACGCCGCGGTCGTTGCGGGTGGCGATCACGAGGGTGGGCTGGTGCACATCGGCCGTGAAGTCGGGCGTTGGGCGCAGGTCGCGGAGAAATCCTCGGCCGGAGCGCATCGTGGCGAACAACGTCAGGAGCAGGGCGCGGTTGTCCGGGCTCAGCCTCGCCACGACCTGGCCGGCTGGCCGGTTGGACAGGTTCCGCAGCAGCAGCCGCAGGCAGGTCTCGGGTGCCACGCGTGCCAGCAGGCGCACACCCGCCCAGGTGACGGACTCCGTCGCGGCGGTGAACATCCCGTGTGCGCCAACACGGGTAATGAGGTCCGGCCACGGCAACCATCCCACCGCGCTGATCAGAATCACCCGGTCCACCAGATCACGGTGGCGCGCCGCCATCGTTACCGCGGTCGGCCCTCCACCGGAAATGCCGACGACCGCCGCGATCCTGCTGATGCCGAGGTCTGCACACAGCGCGCGCACCACGTCGGTGAACCCGACCACCGACGAACCGGTCGACAACGGAGTACGACCGTAGCCCGGCCGCGAGGGCACCAGGACGCCGTATCCGGCATCGGCGAACACCTCCTCGCCCAGCGCGAGGCCGGCCCGCACGTGTCCGCCGTGGAAGACAACCACGACCGAACCGCCGCGCCGCTCCAACCGGTACTCGACCCGACCGCCGGGCAGGCTCGCCATCGCTGTCGGCCGCCGCAGTTCAGGCACGAGGGTGGCCCCCTTCGGTCGGCGCAGCCGAGGTATCGACACGCCGACCAGGCTTCCCGGCACACCGAACGGGAGTCTATCTTGCGCCACGCACGGCGAGAATCCCGTCGAGGTGACCGCCGTGACAGCCGGCCGAGTACGGAACCGCCACGGGGAACGGGGGGCCCGGGCAAGGCCCCCCGTCTGGGAAGGGACGGCTGAGCGCTGACTGGTAACGCTCCACCAACCTGTTCAACGAGCCGGCGGCGGAGGAGGCAACGGGCTTGCCGACAATGTCCATCGGCGCCACGCGAGCGCCACCGCGCCGCGGGCGACGAGCGCGGCAGCGCATCGGCCACCCGCGCTCGCCGCGCACGAACGTCAGCCGGCGACCTTCCGCGCCAGGTTCTCGTCGAGCGCGTTCATGAACTCGTCGGTGGTCAGCCACGGGGCGTCGCGCGAGATGAGCAGCGCGAGATCCTTGGTCATCCGGCCACCCTCGACGGTCTCGACGCAGACCTGCTCGAGCTTCTCGGCGAAGTCCGTGACCGCCGGAGTCCCGTCGACCTTGCCGCGGTGGGCGAGGCCGCGCGTCCACGCGTAGATCGACGCGATGGGGTTGGTCGACGTCTTCTCGCCCTTCTGCCACTGCCGGTAGTGGCGGGTCACCGTGCCGTGGGCCGCCTCGGCCTCGACCGTACGACCGTCCGGCGTCATCAGCACCGAGGTCATCAGGCCGAGCGAGCCGAAGCCCTGCGCCACCGTGTCGGACTGGACGTCGCCGTCGTAGTTCTTGGCGGCCCACACGAAGCCGCCCTCCCACTTGAGCGCCGCCGCGACCATGTCGTCGATCAGCCGGTGCTCGTAGGTCAGCCCGGCGTCGGAGAACGCGGACGCGAACTCGGCGTCGAAGACCTCCTGGAACAGGTCCTTGAACCGACCGTCGTACGCCTTGAGGATCGTGTTCTTCGTCGACAGGTAGACCGGGAAGTGCCGCTCGAGGCCGTAGCGGAACGAGGCCCGCGCGAAGTCGCGGATCGACTCGTCGAAGTTGTACATGCCCATGGCGACGCCGCCGCCGGGAAAGCGGGCCACCTCGAACTCCATCGGGGCGCTGCCGTCGGAAGGCGTGAACGTCAGGGTCAGCGTGCCCGGCCCGGGCACCACGAAGTCGGTCGCCTTGTACTGGTCGCCATGCGCGTGACGGCCGATGACGATCGGCTTGGTCCAGCCCGGCACCAGGCGGGGGACGTTGGCCATCACGATCGGCTCGCGGAACACGACGCCGCCGAGAATGTTGCGGATCGTGCCGTTGGGCGAGCGCCACATCTTCTTCAGGCCGAACTCCTGGACCCGCACCTCGTCCGGCGTGATGGTGGCGCACTTGACGCCGACGCCGTGCCGCTTGATCGCGTTGGCCGCGTCGACGGTGACCTGGTCGTCGGTGCCGTCGCGGTGCTGGATCGACAGGTCGTAGTACTCGAGGTCGACGTCCAGGTAGGGCCGGATCAGCTGCTCACGGATCTGCTTCCAGATGATCCGGGTCATCTCGTCGCCGTCGAGTTCGACGACCGGGTTCTCAACCTTGATCTTCGCCATCGGCCGGCGCTCCTCTCGCGGTCCCACTAAGCAGTACGAGCGTACTGCATAGCCGCGAAGACCGCTCGGCGGCGTGGCATGATCCCTTCATGCCGCCACCCCAGCGCACGATCGGCACGGCCACCGTCATCGCGCTCGACGACGGCCAGGGCGGGTTCTTCGAGCCCCGCGCGCGGGCCTTCCCCACCGCGACGGCCGACCAGTGGCGAGCCGCGGACGCGCGCGACCCCGCGGCGGTCAGCGAGGACGGCGAGTGGCTGCTGCGGTTCCGGTGCTTCGCGGTACGGCTGGACGCCGGTCCGACGGTCGTCGTCGACGCGGGCATCGGCCCCGCCGACGCGCCCGCCGGATCCTGGGCGCCCACACCCGGCCGCCTTCCCGACTCCCTGGACGAGGCGGGCATCGCGCCCGACGAGGTCGACGCCGTCGTGCTCACCCACCTGCATACCGACCACATCGGCTGGGCGATGCACGGCGGCCAGCCGTACTTCCCGAACGCCCGCTACCTCATGCAACGCGCCGAGCTCGAGGCGATCCGCGCGTACGGCGCGCCGGCCGGCCCGTACGCGACCGAGCCGCTCCTGGCCGCCGGGCTGCTCGACCTCGTCGACGACGAGCGCACGATCGCACCCGGCCTGCGCACCAAGCACGCGCCCGGCCACACCCCCGGACATCAGGTCGTGCTGCTCGAGACCGGCGACGACACCGTGCTGCTCACCGGCGACCTGCTCGTCCACGCGATCCAGCTGGTCGACCCGGGCCTGCCGTACGGGCATGAGATGGACCCGGCAGAGGCGGCGCGCAGCCGCGCCCGGCTGCTGAGCGAGCTCAAGAGCAGGCCCGGCCGGTTGACGCTCGCCACGTCGCACCTGGGTGAGCCCTTCGTCGACGGGTAAACCGGTCGAACCCCGCGCCCATCGCGGCTACCGTCCAGGTCATGAACTTCTTCTTCGTGACGGTCCGTCGTGTCCGCCCCCGCGGGGCGCGGCTCGCGGCGCGCATGGGGATGGCATCCGCTCGTTGACGAGTGGGCCGCGCGCGTCGTCGCGGCCGCCGGCGTCCGCGCCGGCGACCTGGTCCTGGACCTCGGCGCGGGCGACGGCGCCCTCACCGCCCACCTGGTGGCCGCAGGCGCGCGGGTGCTCGCGATCGAGCTCCATCCGGGACGGGTGGCCACGCTTCGCCGCCGATTCGCGGACGCCCAGGTCACCGTGGTCGCCGCCGACGCGAGCGAGCTCCGGCTGCCGGCGCGGCCGTTCCGGGTGGTCGCCAGCCCGCCCTACGGAGTATCCAGCGGGCTGATCCGCACGCTCCTGCAGCCGCGCTCGCGACTGCTCTCCGCCGACCTCGTGCTGCAGCGCGCCGCCGCCCGCAGGTTCGCGGACGGCGGAGGCACCCGGCGGTGGACCCTCAGCGTGGGCTATCCGTTGCCGCGCCGGGCCTTCCGGCCCCCGCCACAGGTCGACTCGGCCGTGCTTCAAATCAGGCGGGCCCGAGGTCCGGCAGGGATGAGGCGGACCTAGAGGTCGGCGACGTCGGCCTGCTTGGCGCGGACGGCCTCGGCGGCCTCCTTCAGACCCGCGAGCTCCGGCTCGGACAGGTCGGTCTCGACGACCCGCCTCACCCCGCTGGCGCCGATCTCGGCCTCGACGCCGAGGTAGACGCCGGAGATGCCGTACTCGCCGTCGACCCAGGCGCAGACCGGCATCACCGCGCCGCTGTCCTGCGCGACCGCGAGTGCCATCCGTGCGGCCGCGGCCGATGGCGCGTAGTAGGCCGAGCCGGTCTTGAGCAGCCCGACGACCTCGGCGCCGCCGTTGCGGGTGCGGGTCACCAGCTCCTCGACCTTGTCGGCCGGCAGCAGTTCGCTGAGCGGCTTGCCGTCGACCGTGCAGTGCGAGGGCACCGGCACCATCGTGTCGCCGTGCGAGCCGAGCGTGAGCGTCCGCACCGAGCCGACCGGCACGGACAGCGCCTCGGCCACGAACGTCGTGAACCGCGCGGTGTCGAGCATGCCGGCCTGGCCCATCACCCGGTTCTTCGGGAACCGGGTGGCGATCTGGGCGAGCGCGGTCATCTCGTCGAGCGGGTTGGACACGACGATCACCACGGCGTCCGGCGCGTGCCTGGCCACCTGCTCGGCCACGCCGCGAACGATCTTCGCGTTGGTCTCCAGCAGGTCCATCCGGCTCATCCCCGGCTTGCGCGGCAGGCCGGCCGTGATGACCACGACGTCGGAGCCCTCGATCGCCTCGTAGCCCGAGCCGTCGGCGCCCGTCGTCACGCCGACCACGCGCGTCTCGAAGCCCTCGATCGGGCGGGACTGGTTGAGGTCGAGCGCCAGGCCCTCGGGCCTGCCCTCGATGATGTCGGAGAGCACGACGGTGTCGTACACGTTGTACTCGGCGAGCCGCTGCGCGGTCGTGGATCCGTAGAAGCCGGCGCCGACGACGGTGACCTTCTTACCCATGGATCGGACCGTATCAGCGCTGGGGCCGCGCGACCCGCGGAGGGGCGATGTGGGTGGCGGTCACCGACCCCGCCGAGGTCACCCACATCCCGAACGCGGCTCCCGGACCGACCATGCCGGCGGTCAACAGGGCGGCACGCCGGCAGCCGCGATGCCGACCGGCCGTACGCGTGCGCTGCCAGGTCGACGGTTCCGGTTCTGACGTGGCGACCCGCATCCGACCGCTTCCTCACTACGCTGGGTATCCATTCGGTCGCGCTAACCGCACTAAACCGCCGGCGATTTGTCCGTCTTATAGGCAGCGCCGCGCGGACCGGAACATGGGGCATAATTCCTGACGGCCCAGCCCTCGGGCCGTGCTCGGTTTGGCTCCACACGTCGCCGCGCCTTACGTTGGCCGGCGTTGCACTGTGTCACCACACCCGGGTGACGCATGGCGACGTAGGGATACGAGGAGGCTCAATGCAGGTCCGAAGGCTTACCGCCTTTGTCGCCCTACCGCTGGTCGCCACCCTTGGCCTCGCGGCATGCAACAGCGACAGCGCGTCGCAGGCCGATCCCAACGCGGTCGTCAGCGTCCAGATCGCCGAGCCACAGCACCTCGTCCCGACGAACAGCAACGACGCTAGCGGCACCCAGGTGCTCGGCGCGCTGTTCTCGCCGCTGGTGACCTTCGACGACCAGAGCAAACCGGTCGAGTCGGCGGCCGCGTCCGTCAGCTCGAAGGACAACAAGACCTGGACCGTGAAGCTGAAGGACGGCTACACCTTCCACAACGGAGAGAAGGTCACGTCCGACAGCTACATCAGCGCCTGGAACTACGGCGCGTACATGCCCAATGGCCAGGGCAACAGTTACTTCTTCAGCCGCATCGCCGGCTTCGCCGACCTGCAGTCGACGGACCCCGACGGACCGGAGGGCCCGAAACCGGCGCCCGCGCCGAAGGCGACGGCCATGACGGGACTCAAGAAGGCCGACGACCTGACGTTCACCATCACGCTGTCCGAGCCGTTCACCGAGTTCAAGACGGTGCTGGGCTACTCGGCGTTCTACCCGCTGCCGAAGGCCGCGTTCTCCGCGCCGGGTGTGCTCGACAAGGACTTCGAGCAGGCGCCGATCGGCCAAGGCCCGTTCAAGATGGTCGGCAGATGGATCCACGACGCCAAGGTCGAGGTCGAGCGCTATGACGCATTCCCCGGCCGGAAGCCCAAGGTCGGCGGCGTGGAGTTCCGGATCTACCTGCAGCCCAGCGCCGCGTACGCCGACGTGCTGTCCGGCAACCTCGACGTGATCCCGCAGATCCCCACCGAAGACCTGGCGACCGCGCCCGACGACCTGGGCGAGCGGTTCCAGCGCAGCGCCGCCTCGCAGCTGCAGATGCTGGCCTTCCCGACGTACGAACCGCAGTTCAAGAACCCCGACGTGCGCAAGGCCATCTCGATGGCGATCGACCGCGACGAGATGATCCGTTCGATCTTCAAGGGCTCGCAGGAGCCGGCCCGGTCGTTCGTCTCGCCGGTGGTCGCCGGCTACCGGGAGAACACCTGCGGCCAGGCCTGCGAGTTCAACCCGACCAAGGCCAAGCAGCTGTACCGGTCGGCCGACGGCCCGAGCAAGATCCGGATCTCGTACAACAGCGACGGACCGCACAAGGACTGGGTCGACGCGACCTGCAACGAGCTGAAGGCCAACCTCGGCGTCCAGTGCGACGCGGTGCCCGAGCCGAAGTTCGCTGACCTGCTCACCAAGGCCCAGGCCAAGACGGACATCGGCATGTTCCGGATGGGCTGGATCATGGACTACCCGTCCATGGAGAACTACCTCGGTCCGCTGTACTCGACGAGCGGCTCGTCGAACTACTACGGCTACAGCAACCAGCAGTTCGACACGCTGGTGCAGCAGGGCGCGGCCGCGCCGACGATGGACGACTCGATCAAGAAGTACCAGCAGGCCGAGGACATCCTCGTCAAGGACATGCCGGTCATCCCCCTGCGCTTCGGGCAGAACAACTACGGCTACTCCGAGCGTGTCCGGGACGTCGCCGTGGACCTGTACAGTCGGGTCGATCTCAACACGATCGAGGTCATCGGCAACAGCTGAGCCACCCGCTCCCGAGAGACCGCCACCATGGTCCGCTACGTCATCCGACGCCTGCTCCAGATGATCCTGACGTTCTTCGGGGCGACCTTCCTGGTCTACGCCCTGATGTTCGGCAACCAGAGCGACCCGATCCAGGCGCTGGCCGGCGAGCGCCCGGTCAGCGACGCCCTGCGCGCGACGCTGACCGAGCACTACCACCTCGGCCGGCCGTTCCTCGTGCAGTACGGCTACTACATGCGCGGCCTGCTGACCGGTGACTTCGGCGAGACGCTGAGCGGCCGGCGGATCTCGGACATCATGGCGCAGTCGTGGCCGCTGACGATCGAGCTGGCGCTGCTCGCCATGGTCTTTGCGGCGGTGTTCGGCACGGCGGCCGGCGTGTACGCGGGCCTGCGGCGAGGCGGCGTGTTCGACACCACCACGCTCGCCGTCACGCTGCTCGTGATCGCGTTGCCGATCATCGTGCTGGCGCCGATGGCCCAGCTTTTGTTCGGCGTCAAGCTCGGCTGGTTCCCGACCACGGCCGGCGCGCGGCCCACCCTGTACGGGCTGATCCTGCCCGCGATGGTGCTGGGCGCCGCGTCGCTCGCCACGATGCTGCGGCTGACCCGAGCCTCGGTCGCGGAGAACCTGCGCGCCGACTACGTCCGTACGGCCCGCGCGAAGGGGCTGGCCCGGCGCCGGGTGGTGGGGATCCACGTGCTGCGCAACTCGCTGATCCCGGTGATCACGCTGATCGGCGTGGACCTGGGCACGCT
This sequence comes from Asanoa sp., assembly GCA_036520275.1. Classification (GTDB taxonomy): domain Bacteria; phylum Actinomycetota; class Actinomycetes; order Mycobacteriales; family Micromonosporaceae; genus Asanoa. The sequence goes on from DATDJX010000439.1 coordinate 21,699, forward strand.
GATGGCGGGCGCGATCGTCACCGAGGGCGTGTTCAACATCCCCGGCGTCGGCTCCAAGCTGCTGCTCGGCATCCAGACCGAGGACGGGCCGCTCGTCGTCGGCCTGGTCAGCGTGCTCGTCGTCGTGTTCCTCGTGGTCAACCTGATCGTCGACCTGCTCTACGCCGTGCTCGATCCGCGGATACGCTATGTCTGACCTGGAGATGGCGGCCGCCACCGAGGTGCCGTCGCACGTCGGCGGCGGCTTCCGGCCGACCGGCCCCGACGAGTCGCCCGATGCCGGGCCGACCGGCGGCGACCGGCCGCGCAGCCTCGCCGGCGACGCCTGGCGCGACCTGCGCCGCAACTGGGTCTTCTGGGTCGCATCGGCGCTCGTCGTGCTGGTCGTGACGATGGCCGGCGCACCGCAGATCTTCACCTCCGCCGACCCGCACGACTGCACCACCCGGCGGCAGCACGCCGGCCCGGCGGGCGCGGCCATCTTCGGGTACGACTACCAGGGCTGCGACGTGTTCGCCCGTACCGTCCACGGCGCCCGCGCCTCCGTGCTGGTCGGCGTCCTCGCCGTCCTGCTGGCGGGCGCGATCGGGCTGGTGGTCGGCATGCTCGCCGGCTACTACGGCCGCTGGCTCGACGCGATCCTGTCCCGGATCGTCGACGTCGTGTTGGGCATCCCGCTGCTGCTGGCGGCGATCGTGCTGAGCAAGCGGCTCACCGCCGACCGGCAGGGCTCCGGCGTCGCCTCCGTGGTGATCGTGCTCGGCATCCTGGGCTGGACCACCGCGGCCCGGGTGATGCGCTCCTCGGTCATCGCCGCGCGGGGGCAGGACTACGTCGCGGCCGCGCGCATGCTCGGCGCCAGCCACCTGCGGATCATGGTGCGACACATCCTGCCGAACGCGCTCGCGCCGTTCATCGTCGTGCTGACGATCGCGCTCGGCACGTTCATCGCCACCGAGGCCACGCTGTCGTTCCTCGACATCGGTCTGCGGCCGCCCGCGATCTCCTGGGGCACCGACATCGCGACGGCCGGCAAGCACGTGCGGGAGGCGGCGCTCCCGCTGGTCGCCCCGTCGGTGTTCCTGGCCCTGACCGTGCTGGGGTTCATCATGCTCGGCGACGCGATCCGCGACGCCTTCGACCCGAAGCTGCGCTGACATGACGGACCTCTCCTTCCAGCCCGCTCCGCTGCCCCGGCCGGCCGGCGACGACAGGTACGCCGAACGGCTCCTGGAGGTCGACGAGCTGCGCGTCGAGTTCCGCTCCCGGGACGCGGCCGTCACCGTGGTCGACGGGGTCACGTTCCACCTGGACCCGGGCGAGACGCTCGCGGTGCTCGGCGAGTCGGGCTCCGGCAAGTCGGTCACGGCCCACGCCATCATGGGCATCCTCGACTCGCCGCCGGCCCGGGTCTGCGGCGGCGCGATCCGCTACCGGGGTACGAACCTGCTCACGCTCGACGAGGAGCGACGCCGGCAGATCCGCGGCCGCGAGATCGCGATGATCTTCCAGGACTCGCTGTCGGCATTGAACCCGGTCTTCCCGGTCGGCTGGCAGATCGGCGAGGCGCTGCGCCACCGGCAGGGCATGTCGCGGGACGCCGCCCGCCGCCGCGCCGTCGAGCTCATGGACCTGGTCCGGATCCCGGCGGCCGCGCAGCGGGTCGGCGACTACCCGCACCAGTTCTCCGGCGGCATGCGGCAGCGCGTGATGATCGCGACGGCGCTCGCGCTGCAGCCGAAGGTGCTCATCGCCGACGAGCCGACGACCGCGCTCGACGTCACCGTGCAGGCGCAGATCATGGACCTGCTCGCCGAGCTGCGCCGCGAGCTCGACATGGCGATGATCCTGATCACCCACGACCTGGGTGTGGTCGCCGACGTCGCGGACCGGATCGCCGTCATGTACGCCGGCCGGGTGGTGGAGAGCGCCGACGTGCACGCGCTGTACGCGGCGCCCGCCCACCCGTACACCGAGGGGTTGCTGGCGTCGATCCCGCGCGTCGACCGCCGCGGCCGGGGTCTGGTCACCATCACCGGCCAGCCGCCCAGCCCGGCACGGATCCCCTCCGGGTGCGCGTTCCACCCCCGGTGCCCGTACGCCCGGCAGGTCTGCGCCGAGGTGACGCCGGCGCCGCAGCGGGTCGGCGGCGGGCGCCTGTCCGCCTGCCACTTCGCGACGGAGGTGCGCGATGGCCGGCTCGCCTGACCTGCTCCTGCGGGTCGAGAACGCGGTCAAGCACTATCCGATCACCGAAGGCGTGCTCTTCCGCAAGAAGGTCGGCGCGATCAAGGCGGTCGACGGCGTCAGCTTCGAGCTTCACCGGGGCGAGACGCTGGGCCTCGTCGGCGAGTCGGGCTGCGGCAAGTCGACGCTCGCCAAGCTGCTCATGCGGCTGGAGCGGCCGACCGCGGGCCGGGCCCACCTCGACGGACGCGACATCTTCAAGATGGAAGGCGCCGAGCTGCGCCGGCTGCGCCGCCGGATGCAGATGGTGATGCAGGACCCGTACACGTCGCTGAACCCACGGATGACCGTCGGCGACATCGTGACCGAGCCGTTCGACATCCATCGCGACGCGGTGCTGCGCGGCAACCGGGTGCGGGCCGCGCAGGAGCTGCTCGAGCTGGTCGGGTTGAGCCCCGACCACATCAACCGCTACCCGCACCAGTTCTCCGGTGGGCAGCGGCAGCGCATCGGCATCGCGCGGGCCCTCGCGCTGCGACCGGACGTGCTGATCTGCGACGAGCCGGTGTCCGCCCTGGACGTCAGCATCCAGGCCCAGGTGGTCAACCTGCTCGAACGGCTGCAGACCGAGCTGGGCCTCGCCTATGTGTTCATCGCGCACGACCTGTCCGTGGTGCGGCACATCTCGCACCGGGTCGCCGTGATGTATCTCGGCCGGATCGTCGAGGTCGGCACCGAGGAGGAGATCTACGCTCGCCCCACTCACCCGTACACCCAGGCGCTGCTGTCGGCCGCGCCCGTCCCCGACCCGGCCGCCCGCGCGCACCGGTCGGTCATCCGCCTGAGCGGCGACGTGCCGTCGCCCGCCGACCCGCCGTCCGGGTGCCGGTTCCGCACCCGGTGCTGGAAGGCCCGTGAGCGGTGCACGACCGACGAGCCGCACCTGGTGCTACGCGCGGTCGACCCGCATCCGTCGGCCTGCCACTATGCCGCCGTTCAGGGCTCGACCACCGCGCCGTAGGCCGCGGCCACCTGCCCGGCCTGTGCCAGGTCGATGCGCACACCCTTGAGGTCCAGCTCGTGCAGGCGTACGCCGGCCAGGTCCGCACCCCGCAGGTCGGCGTCGCGCAGCACGGCGTGGTGCAGGTGGGCGTACGAGAGGTCGGCGCCGCGCAGGTCGCAGCGGGTGAGATCGGCCTCGGTGAAGTCGGCCTCGCGGAGCCGGACCTTGGGCAGCTTGACGTCGGTGAGGTTCTCGCCGCGCAGGATCACGAAGGACCAATCGCCGCCCCGCACGGTCAACGGGCGCAGCTCGCACTCGGCGAACGTCGTGCCGGTGAGCTTGCAGTCCTCGAGCGTCGCGTCGAAGAACGAGCTGCGACGCACCCTGCTCTGCAGGATCGCGCAGCGGGCCAGGGTGGCCGCGTTGAGCTTCACGTTGGACAGCTCGCACTCGAGGAACGAACAGCCGGACAGCGTGGCCTCGGTGAGGTCGATCTCGTCGAACCGGCATCGCTCGAACGTGATCCGGTCGAGCTCGTCGAGCGCCCAATCCTCGCGGTTGAACCACTGGTCGGCCTGATGCGCGTCCATGATCTGCACCCTATGCGGAACCTGCGACGGGGACCGCGGCTCGGCCACCACATGATCCGACTTCGTTTCGCGACGGCCACCGCCGTCGCCGTCGCCGGCCTCGCCGGCTGCTCTGGCGGGTCCGAGCCGCCCTTGGCCGCGCCGTCGGTGGTCCAGGCGACCGCGCCGGCGGCGCGCTGCGTGACGCCGTCCCCCGCCACCGACGGGTTCCCCGAGCAGAAGGGCAGTGGCTCGTTGTGGGCCCTGTACTTCCCGACCGTCGACAGACCGCCGTTCGTGCGGGCCGGGCGCGAGGCGAAGATCGTCTGGCGGATGACCGGATCGGGCGGGTTCACGATCGTGGCCGACGGCCCGGGCGGCGTCGCGGTCAAGCCCGTCTGGGGACCCGAAGGGCACGGGAGCAGCACGTGGACGCGACCGGGCGACGAGTGGGGCACGGGCTGGAACTTCCCAACCGCGGGATGCTGGACCGTACGCGCGGACCGGGCCGACGGCTCCTCCGGTGAGCTCGCGATCCTCGTCGGCGACTAGCCCGTGTTTCATGAGTGCCTGGGCAGCCATTCGTTGATGGCGGCGATGCAGATGGTGGCGAGGTAGCGGACGGCGAGTTTCTCGTATCGGCTGGCTACTGCCCGGTCGCGTTTGAGCTGGCTGATGCCGCACGCGACGGCGTGGCGCTGCTTGTAGCGGGTCGCGTGGAAGGCCGGCGGACGGCCGCCTTGGGAGCCGTTGCGACGCCGGGAGGCGGCCCGGTCGGTCTTGATCGGGATCGTCGCCCGGTTGCCCCGGCGACGCAGGTAGGCGCGGTTGGCTGCCGAGGTGTACGCCCTGTCGGCCAGGACCCGGTCCCGATGCGACCGTGGCCGACCGGCACCGACGCGGGGCACCCGCAGCTCGTCCAGGACCGCAATGCACTGCGGACTGTCCCCGCACTGACCGGCGGTCAAGCGCATCACCAGCGGCTTGCGGGCCTGCTCGCAGGCCAGGTGCAGGTTCGTGCTGAACCCGCCCCCGCGATCGACCCCGGGCGTGCACCCGGTGGCTCCCGTTGCGCGGCACCGTCGCGGCGGGCGCCGGCCGCATGCTGATGTGCCCGCGCCGTGGTCGAGTCCACGCCGACATCCCAGGCAATCAACCCGGACGCGTCCGCCGCGGCCTGTAGCCGGCTGATCACCGCGGCGCAGGTCCCATCCCGTTGCCGCCGCCGGAACAGTCCATGGATCCGCTGCCAGGACCCGTACCAACTCGGCACGTCCCGCCACGGACAACCCAGCTGGGTCCGCCACCGGATCCCGTCGATGAGCTGCCGCTTACCGCACTTCAGCGGTCGAGCCCGCCCACGACCGGGCGGCAGCAACGGCTCCGACACCGCCCACTGCCCATCGGTCAAGTCGAGCCGCCTCGCCGCCGGTATCGTGGCCACGAGGTCTACGGATAGCTGGTCCGCACCGCCGGTCTGTGCTACTACCGCGACGGCCGCGACAGCGTCGCCTGGCACGGCGACACGATCGGTCGCGGCTCCACTGAGGACACCATGGTCGCGATCATTTCGGTCGGCGCGGCGCGGCGCGCACGCCGGCGTTGCGGCCGCGCGGCGGCGGCCCGACGATCCGCTACGAGGTGGGCCACGGCGACCTGCTCGTCATGGGCGGCAGCTGCCAGGGCACGTCGGAGCACGCGGTGCCGAAAACGCACCGGCCGATCGGACCTCGGATCAGCATCCAGTTCCGACCGGCCGGTGTGCGTTGATCAGGCCGTGAGGCCGCCGAGCCAGTTCTGCCACGCCTCGGTCTCGGTCGACGGCTCGCGGTCGTCGAAGTAGTGCGCGGTCGCGAAGACCATGTCGTTGTAGCCGTGGATCAGCATGTACATCGCGTCGTCGGTACGCATGCCCACGAAGCTCGGCGAGCCCACGAACTCCACGGTGCCGTCGACCGGCTCGATCCCGGGCACGCTGAGCCGCGCCGGCTGACCGTCCGCCGCGTCCGCGCCGACGCCGACCGCCGCCGTCATGGCCGCCCACGAGTCCTTGGTGATCGGCCCCGGCATGAACAATGAGCCCTTCGCGGTGCGCGGTGCGAAGTGCTTCAGGTAGACGGCGAGCTTCGTCAGGTAGGCGTGGTCGCCGACGGACAGGCCGTTGTATTCGGCCTCCCAGTTCTCGCCGAGGAGACCACTGTGCACAAAGCGCACCACCGCGCCGCCGCCGCGTGACTCGATGAGCCACTCGATGGCCATGAACGTGCCGTCCGGGTTCTTGTCCTCCTGCGTCGCGTAGCGGTGACCGGGTTCCCAGACCGTGATGCTGGAGCTGGACACCTCGCCGAACATGTTGAACGTGCTGGTCTTGCTGGCACTATCGATTTCGGTGCGGCCCATGAGCCAGGAGTCGACTCCCGGCCCCGACGCGATCGCCTCCCACACCTCGTCCGGCGTGGCGTCGACGGTGATCTCGTCGCGTACCTCGAATGGATGCGTCATGACTGCTGCTGCTCCTCTGCTGGTGGGTCGGCGTCTTCGGTGATGCTCGGGTGCACCGCGACGATAAGGCGGTGCGGCCGACCAGTTTCGGTGTGATATTTACTGATAACTCCGGTGAGCGCGTCCGTGAGCTCGCCCACGAACGCGGCGCGATCAGCCGGCTTCGCGAACCGCACTTCGGCATCGAGCCCGAACGTGGCGAGCGGCTTGTTGGCCCGCGCCGCCCCGTTGATGAGCGCGCCCGTCTCCCGAACGAGCCGCGCGGCGAGCGCCAGCAACCAGCGCGCGGACAGCCGATCGGGCGACCGGGCCGGATCGGGCGCGACCGCGGCGAGCGCGGCCGGCGAGATCACGTAGGCCGCGGCGGAAGCCCGCACGACCCGCTCGGTCATGTTGCCCTTGCGACGCTCCTCGACCAACTCCACCAGACCGTGCTGCTCAAGGGTCTTGACGTGGTAGTTGACCTTCTGCCGAGCAAGCCCGAGCCGCGCCGCGAGTGTGGTCGCGGTGTGCGGCTCGGCCAGCTCCGCGAGCATCCGAGCCCGGATCGGATCGAGCGAGACCTCCGCGGCTGCGGCATCCTCGATCACTGCGACATCGTGCATGCCATAACCCTGTCACCGACAATTCTTGTTGTCAAGACTGTAAGAATTGTCTGGAAGAACTTTCCTTCCTTGCTCGTCCGTGGTGGCCGCGCAACCGCAAACCAAGACCGAGCACCGCACGCGCGGCACAACCGCGAACCAGACCACGCGACCGCACGCCCGGCCGCCTCGCGAATCGGCGCAACCCGCGAATCAGACCAACGCAACCGCACGCGCGGCACCCGCGCGGAGCCGAGCAAATCCGCAAGCCAGACCGCACAGCCGCGCGCGGCGCACCGAGACTTCGCGCCAGCCGATACGAGAAACTCGCCGTTCGCTACCTCGCCACCATCCGCATCGCCGCCATCAACGAACGGCTACCCAGGCACCTATGAAACACGGGCTAGTGGTAGAAGTGCCGCGCTCCGGTGTGGTACATCGTGATGCCTGCCGCCCGGGCGGTGGCGGTCACCTCGTCGTCGCGCACCGAGCCCCCGGGCTGCACCACTGCGCGGACGCCGGCGTCGATCAGCACCTGCAGGCCGTCGGGGAACGGGAAGAACGCGTCGGACGCCGCGACCGCGCCGCGCGCCCGCTCGGCGCCGGCCCGCGAGACGGCGAGGTGGGCGGAGTCGACGCGGTTGACCTGGCCCATCCCCACGCCCACGCTCGCGCGGTCGGCGGCCAACAGGATCGCGTTGGACTTGACCGACCGCACGGCCCGCCACGCGAAGGCCAGCTCGGCGAGCACCTCGCCGGACGCCGGGTCGCCAGCCACCAGCCGCCACGCCGACGGCTCGTCACCGGGCGCGTCGATCGCGTCGCGCATCTGCACCAGCGCGCCACCGGTCAGTTGCCGCCACTGCGCGGGCAGCGGCCGGAAAGCGGGCGCCCGCAACAGGCGGATGTTCTTCTTCGCCGCCAGGATGTCCAACGCTCCGTCCGCATAGGACGGTGCGACCAGGACCTCGGTGAAGATGTCGGCCACCTGCTTGGCCATCTCCACGGACACCTCGCGGTTGGCCGCGATCACACCGCCGTACGCCGAGGCCGGGTCGCAGGCGTGCGCCTTGCGATGGGCATCGGCCACATCGGAGCCCACCGCGATGCCGCAGGGGTTGGCGTGCTTGATGATGGCGACCGCCGGTGCCGCGAAGTCGTGCGCCGAACGCCACGCGGCGTCGCCGTCCACGTAGTTGTTGTAGGACATCTCCTTGCCGTGCAGCTGCTCGGCCTGTGCCAGCCCGGGCGGCGAGTCGGGGTTGGCGTAGAGCGCCGCCTGCTGGTGCGGGTTCTCCCCGTACCGCAGCGGAGCCGAAAGCGACAGCGACAGACCGGCGAAGGCCGGCCACTGCTGGTCTTGCCCGCCCGCCTGTGTCGCGATCCAGCTCGCCACCGAGACGTCGTACGATGCGATGTCGGCGAACGCGCGGGCCGCCAAGGCTCGGCGCTGCGCGAGCGTGAACCCGCCCGCCAACGCGTCGACCACGAGCGGGTAGGCCGACGGCGAGGTCACGACCGCGACGGACGCGTGGTTCTTCGCCGCCGCCCGGACCATGGCCGGCCCGCCGATGTCGATCTGCTCCACGGACTCGTCGAACGACGCGCCCGCGGCCACCGTCTGCTGGAACGGGTAGAGGTTGGACACCAGCAGGTCGAACGGCTCGATGCCGAGCTCGGCCAGCTGCGCCTCGTGCGCCGGCAGCCGCAGGTCGGCGAGCAGCCCGGCGTGCACCTTCGGATGCAGCGTCTTGACCCGCCCGTCGAGCGTCTCGGGGAACCCGGTCAGCTCCTCGACGCGCGTCACCGGGACACCCGCCGCCTCGATCGCGGCGGCGGTCGAACCCGTCGACACGATGGCCACCCCGGCGCCGTGCAGCGCCCGGGCGAGGTCGGCCAGCGCGGTCTTGTCGTACACGCTGACCAACGCCCGTCGCAGCGGGCGGCGACCCTCGTCGGTCATGGGACGGTGACCTTCCTTCCGGTGATGGTCCAGCCGTCCCGGATCAGCCGGCCGACGGTGTCGACCAGCTGGCGGCGCTCGGCCTCCTTGATGCGCTCGGTGAGCGTCTCCTCGGTATCGCCGTCGAGCACCGGCACCGCGACCTGCGCGACGATAGGGCCGGTGTCGACGCCGGCGTCGACGAAGAACAGCGTCGCGCCGGCGACCTTCACCCCGTACGCGAGCGCGTCGCGCGGGCCGTGGATGCCCGGGAACGCCGGCAGCAGCGAGTTGTGGGTGTTGAGGTAGCGGTCGCCGAAGGCCGCCAGGAACCGCGCGCCGACGAGCTTGCGGAAACCGGCCGAGACGACCAGATCGGGTTCGTGTGCCGCGACCCGCGCGGTGAGCGCGGCGTCCCACTCCTCGCGGGTCGGGTGGGCCTGCACCGATTCGACGAACGTCGGCACACCGGCCGCGGCCGCCCGGTCGAGGCCCGCGGTGCCGTCGCGGTCGGCGCCCACCGCCACCAACGCGGCACCGTAAGCGGGATCGGTGGACGCGTCGAGGAGGGCCTGCAGGTTGCTGCCGGAGCCGGAGACGAGCACCACGACGCGGGCGGGCAGGTTCACGTCCGAACCCTATCGGTGACCTGCGGCTAGGCTGCCGCTGACCCCTCGGAGCTGCGGTGTCGGGCTGTGCTACCGACGGGGTCGATCGTGTCGATCTTCCTCTTCTGGCCGCTCGCGATCCCCGCTATCATCAACGCGTCCAAGGTCGACCCCGTCATCGGGCTCGTCGGGGTGGGCCGTCGGCATCGTCTGCTGCATCGTCCACTTCGTAGTGATCATCGGCTCGACCGCCAACGCAAAGCATCTGACGGTCGCATCACGAGGAGCATGAGCAATGCAGCCCCAGAACCCGGACGACCCGTACGGCCAGCAGCCACCGCCGTACGGCCAGCAGCCACCGCCGCCGCCTTCGTCCAGCGACCCCATATCCGGGCAGCAGCCCACGTACGGTGAGCAGCCGACGGGGTACGGGCAGCCGCCGGCCTATGGCGAGCCGCCCCCGGCGTACGGGCAGCAGCCGGCGTACGGGCAACCGCCCGTCGGCGGGCAGCCGTACGGTACGCCGCCCCTGAGCGGCCAGCCGTACGGCGGCGGGTACGTGACGCCCGGCTACGGCGCCCCGGTCGGCGGACCGCCCAACAACACGCTCGGCCTGGTCGCGCTGATCACCGGCATCGCCTCGATCGTGCTCGGCCTGTGCTGCGGGTTCCTCTCGATACCCCTCGGCGTCGCGGCGATCGTGTGTGGCGTTCTCGGCCAGCGGAACGCCGACCAGGGGCTCGCGACCAACAGGGGACAGGCCCGGGCCGGCTTCATCTGCGGCCTCGTCGCCATCGCGGTCACGATCCTCTCGATCATCGCCGGCGTCGCGCTCAACATGAACCTGCCGGGACCCGGCATCTGACGGGTCTTGACGAGAAGGTGATCACGCGCCACTCTCTGCAGGCCCATTCATCTTCATGGGGAGGAACGTTCACATGACAGCTCCGTACCCGGGACCTGCCGCCACACCGGCCAACGACAAGACGACGTTGTGGGGCGTGCTCGGGATCATCATCGGCCTGCTGTGCTGCTGGCCGCTTGGCATCGTCTTCGGTGTCCTGTCGCTGCAGGAGGCGAAGAAGTCGGGCAAGCCGCCGACGCTGGCCTACGTCGCCTTCGCGGCGAGCGCCCTGAACATCATCGGCACGGTCGTCTACTGGACGACGATCCGCTCCTGAAGAGACCGTCGAGGCGCCCCGGGCCACCTCCGGGGCGCTTCGACGGTCAGGGACCGGCCAGCACACGGGTCGCGGCGGCGCCCGCCGTCGCGCCAACCGCCACGACCGCGGCCGCGACGGCGGCGACCTGCCAGCCGACCGGACCGATCTGGGCGAGCCGTCCGTCGCCGAGCGGTCCGGCCGAGGTCATCGCGGCCGCGCCCAGCACCACCCCGGCAACGGGGCCACCGAACGCGGCGGCCGACAGCAGGGCCGCCCAGGAGTGGCGGCGCTGCGCGTCGCCGGCGTGCATCCGCGGCGCCCGCCGGGCGAGCAGCCATCCCGCGACCATGGCCGCCACCACCGGCACGGCCAGGAAGACCGCGCCGAGGCCGCCGACGGGGCCGTGCGGGATGCCGGCGACGAGCGGGAGCGCGGGCAGGCCGCCGACCGTCACCTCCGTCGCCCGTACCGTCGTGTCCACGCCCACCGCGAACCCGGGGCCGAGCAGGTAGGCGGCGGCCCAGACCGCGGCGTTCGGCGCGTACGCGAGGCTGACCACCGTGATGCCGGCCTGGCCGGCGACGCCGGTGCGGTAGGCGCCGAGCAGCGCGCCGGCATCGCCGCCGCCGAACGCGACCGCCAGGCCGGCGGCGGCGGCGCCGGCGCCGGCCACCAGCGCGGCCGCGACCACGCCCGTGCGGACGCCGTCGCGCAACACCGGATGCACCCTGGGCACGACGAAGCGCAAGGCTCCGGTGGAGCGCAGCCCGCCGACGAGCGCGGCCGCGGCGCCGACGACGGTGAGCGTGAGGAACGTCCGGATCGGCGAGACGTGCAGGCCCGCGGCGTCGAGGGCGAGCGCCGTGGAGGCGCCGATCAGCCCGTACGCCAGACCGACGCACCCCGCGACGAGCGCGACCTGACGCGGGGTGCCGCCGCGCGCGCCGACCGCTCGGCAGGCGTGCACGCCGGCACGCGCCGCCCGCCATGCGATGAACACGGACAGGCCGAGTGGCACCAGGCCGAGCGTGCCCGTTGACGTGCCGATCGGCACGCCGTGGGCGAGCAGCCAGCCGCCGGCTCCGGCCTTCGCCGCGGCGCCGAGCGCGCCGAACCCGCCGCCCTCGGTGACGCGGGCGAGCCACACGGCGAACACCACCGGCAGGCATGTCGTGACGGTCGCCACGAACGCCGCGGCGCCGGCCGCCACGGCGAGCGGGGCACGCGCGCCAGGCGTGTTCGCGCGGCGGGGCCGGGGCAGTCGTACAGTCGGCCGGGTGGCGAGGTCGACGTCGTCGTCCGCACCCGGCCTGTGCTGGTCAGGGGTGGGGCTGCGCATCGGTGCCCACCTTTCCACTCTGTCAGCCGGATCTCCGGCGCGACACGGCACGGACGCCACCAGCATCTCCAGCGGATAATTCGCCGTCAGACGGGTTAGCCTGCTGCGATGACCACACCCCCTCCCCCACCGCCTCCGCCGGTGCCGCCGGCCGCGGCGGCGGGCCCCGACCGCACGACGCTATGGGGCGTGCTCGGCATCGTCATCGGCTTGCTCTGCTGCGGCATTCTCGGCGTCATCTTCGGCATCCTGTCGGTGCGCGACGCCAGGCGCTTCGGCAATTCGCCGGTGCTCGGTTACGTGGCGATCGCGCTGAGCGTCCTCGGGTTCGTCGGCAACATCGTCCTGACCCTCACCCGCCGCTACCCCGGCATGAACTGAGACGGCTACGGGCCGGCCCTGTTCGGCGGGCCGGCCCTTATCGGATGTCCGCCCCTCAGCTCCTGCCGGTGACGACCCCGCGCATGATGCGCGCGGTCTCGCTCGGCGTCTGGCCCACCCGGACGCCGGCGGCCTCCAGGGCGTCCTTCTTCGCCTGGGCGGTGCCGGCCGAGCCGGAGATGATCGCGCCGGCGTGGCCCATGGTCTTGCCGGGCGGCGCGGTGAAGCCGGCGATGTAGCCGATCACCGGCTTGGTCATGTTGGCCTTGATGAAATCCGCCGCGCGCTCCTCGGCGTCGCCGCCGATCTCCCCGATCAACACGACGGCGTCGGTTTCCGCGTCGGCCTCGAACGCGGCGAGCGCGTCGATGTGGGTCGTTCCAATGATCGGGTCGCCGCCGATGCCGACGCAGGTCGAGAAGCCGACGTCGCGTAGCTCGTACATCATCTGGTAGGTCAGCGTGCCGCTCTTGCTGACCAGGCCGATCCGGCCCGCCGGTGTGATGTCGGCCGGAATGATGCCCGCGTTGGATGCGCCCGGGGAGGCGACACCGGGGCAGTTGGGGCCGACGATGCGGGTCTTGCCACGGGCGGCGAGGCTGTGCGCCCAGAACGCGGCCGTGTCGTGGACCGGGATGCCTTCGGTGATGACGATCGCGAGCGGCAGCTCGGCGTCGATCGCCTCCATCACCGCCGACCTGGTGAATGCCGGCGGAACGAAGATGACCGACACGTCGGCGCCGGTCTCCTTCATCGCGTCGCCAACGCTAGCGAAGACCGGCAGCGAGGTGCCGTCGAAGTCGACCGACGTGCCCGCCTTACGCGGGTTGACGCCACCGACGACGGTGGTGCCGGCGGCGAGCATCCGCCGGGTGTGCTTGGAACCCTCGGAGCCGGTCATACCCTGCACGATGACCTTCGAGTCCTTGGTCAGCCAGATCGCCATGTCATGCCCCCGCGGCCGCGAGCTCCGCGGCGCGCTGCGCCGCTCCATCCATCGTGTCCACCCGTTCCACGAGCGGGTTGGCCGCCTCGTCGAGAATGGTGCGGCCGGCGTCCGCGTTGTTGCCGTCGAGGCGCACCACGAGCGGCTTGCTGACCGTCTCACCACGCTGCTCGAGCAGTGCGAGCGCCTGGACGATGCCGTTGGCGACCTCGTCGCACGCGGTGATACCGCCGAAGACGTTGACGAACACGCTCTTCACGGCCGGGTCGGACAGCACGATCTCGAGGCCGTTGGCCATCACCGACGCGCTGGCGCCGCCGCCGATGTCGAGGAAGTTGGCCGGCTTGACGCCACCGTGTTTCTCGCCCGCGTAAGCCACGACGTCCAGAGTGGACATCACCAGGCCCGCTCCGTTGCCGATGACGCCGACCTCGCCGTCGAGCTTGACATAGTTGAGATGCTTCTCCTTGGCCCTCTGCTCCAATGGGTCCACACTGGACTGATCGACCAGGGTCTCGTGGTCGGGGTGGCGGAAGCCGGCGTTGTCGTCCAGCGTGACCTTCGCGTCGAGCAGCAGCACGCGACCGTCGGTCAGCTTCGCCAGCGGGTTCACCTCGACCAGGGTGGCGTCCTCCGACACGAACGCCTGCCATAGCTTGACCGCGATGTCGGCGATCTGGTCGGCTACCTCGGCCGGAAACATCGCGGTGCCGACGATCTCCCGGGCGAGCGCCTCGTCGACGCCGGCACGGGCGTCGATCGGGATTCGCGCCACCTTGTCCGGCGACTCGTGGGCAACCTGCTCGATCTCCATGCCCCCGGCCACGCTCGCGATGCACAGGAAGGTGCGGTTGGCGCGGTCCAGCAGGTAGGAGAAGTAGTACTCCTCCGCGATGTCGGCGGTCTCGGCGAGCATCACCGTGTGCACGGTGTGCCCCTTGATGTCCATGCCGAGGATGTCGGCGGCGCGAGCCGCGGCCTCGTCGGGACCGTCGGCGAGCTTGACCCCGCCGGCCTTGCCCCGGCCGCCGACTTTCACCTGGGCCTTCACGACCACTCGGCCTCCGAGCCGCTCGGCGATCCCCCGGGCCTCCGCCGGGGTGGTGGCGGTCCCGCCGGCGAGCACGGGCAGGCCGTGCCGCTCGAACAGGTCGCGCCCCTGGTACTCGTACAGGTCCACGGTTCACGAGTCCCTCGTCTTCGCGACGCGCCCTCGCGCCGCGGTGGGTGTTTGGCCGCAGCCTATCGACGCTGACGGAGGTGGCAACCGAGCGGGTGCGCGGTGTGCACTACTGCACACTCGCGTCCCAGGCGCGCCCGGCCGTCGGGGTAGTCCGCGAGCGCGCTCCGGCGGTTGGCGAAAGTCAGCCGCGGGCGGCGCCGGCGGCGACGAAGCTCTTCGTCCGGCCGCTGATCGTACGGCCGGAAGAATTTCTTCGTGACCGTCGTAACTCGGGTTCGGGGACGTCGTTGAGTCAAATGTCGGAGCGCTGCGATGCGGCCGGCGAAGACGGCCGATGCCCTGTCGGTCGAGGGGTGGCGGCGGGGCGTCGTGCATAGAGAGGCCGGGCGTGTGAGGGGTGCGTCCGGCCTCTCCCTAATCCTCTTCGGTTAGGGGACAGGTTGCGCCACGTTGGCTCGCACCCAGTCCACGATCGACTGCGTCGTGGCACCCGGGGTGAAGATCTGCGCAACGCCGAGCTTGCGCAGCTCGGGGATGTCAGCCTCGGGGATGATGCCCCCGCCGAACACGACGACGTCCTGGGCGCCGCGCTCGGTGAGCAGCTCGAGCACCCGGCGGAACAGCGTCATGTGCGCACCGGAGAGGACGGACAGGCCGACGGCGTCGGCATCCTCCTGGATCGCGGTCTCGACGATCTGCTCGGGCGTCTGGTGCAAACCGGTATAGATGACCTCCATGCCGGCGTCACGCAGCGCACGTGCCACCACCTTCGCGCCACGGTCGTGGCCGTCGAGGCCAGGCTTGGCGACGACCACCCGGATCCGAGAACCCATCACGCGACCCCTTCTGACGCCCCGTTGCCTGAACGAACATTAACGCTGACCGGCCCCCTAGGGGCAATCGGGGTACGTCGACGTTCCGTGACTATCAGTAATCCTCTATGTGACGGAAAGCCACGGACCCGGGTGCCCACAAAGGTAACGAATTCCGGCAATCCACAACGGACGGTGGGAGTTTCTCCCGGAGAATTGCCCGTTCAACTTGTGACCCGCCTAGGGGTTGGCTACCGTGTCCCACGGCTGTCATCCCGTTCACGACAGGGTGGCATCGCGGTTGACTGGCGGTCCCCCCGGATCTCCGTCGCCTCTCGACCGCCCAACTGATCCGATAACGGAGGGTGTGCGTGCGTCAGCGCTTGTCGTCTGAGCCGGACCGATATCGCGGTCGGCGACGCGTCCCAACACCGCCGCGGAGCCGTTACGCAGCCGTTGTCACCGGAGCCTTCCTCGGCGCCGGCGTGGTCGCCCTGGGCGTGAGCGCGATGCCCGACGCGAAGGCCGTCGACCCCCAGGCACTCGCCGATCTCAACCATGCCGCGCAGACAAGCGCCGACCAGGCCGAGCGTGCGGTCGCGTCAGTGCCGGCCGACCGCGGCACCCGGTCGGGCGAAACCGCCCTGCCCGACGCCTCCGACGCGTGGGTCCTGCCGATGAGCGACTACACGTTCACCCAGCCCTACGGCTTCCAGTTCGGCGAGCTGCACGCGGGCGTAGGCCTGGCCGCTCCGGAGGGCACCCCGTTCGTCGCCGTCCACGCCGGCACCGTCAAGGAGGCCGGCTGGCTGGGCGGGTACGGGTTCGGCGTGGTGCTCGACAACGGCAACGGGATCGAAACGGTCTACGGCCACGCGAGGCAGCTGCTGGTCAAGCCCGGCCAGAAGGTCCAGGCCGGCGAGATGCTCGGTCTGGTGGGCAGCACGGGCCACACGTACGGCTCGCAGCTGCATCTCGAGACACACGTCAACGGCGAGTCTAGGGACCCCATCCCGTTCCTCCGCCAGCTCGGAGTGGACATCAAGCTACAAGTCGCCTCAATTTACAGCTGAGTAGTGATCCTCTAACCCAGGGTATTGTCCGATCAACCGCTCATCGCGTCCTGGTGGGCGGTTTTTCCATGGTCATCTGAAGGCAAAGTTTCCTACGCCACAGTGACGACTGTGGCGGGCGTCACGGACGTATACGGCATATAAATCACCTAATAACGGGTTGAACTAGGTCGAAATGACCCTCACTTTCCGTGCGCGGGCCCACGCCAGCTCTCCCCAATCCTCCGGGTGAACGGCCGGCAAACAAACATTTCCGGGTCCGTGTCGCACAACCACGGAGGTTCCCCCCGTGTACGAAAGCAAGTTCGACAACCAGTCCAGGCCCGGCACCCCCCGCCGGGTGGACGTCATCCGTGACCGTCTGCGTAAGACTGTCGCCGGGCGGGCCCACGTCGTGGGCCTTGCGACGGTCGGCATCCTCGGCCTCGGCCTCGCCGGCGTATCCGCCGCCGTGACCAACAACGGCGACAACGCCACCCCCGTTGCTGCGTCGGCATCGAGCGACGCGCAGGCGCGTACCGACGAAGCCGGTCGCGCCGCCCGCGCTGCCCGTCCCCCGGCGGCCGCCACGGCCGCGCCCGCTACGGCTACGGCACCGGTGACCCCGCCGAAGGCGGTCGTCCCGGCGCCGGCGGCCAAGCCCGCGCCGGCGCCGAAGAAGCCCAAGCCGGCACCGGCCTGGGTGAGCCCGATGCCGGGCGCGAGGCTCACCTCCTGCTACGGCATGCGCTGGGGCGTCCTGCACGCCGGCGTCGACTTCGCCAAGCCGGCGAACACCCCCGAGTACGCCGTCGGCGCCGGCACGGTGATCGCGGCGGGCTGGACCTACAGCGGCTACGGCAGCTCGGTCATGATCGACCACCACAACGGCTACTTCACGCACTACGCGCACCAGAACAAGACCGTCGTGCGCGTCGGTCAGAAGGTCAAGGCCGGTCAGCTGATCGGCTACGAGGGCTCGACCGGTGACTCCACCGGCCCACACCTGCACTTCGAGGTACACCGCGGCAGCCTGTGGAACCAGATCAACCCGGCGCCGTGGCTGCGTGCGCACGGCGTCCACCCCGGAGGCTGCTAGCTTCCCCCCGGGTGGTGGGCCCGGCCTCACCCCCGCGGGCCGGGCCCACCCAAGCCCCCCGGGGCAGGGCTCCCAACCAGACGGGCCGGCACCCCGCTCCCCCCGGGTCGGGGGCCCGGCCTGACACCCCGCGGGCCGGGCCCACCCAAGCCCCCCGGGGCAGGGCTCCCAACCAGACGGGCCGGCACCCCGCTCCCCCCGGTCGGGGCCCCGCC
>DATDJX010000440.1:0-5307 GCA_036520275.1 Asanoa sp.
GCTGGAAGCTGCCGGATACGAGCGCGCGGCCGACGGAACCGACGCCGACGTCGTCGTCTTCAACACCTGCGCGGTCCGCGAGAATGCCGACAACAAGCTGTACGGCAACCTCAGCCACCTCGCGCCGCGCAAGCAGGCCGATCCCGACATGCAGATCGCCGTCGGCGGCTGCCTGGCGCAGAAGGACCGCGACACCGTCCTGTCGAAGGCGCCGTGGGTGGACGTCGTGTTCGGGACGCACAACATCGGTTCACTGCCGACGCTGCTCGACCGCGCCCGCCACAATCGCAAAGCCCAGGTCGAAATCGCCGAAGCGCTGGAGGAGTTCCCGTCCGCGTTGCCGGCTGCGCGCGAATCCGCTTACGCCGCATGGGTTTCCGTCGCCGTCGGCTGCAACAACACCTGCACGTTCTGCATCGTGCCCGCGCTTCGCGGCAAAGAGGTCGACCGCAGGCCCGGCGACGTGCTGGCCGAAGTGCAGTCGCTCGTCGACCAGGGCGTCCTTGAGGTGACCCTGCTGGGCCAGAACGTCAACGCCTACGGCGTCTCGTTTGCCGACCCGGATCAACCCCGTGATCGCGGCGCATTCGCCAAGCTGCTGCGCGCATGCGGACGCATCGACGGCCTTGAGCGCGTTCGGTTCACCTCGCCGCACCCCGCCGAGTTCACCGACGACGTGATCGAGGCGATGGCGCAAACGCCGAATGTGTGCCCGACGCTGCACATGCCGCTGCAATCGGGCTCCGACCGGATCCTGCGGGCGATGCGACGGTCGTACCGCGCCGAGAAATACCTCGGCATCATCGACCGGGTCCGGGCCGCCATCCCGCACGCCGCCATCACCACCGACATCATCGTCGGCTTCCCGGGCGAAACCGAAGAAGACTTCCAAAACACGCTCGACGTGGTTGCGCAGGCGAGGTTCTCGAGCGCATTCACCTTCCAGTACTCCAAGCGTCCCGGCACGCCGGCAGCCGAGCTGAGCGACCAACTGCCGAAAGCCATTGTCCAAGAACGCTATCAACGGCTGATCGACCTACAGGAACGCATTTCGCTGGAGGAGAACACCGCGCAGATCAGGCGCACCGTCGAACTGCTGGTGGCGACGGGCGAAGGCCGTAAGGATGCCAGCACCGCACGCATGTCCGGCCGCGCCCGCGACGGCCGGCTGGTGCATTTCGACCCGGCAGGCCTTGACATCCGGCCCGGCGACATCGTCACCGCCACCGTCACCGGCGCCGCGCCGCACCACCTGATCGCCGACGGCGGCCCGCACAGCCACCGGCGTACCAGGGCCGGCGACGCGCATGCGGCAGGGCGCAAGCCCCGCACGGGGGTCGGCCTCGGCATGCCCGGCATCGGTGTCCCGGCGCCACAGCCGACCTCGTCCGGGTGTGCTCGGTGACCGCAGGTAAAGACAACAACGGCAACTTCGAAGAGTTCAAGGGCGACATCGAGGCTGCCGAACGCCGCGTCGCGCGTGAAATCGACCCCGGCGCAAGAGCATTGGTGATCGCTGTCGCGGTCTTTGTGCTCCTGCTCAGCTTCGTGTTGCCGCACACCGGCGGCGCCAAGGGCTGGGACGTCCTGGTCGGCGACGATGCGGCGATCCGCAACGGCATCGCATTGCCCTCGCGAGTGTTCTGTTGGCTGGCGATCGTGTTCAGCGTGGGCTTTTCGATGTTGGCGCTGCTGACGCGGCGATGGGGCCTCGCGTGGATCGCGCTCGCGGGATCCACCGTCGCGTCCTTCACAGGCCTGCTGGCGGTGTGGTCACGGCAGACCGCGCCCGCACATCACCCGGGGCCCGGCGTCGGCCTGATCATCGCGTGGCTCGCGGTGATCGTGCTGGCCTACAACTGGGCACGCGCGGTTTGGGCGCGCACCGCTTTGCAGCTCGCGGCGGAGGAAGAACGCCGCAGGCAAGCGGCCGAACAGCACAAGAAGGGGCTGCTGGACACCCTCGGCGGCGACACTGACAACACCGACGACACCGACAACGGCCCGGAGAAGCCCTAGCCGCCCTTGAGCGCGTCGGCCGCGGCGTCCGCCCACTGACGCCATTGTTCGGCGTTGGCCCGGGCCTCCTCGGCGTCCTTGGTCCGCCCAGCCGCTTCGGCCTTTTCCGCCTGCCGTTCGAATTGTTCGGCGCGAGCGCGGAATTGGTCGGCGCGGGCCTGTGCTTCCGGGTCGACGCCGCCCGTCGGCGCATCGCGCACCTTTTTCTCGATCGCGCGCAGCCGTCGTTCCAGCTCCGCACCGCGTTCGCGGGGCACCTTGCCGATCGCGTCCCATTTGTCGCCGATCGTGCGCAGCGCCGCCCGCGCGGCCTCCAAATCGGAGGTGTCGACTTTTTCGGCCTCGGCGAGCAGCGCCTCTTTGGCGTCGGCGTTCGCCTTGAACTCGGCGTCGCGCTCGGCGCTGGCGGCGTTGCGGGCGGAGAAGAACTTGTCCTGCGCGCCCTTGAACCGTTGCCACAGCGCGTCGTCGACGTCCTTGGCGGCGCGTCCGGCGGCCTTCCACTGTGTCAACAGATCGCGGAACGCCGCGCTGGTCGTGCCCCAGTCGGTGGAGTCGGCCAGCTCCTCGGCGCGGTCGCACAGCGCCTCCTTGGCCTGCCGGGCGCCCGCGCGGTCACGGTCGAGTTCTGCGAAATGCGAGCCGCGGCGGCGGTTGAACGTCTCGCGGGCCGTCGAATAGCGCTTCCACAGTGCGTCGTCGGTCTTGCGGTCGAGCCCGCTGATCGTCCGCCACTCCTCGAGGATGTCGCGCAGCCGGTCGCCTGCGGCCTTCCACTGCGTCGCGTTCGCGGCCAGGTCCTCGGCCTCGGCGGCCAGTGTCTCTTTGCGTGCCGTCTGCGCGGCGCGGTACTCGTCGCGCTTGGCCTTCTCGGCCTGGGCGGCTTCGTCTGCGTGCTCGACGATGGCGGTAAGCCGCGCGGCGAGCGCGTCGACGTCACCCAGCACATGCGCCTCCGGCAGGCTTTCGGCGAGTGCGGCGGCGGCGGACTTGATCTTGCGGGCGTCTCCTGTTCCCGACTCGAGCCGGTGCTCCATCAGCGCGACCTCGGTGTGCAGGTCGTCGAATCGGCGCCCGAAGTGCTCGAACGCGGCCTCGTTGTCGCCGGCTTGCCACGAGCCGATGATGCGTTCACCCGATCCGGTGATCAGCCAGACAGTGCCGTCGGGGTCGACGCGGCCGAACCGATGCGGATCGCTCGACACGGGCGCGGCGATGGTCGGCGCCGGGTGGCCGGGGCGGGGAACGGGGCGCGGGGGTCCTGGCCGGGGGGCGGGTTTGGGGGTGGGGGGGCCGCCACCTGGCTCGCTGGTCGTCATATCCGTTACCTCGTACCCTCCGCGCGAAAACCCGCGCACCTGCCGCGCGACGCGGCGCCTACTAGCTCGTCCGCTATTCAAACAGGTCCCCGCACCCTGTGCCCACGCCTTTCGCGATGGATTTGCCTAGGCTCTTTTCCAACACAACGGGAGGCCGCGGATGGACAAGGCGGACATCGCCGCCCTGCTCGCCCTCGGCGCTGCGTTCTTCATCGCGGTCGGCGACGTCATTCATCAGCGTTCGGCGCATGACGTCACCGACGAACCGGTCAGCCACACCGAGCTGTTCATGCGATTGCTGCGCGACGGCCAGTGGTGGCTCGGCAGCGGCGTCGCAGCGGCCGGATTCGCGCTGCAGGCCGCTGCGCTGGGCCTGGGCTCGGTGCTGTTGGTGCAGGCCATGCTGGTCACGTCGCTGTTGTTCGCGCTGCCGATCAGCGCGCGACTGTCGCACCGGCCAGTGACCCGCTGGGAATGGACGGGGGCCGCACTGCTGGCCGCCGCGGTCGCGATCATCGTGACCGTCGGCAACCCGACCGCGGGCCATTCCCGGGCATCGTTGGAGACGTGGACGGCGGTCATCGCGGTGCTGGGCCCCGCCCTCGTGCTCTGCGTGGTGGGCGCGCGAATCTGGTCCGGACCCGTCAGCGCGGTGCTGCTGGCGCTGGTGTCCGGCGCGCTGTGGGGCGTGTTCGCGGTGCTGACCAAGGGTGTGGTGGACCGCCTCGACGACGGTCTGTGGGCGCTGTTGCGCACACCCGAGCTCTACGTGTGGGCATTGGTCGGCACTGCCGGCACGGCGTGGCAGCAGTCGTCGTTCCGGGCCGGCTCGCTGACTGCGTCGCTGCCGACCATGACCGTCGCCGAGCCGGTCGTGGGGTCGGCGCTCGGCATCGTGGTGCTTGGCGAGACGCTGCGGCCCGGCGACGCCGGCTGGCTGACCCTGATCATCGCGGTGGCGGTGATGGTGGTGTCGACGGTCGCGCTGGCCCGCGGGGAAGCGGCCGGTGCCACCAAGCAACCAGCGTGAGCACTACTTTGGTGGCGTGCTGAGCGCCATCGCGATCATCCCGTCGGCACCCGTCATGGTTCCCGAACTGGCCGCGGGTGCGGCCGACGAACTGGCCGACTTGCGGGAGGCGGTGTTCACCGCCGCGGGATCGCTGCCGTCGCGGTGGATCGCCGTCGGTGTCGGCGAGGCCGACGCTGTACTGGATTCCGAGAGCGCCGGCACTTTCGCGGGCTACGGTGTCGACCGCCGTGTCACGCTGTCGCCCAACGCTGCCGGCACACCCACGGAATTGCCGCTGTGCGCGTTGATCGCGGGCTGGGTCCGCGACCAGGCCAAGCCCGACACAAGAGCGGAGGTGCGGGTGTACGCGGCGCACCACGACATCGACGCCGCGATGGCCAGCGGCCGCCGGTTACGCGCCGAGATCGACGAGGCGGTCGATCCGATCGGTGTCCTCGTCGTCGCCGACGGCGCGCACACCCTGACGCCACCCGCGCCGGGCGGCTACGACCCCGACTCGATACCGGTGCAGGCCGCGCTCGACGACGCGCTCGCCGCAGGCGATGCCGCCGCGCTGACCCGCCTGCCGGCCACCGTCGTCGGCCGAGTCGCTTACCAGGTATTGGCCGGGCTGGCGGGGAGTCCTCGGTCGGCCGAAGAGCTGTACCGCGGTGCGCCCTACGGCGTCGGCTACTACGTCGGCGTCTGGCGGCCATGAGACCCATCGCGATCATCGGTCCGACGGGCACCGGAAAGTCGGCGCTTGCGTTGGCCGTCGCCGAACACGTGGGCGGCGAGATCGTGAATGCCGACGCCATGCAGCTCTACCGCGGCATGGACATCGGCACCGCGAAGCTGCCCGTATCCGAGCGTCGCGGCATCGCGCACCACCAGCTCGACGTCCTCAACGTCACCGAGACGGCCAGTGTCGCCCGCTATCAGCAGGCCGCGACCGCC
>DATDJX010000441.1:0-9580 GCA_036520275.1 Asanoa sp.
ACGACAAGGTGACATTCGACTCCAACGGGATCGCGGACATGAAGGCCGGAAGGATGGACCCCCGCATCACCTCGGTCCTGACGGCGATCTCCCGGGATCACAAGATCACCGTGTCGGCCATGATCTCGGACCACGACAGGAATACCAGCGGCGGCTCGGTCTCCAATCACTACTACGGGCGCGCCGTGGACATCGCGGTGGTCGACGGTCAGGCCGTCAACCCCGGCAACTCCGCGGCCCGCGAGATCGCGATGGCGCTGTCGAGGCTTCCCGCGAGCATCCGCCCCAGCGAGGTCGGATCGCCCTGGGCGCTCCCCGGCACGGCGGACTTCAGCGACAGCGCCCACCAGAACCACCTCCACATCGCCTACGACGACGCGATCAGCTCGAGCTGGAAGCCGCCGGAGGACCTCGCGGTGCCCGGTGGAGCGCCGGCCGGCCAGGAGGTCGACGCGGTCGAGATGCCGGCCGTCACGGGAGGCAGCGCCGAGGACGGCGGCGACGGCGATGACGGCGATGACGGCGGGGACGAGCCGGGCGGCCTGGAGGATCCAGGCGGCGACACGGACGCGGAGGCCGACGCGGAGAGCGACGGTGACGGTGGCGGGGACGACAACGACTCGGTCGCGGACGACGCGAGCGACGAGCAGGAGAGCGACGAGAGCGACAGCGGCGACGACGGCGACCACGACGACAGCAGCGACAGCGGAAGCGACGACACCGACGACAGCGACGGCAGCGACGGCGGCGAGGACAGCGGGGACGGCTCGGAGAGCGGCGACGGCGACGGTGACGTCGGTGGCGGTGCGGACGGCGGCGGGCAGATCGACCTGGGTGACGTCGCGGGCGGCTATCCGGGCGACAATGCGGAAAAGTCCGAGGTAGCGGCGTGGATGGGCGCCGAGGCACGGAAGCGCGGCCTGCCGCCCGAGCTGCCCGTGATGGCGGGCCTCGTCGAGTCGGGCCTTCGGAACCTGGGCGGCGGAGACGCCGACTCCGTCGGCTTCTTCCAGATGCGGGTCGGCATCTGGAACCAGGGCGACTACGCCGGCTATCCCGACAAGGCCGAGCTTCAGCTGAAGTGGTTCCTCGACCAGGCGGTTGCGGTCAAGCAGCAGCGCATCGCCGCGGGCAAGCCGGTGAACGACGCGGGCAGCTACGGCGACTGGATCGCGGACGTCGAGCGTCCGGCTGAGCAGTACCGCGGCCGCTATCAGCTACGCCTCGAGGAGGCTCGAGGCCTCCTGCGCCAGGGCGCCCAGAACCAGGGCGGTGGCGATCGGGGGGGCGGCCAGCTCGAGCCCATCCTCGAAGGCGATGTCGGCTCGGGTGCCGCGGGCCCGCGAGCCACGGCGGCCGTCGCTGAGGCCAGGAAGTACCTCGGGACGCCGTATCAATGGGGCGGCTCCTCACCGAAGACGGGATTCGACTGCTCGGGCCTGGTGCAGTGGGCCTACGCCAAGGCCGGGATTCAAATCCCGCGCACGTCAGAGCAGCAGATCCTCGCCTCGAACGGCAGGCCGGTCGACCGACGTCACCTCATCCCGGGCGACCTGGTCTTCTTCCGTGACTCGAGCGGGGACGTGCACCACGTGGGGATGTCGCTTGGCGGCGACAAGTTCATCAACGCTCCGCACACCGGCGACGTGGTCAAGATCGCGAGCCTCAAGGAGCCGTACTACGCCCAGCAGTTCACCGGCGGGCGCCGGTTCGACGGCGCCGGCCGGGCCGTGCATGCGGCAGCTGCCGCGGTCGGGGGTAACGGTGACGAGGGATACGCGCCGGGCGTTGACCCCGACGCCGCGCGCGCGGCCGAGGCCGCGCTCGTCCGTGACGCGGCCGAGGCACAGCGCCCCGGGACGTTGCTGTTCAAGGCGGTCCGGGCAGAGGAGCTCAGCAACCAGAGGGAGGCTCAGGTGATGAGGTCCTTCAACCCCGGCCCGTCCAGCTGATCGCTCTCGATCAGGGGTCCTCTGAGTCGTCGCTCGGGTCGTCGGACCTCGAGTCGCCGACGTCGCTGCCGGGCGGGGCCTGGCGCGAGTTGCCCGAGCCGGTGGTGTCGTTCCCGCCGGCGCTCCCGGCGCCGCTCCCGCCGGCGCTCCCGCCCGCGTTTCCGCTGGCCTTCCCGCCGGTCGGCCCGGCGCCCGAGCTCCCGCCCTGATCCTGTGACCCATACCCGGCTGCGCGTACGCCTGCCAGCGCGGAGTTGACCTGTGCGGTCGCGGGCGGAACGGCGGCGCTAGCGGTGCGGTACGCCGCCGCGTCGCCGCCGGTCGCCGCGCGCGCGGCCTTTCGGTACGCCGCGCCGGCGCCGCGCAGCGCCGCCACCAGCACGTGGTTTGCCTGCCTGTCCGCGGGGCTCAGACTGAGAGCCGCGAGCTGCCCCGCGGCGGCGTCGTAGGCGCTTGCCAGCGCGTTCGCCGCGGCCGCCTGATCGGCGAGGGTCTGGGCATTCTGCAGCGCTGTCTCCTGGAAGCCCGTGGTCTGCTGCAGCTCGCCGATCGCGCCGTTGAGAGCCGTCGCGTAAGCGTCGCTCGCACCGACCGGATAGGCGGTCGCCTTCCTCAGTCGAAGGGTGCCGGCGATGGCATCGCACTGCGCCGCGAGCGCCGCGGCGCGGCCGGAAGGCACCGCGCAGGCCACCGTCGCGACTCCCGCCGACGTCGGAACCGTGTACACGGTCAGCTCGCGCGGGATGCCCACCGGGCGGAGCCCTGCGTACCGCAAGGCCTCGAGGCTCTGCGTGGGGAGCCGGACGGGGTGCGACGGCGCAGACCCTGACGACTGCCCGGTCGAGCTGAGGAAGGCGGCCGGCAACAGCGTGCTGTTCGCGGCCCTGTTCCCCTTCACGAGGCCGAACACGACCGCGGGGCCGGCCGCCCGGCCACCGGGTGCTGCCGCCACGGGGTGGGAGAGCGGCAGGCCGACGTCGGGGGCAGACCGGGCACGGCGCCAGCCGCGCGGCACCTGGAGCGTCATGTCCGGGCCCGTCACCGTGGAGACTGGCGCGAGGGCTGGCGCCTCGCTGGAACCGCCCGGATTGGAGCCGCGGCCTCCGAAGGCCGCCGCCAGCACCGCCACGGTCGCCAGGATCACCAGCCCGAGCTTCAGAAGCGTGCCACGCACTCCGCGGCGGCTCTCCGGCGGTTCATCCGGGTCGTCCAGCCGGTGCGTGGGCTCCTCCGGCATGACGGTGCGCGCCACGGCCGCGTCCTCGTCGTCCCTGAGGCGGCGGGTGGGGGCGCCGGCCATCGTGGGGCCCCAGTTTGGGACTGACCACGTGGGCATCAGCGGAGGTCGCGCGGCGGCCGTGGGGGGCGGGGTGTGCGGCCCCGCCGGGGCGTCCGCGGGCCGCTTTGAGGATGGGACCAGCGGGGCCGAGCGCCGCCAGCGCGGTCCCACCAGTTCGAGGATGATCTCCTCGAACTCATCCCAGGCATGGTCGGCTGAGCGGATGCGCTTCCGGGGGTCCTTCACGACGAGCCGCTCGATCCAGTCCGAGATCCCCTCGTCCACCTCGGGGTTGATCGTGCGCGCGGGCGGGATCGGGTCGCTTACCTGACGCATCAGGACGGCCACCGGCTCTTCGGTGTCGTAGAACGGAACGTGACCCACGAAGAGCTCGAACGCCATCACCCCGAGCGAGTAGAGGTCGGTCCAGGGCCCGACCTCCTGTCCCATCGCCTGCTCGGGCGCTATGTAGTTGGGTGTGCCGACGGTCGTGCCGGTCGCGGTGAGGAAGCTGCCGGTGTGGGCGCTGCCGGTTGCCTTGGCGATGCCGAAGTCGGTGATCTTCACCCTGCCCTGAGAGGTGACCATGACGTTCTCGGGCTTGAGATCGCGGTGCACGATGCCGTGGTGCTCGGCGTGGTCGAGCGCCGACAGCACGCCCTCCATGACGCCGGCGACCTGAGTCAGGGAGATGTGACCGATGTGCGGGCGGAGCGATCCGCCGTCCACGTACTCCATGGCGATGTAAGGGGCCCCGTCGTACTCGAAGTAGTCGTGGACCGTGACGATGTTGGGGTGGCTCAGTGAGCCCGCCAGCCGCGACTCGCGGAGGAAGCGCTGAGTGAAGGCGGGGTCGGCCTGACGAAAGGCGCTGAGCTCCTTCAGCGCGACCAGGCGGTCGAGGTCGGTCTGGCGAGCGAGGTAAACGGTGGCCATGCCTCCCCGTCCGAGCTCATCGAGAATCTCGTAGCGGCCGACGGTCCTCGCGACGCGATTGCCCACCAACTCAACCTAGGCGCCCACCGGACCGGCGCCAACAAGCGCTGTTGACCGCTCGATAGCGAGTGCAGATTGAACCTGCGGCCGGCGTGCGGTTCTCTCGTGTGGATGACGATTCGGAATGCAGCCCTGCGCACAGGCGTGCGCCTGACCCATCTGTCCCGGCGGGCGATGATCGGCGCGGGGTTGGTCACCGGGGGCGCCGTCCTCGCGCTCGCACACCTCGCCGGCGCCGACGTTCGCGGGCTCAGTGGGGGTCAGTCCGGCCTCCTACCCTTCCTGCTCCCCGAGGCCTCGCACGAGGAACTGCGGCGCTGACCTAGAGGCGGGCGCGAGCGCGCATGTCGCTGCCCCAATCTCGCAACCGCAGCCAGAGGCGGCGGACGCGGAGCGCGACGTAGCCGCCGACGAGCGCCGCGACGACCACGAGCAGGAGCACCACCGGGAGTGAGACGCCCGGGCCCTGCTGCGACTGGTCTCCGCCGCCCTCGTTCTCGTCCGGCTCGTTCTCGTCGCCGAACAGCCCGTGGAGGTCGATGGCGGCCGGGGGTGCGACCGCGGCGGGGGCGACCGACGCGGCCTGCGCCTCGCCTGAGGGCAGGGCGGCGGGCGCTCCCAGCGCGGCGAGCGCGATACCGATGGCCAGCAGGCAGCCGACTCGCCTGAGGTTGACGGGCCTCCTCACGCTGCCGCGGCCAGTCCCTGGTGGTCGGTCATGTGCTCCGCGGCCCACTCGTACATGGTCATGAGCGGGCCGGTGAGGCTCCAACCAAGAGGCGTGAGCGAATACTCGACCTTTGGCGGGACCTCGGCGTACACGCGCCGGGCGATCAGACCGTTGCCCTCCAATGTCCGCAGCGTCTGCGTGAGCGTCTTCTTCGAGATCTCGCCGACCTCGTAGAAGATCTCGCTGTAGCGGCGGGTTCCGTTGGCGAGCATGTAGAGCACGTCCACGCTCCACTTGCCGGCGACGAGCTCGAGCACGGTCCGCGTGCCGTTGATCATCTGAAGATCCGTCACGTCATCGCGCCCGCGCGAGATGGTCGCCACGCCGTCGTCTGGGACAGCCCGGAGGGTCATAGCGAGCTCACCAGCAGGAGTAGGGCGAAGAGGAGAAGGCCGAGGGTGGCCAGCCGCAGCGCCAGGGAGATCGATCGGTCGAGGGCCCCTGGTTCTCTCTCCACGGCGGGCTCGCTGATGTCGCTCGCCGTCGGCTGCTGGGCCTCGTCCTCGTCCGGGATCGCCAGGCGCTCGGCGGGGTTGTGGCGGACGACGTCCCGCTCGGCCGCGTAGTCGTAGAGGGCGCGGACTGACTTTGCCAGCGCGCGCAGGCGGCGGCGGGGGACGCCACCATCGGCGAGCTTGTAGATGAGCGCCTCCAGGTCCTGGCGACGCAGGTCGGTGAGGCTCGCGTCACCGAGCTCCTCGTCGACGTAGCCGGCGAGGGACCAATGCAGCTCCTGGGCCGCGTCGGGGGTGAACGGGCGCCCGTAACGGTCGCGCGCGAATCCACCGTCGACGTCCTCGAGGAACTCCTCGATCATCTCGCCGACGGAGCCGCCTGTGGCGGCGAGCGGAGGCCTCTGGTGCTCGCCGCGCCGGGCGCGTGCCTGCCCGCTGGTGGTGCCGCGGAGGAAAACCGGGGACCAGGCTGGCTTCGAGTCATCGGCCATGCAGGGGCGACGGTACGGCGATTTCGCGCCCGATCGACAGGCGTGCCTTCTCAGTCGATAGTGGGTCGCTACCGCGGGGGCGTGATGCGGAGGATCCGATCGTCCCCCGCCTGGGGGGTGCCCCGGCCGTCGCGGTTGCTCGTCAGCGCGTAGAGCGCTCCGTCAGGCCCCTCCACGACCGTGCGCAGCCGGCCGAAGCGCCCGCGGAACAACGGGTGCTCGGCCACGATGCGGCCCTCTCGGAACACGAGCCGGCGAAGCTGCTCGCCGCGCAGGGCGGCGAACAGGAAGTTGCCGGTCCAGGCCGAGCCACGCCGGCTCACGAAGGTGCCGCCCGAGGGCGCGAGCGGCTGGCGGTAGACGCGCAGCGGCGCATTGAAGCCGGCCTGGTCGAACCCGTAGACCCTGGGCCACCCGTAGTTGCCGCCCTTCACGATCAGGTTCACCTCGTCGTAGCCGTCCGGCCCGTCGACGCCCTCGGTGGGGCCGTGCTCGGTGGCCACGAGGCGGCGGCTGCCCGGCTCCCAATCGAATCCCTGTGGGTTCCGGTGACCGAGCGAGATGATCTCGGGACGCCCGCCGGCGCCGCGGTACTGCGCCGGCGAGAGCGCCAGGAACTTGCCGTTCAGCGAGTCGGTGCGCTGGGCGAGCTCGCCGTCGCCGGCATCGCCCGTCGCCACGTAGAGGCGGCGATCGGGGCCGAAGGCGATTCGCCCGCTGTCATGGACCCGTCCCGCCGCGATGCCGTCCACGAGCGAGCGCTCGCGGCGCAGCCGGCCGCCGGAGAGGCGCCAGCGCTCCAGGCGCATCCCCTTGGCAGTGGTGAAGTAGAGGTAGACGAACCGGTTGCTCGCGAACCGGGGATCCACGGCAAGCCCGAGCAGGCCGCCCTCGCCCACGGCGGTCACCGGCACGCGTGCGACCGGTCCGCGACGGAGCCGCCCGTCGCGCCCGAGCATGCGCACGCGACCCGGACGCTCGGTGACCAGCGCGCGCCCGTCCGGGAGGAACGCGATCTCCCAGGGGATCTCGAGGCCGGTGGCGACCGTCGCCACGCGGGCGGCGGCCGAGGGGCGCTGGTCGCACCGCGCGGTTCCCGGGCACACCTTGACCGTCCGCATCTCAGGCGCGCCGCGACGCCAGCGCAGGTCGAGCAGGACCGACGACGCGTTGTTCGAGTAGTCGAGCTCTCGCAGGTCGCGCTCGGCGTTCACGCGGTGGACCAGGACGTAGCGCCCCGCGCGCAGGCCGTTCAGCCGCAGGTACTGACCCTCGAGGTTCGCCTGATAGTTGTCTCCGTACCCGACCGAGATGCCCTCCTGGACCCCGAGGAGCTCGGGCTCGTCGAGGCCGCAGCGGCTCGTGTACACGGGCTCGGAGGGTGCCGCCGGAAGCCTGCGCCCGCTCAAGGCGTAGCGGTCGCCGAGGCAGAACCCGGTCTTGCGATCCCTCACCGCGGCCACGCGCCGCCCGGCCCGGCGCAGCTCGTAGCGGTCGAAGCCCAGCAGGTGCCAGTGGCGGTGGTCGGGCGAGACGACGTAGCGGAGCTTTGCTGCCCCGGGGACCACCCTCTGTGGCGCCCCCTCGCGCTCGATGAGCTGGTCGGCCTGCATCGTCCCCGTGTCGAGCCCCGGCCGGTGCCCGTTGATGATCAGCGGACCGTCGCCGACGTTCGCGGCGGCGGATTGGAATCCGAGCCGGTAGACGCGCTTCCCGGGTGGGCCGACGCGTGTGATCACGAGGTCCGTGGGTGCCGCCTGATCGAGGTCCGGGAGGCGCTCGGGCCCTGTGGCGTCCACGGACGCGCGAGCGGCGATCGTCAGCGCCAGCGCCGCTACGGCGAGCGCGGCGACAACCGGTAGGACCCGGAAGGCAAGCACTCTCCGCGGCATCACTCGAGGCTAGCCGAGAGGCGCGAGCAGCCGGGGTCGGACGCTGTCCCCAAGGGCTCCCGGAGGTACCCGGCAGCGGGGTTGGCGCGTCCTACTTTGGGGTCGTCTTGAAGTCAACTCCAGAAAGGAAGACCGAGCACATGGTCCGTATCAGAACCACTCGACTGCTTGGACTCGCAGCTGTCCTGGCGCTCGCGCTGCCGGCGGCGGCGGCGGAGGCGGGGAGCGGCGCCGCGGCAGTCGATCCGCCGATCGTCGGCGTTCCGATCCAGCGCACGGCGACCGCCCTGAGCAATGCAGCGGACGCGATCGACGCAGGCCAGGGGGCCACGGCGGCCGGTCCGCTCCGGGCCTCGCGCCGGTACCTGATCCGCTCCTACAAGGGCGCCAAGTACCTGATCGCGAATCAGCCGGCGCCGCCGGCTGAAGAAGCCGCCGCGACCAGCCGCCGGTACGTCAAGCTCGCTCGTCGTTTCATTCGTGCCTCGCGCCGGAGCTCCTCGAGTGCCTGGATCAAGGCGAGGAGCAGCCAGTTCGCCGGGCCGGTGTTCGCGGACGCGGCCACGGCCGTCTTCTCGGTGTTCACCAGCCAGTACAGCGCCGCCACGGCGTCGGTCGGCATGCTCCCTGACGTCCAGGGCAACCTGCTCAACCGGGTGAAGACCACCATGAACACGGCGATCGTGCTTCGCAACCGCCTGGTGAAGATCATCGCCGCGGCCGCTCCCCCGGCTCCCCCCGAGGACGCCAAGGTGCGCGCCCACGCGAGCCAGGAGGAGGGCGAGGTGACCACGTTCGACCTCGTCATGCCGAGCGTCTCGGTCCTGCTCGCTGACGAGATCCAGCAGATGCAGGCAACGGCTCAGGACACGTCGGTTCCCGCCGCGTCCCGCGCCGTGCTCAGCACCGCAGTCGCTGCCGATCAGCAGATCAAGACGCAGGTGGACACCCTCTGGCCGCCCGTCGTCGACGACTAGGCCACACGCACGCCCCTCCGGGGCGGCAGGACTCCGAGCGGCCGGCCCACTGGGCCGGCCGCTCGCGTTTGAGGGGGCGAACTCAGGGATCTATGGCCAAGACCTCCTGCGACCCCGGGTGGGGAATCGAGGTCGCGGATACAGCGACCAGGATTCCCCACCCGGTTGCGAACAGTTACTCATTGGCCGTCGGCAGCGTCCCTCGAGCGCATCAGCCCGTCCACCTCCTCAGTGCTGTCCTTGCGTGTGGCTACCGGGCCGCCTTGAGTCACCAGAGCGCAGCCGAGCTGTGGCGGCTACGCCCTGCGAAGGGGCCTCGGGTCGAAGTCACGGTGCCGAGCGGCGGGACGCGGGCCAGGCGCGGTGCCGTCATCGTGCACCGCTCTCCGCTTCCGCCAGAGGATCGGTCGGTGTGTGAGCTCATCCCCGTCACCGCGCCGATGCGCACGCTCGTCGACCTCGCCGACTGCTCCACCCGCCGGGACCTGGAACGGGCGATCGACGAAGCCCAGTACCTCGGCTGGGATCTCTCCTCATTGCGGCCGTTCCCCGGCCGCCGCGGCGCCGGCATGCTCGCCGCCGTTCTCGACGAGCACCTCGCCGGCAGCACCCGCACCAGGTCCGACTTCGAGGAGCTTCTCCTCGAGCTGTGCCGCAACCACGGGCTGCCGCGGCCGATGGTCAACCAGGTCGTCGAGGGGTACGAGGTCGACTTCGTCTGGCCGGGGGCTGGGGTGATCGTCGAGGCCGACGGCTGGTCAGCACACCGGACGCGCGCTGCCTTCGAGCGCGATCGGCTCCGGGATGC
>DATDJX010000442.1:0-8874 GCA_036520275.1 Asanoa sp.
GGCGGTGTTGACGGCTCCCATTGAGCAACGCTGCTCCGCCATAGCGGCACGGCTGCCACACGAGCACGCTAGGCCCACAGAAGCACGCGTTCACCGCGACCGTGCGGGTGAGTACGGTGCTCACCGGCCAGCTGGCCAGCCCGAACGTCGGCGTCGGCATCCACGATCGCGTAGGCGTCACGCTCGGGGCGAAGCACAACCGCACATCCACCCCGACCGGGCCGGGGCCAGAGGTCCTCACCACGGCCGGACACAAGCTCCACCCGGATCGACAGCCAGGTACGTGCCATCCCGTCGTACTCCTCGGTTCGGACGTGCTGAGAGATCCCGACAGGCTACGCACCATCACGGGCGTGGTCTAAGTGACACGGTCCGAGCCCGGACGGCCGCGGGTACCCGCCCGACAAGCCCTAAGCGGTTGCGGCCAAGCGAAAGCCGTAACGGGCTGTGCCGCACCCCGCCGGCCCCAACGAACGACCTGAGGTTGGATCCCAGCCTTGTACGCAGTAGCGCGGAGGGTGTGGGATTCGAACCCACGAAGAGGATCACTCCCCTTACCGGTTTTCAAGACCAGCGCCATCGGCCACTAGGCGAACCCTCCTGGACGCCGGTCCAGTCTGCCACGCCGCCACCCGGTATGAATGAGAGCATGTGGGCGATCACGATTCCCGAACCGGGCGGGCCAGAGGCGCTGGTGTGGGCGGAGGTGCCGGACCCCGAGCCGCGGGAGGGGGAGGTGGTCGTCGACGTCGTGGCGTCGGCCGTGAACCGGGCCGACCTGTTGCAGCGCCAAGGCAACTACCCGGTCCCGCCGGGTGCGCCGCCGTACCCGGGGCTCGAGTGCTCGGGGATGCGCGGCGGCGAGCCGGTCTGTGCGTTGCTCGCCGGTGGCGGGTATGCGCAGCAGGTGGCCGTCCCCGAACAACACCTGCTTCCCATCCCCGAGGGCGTGACCATCGAGGAGGCCGCCGCCCTGCCGGAGGTGGCCTGCACGGTCTGGTCCAACGTCATCCAGATCGGCCGACTGACCGGAGGCGAGACGCTGCTGGTCCACGGCGGCGGCAGTGGCATCGGCACGTTCGCCATCCAGCTGGCCAAGGCCATCGGCGCACGTGTGGTCACCACGGCCCGCAAGAGCAAGCACGACCGGCTACAGGAGCTCGGCGCGGACGAAACCATCGACTACACGGAGGAGGACTTCGCCGACAAGGTCCAGGCCGACCTCATCCTCGACATCATGGGTGCCGCCTATCTGGCCCGTAACGTCCGGGCACTGAAACCCAACGGCCGGATCGTCAACATCGGCATGCAGGGCGGTCGCAAGGCCGAGCTCGACTTCTCCGCCCTCATGGCCAAGCGCGGCCTGATCTCCTCCACGTCCCTGCGGCCGCGGCCGAACGACGAGAAGGCCGAGATCGTCAAGGGCGTCCGCCACCAGATCTGGCCGCTGATCGAACAAGGGAAGATCCGCCCGGTCATCGACCGCCGGTTCCCGATGGCCGATGCCGACGAGGCGCACGCGCTCGTCGAGACCAACGACCACTTCGGCAAGGTCCTACTGGTCAACTGACGCCAGCGGGATCCGCGGCCCGAGCCGGTCGCCGCGAGGAGGTGAAGACCACTTCGGCCCGGTGCTACTTCTCGACAGCCGAGGCCAGCAGGATCCGCGGGCCCGAGCCGGTCGCCGCGAGGCGGTCGTCGGGGTTGTACAGCCGGCAGAGCTTGAGGGACAAGCATCCGCAGCCGATGCAGCCGTCGAGCTTGTCGCGCAGACCCTCCAGCAGCGCGATCCGCTCGTCGATCCGGCCCCGCCAGCGGGCAGACAGCCTGGCCCAGTCGGACTTGTTCGGAGTACGGCCGGCCGGCAGCTCGTCGAGCGCCGCCCCAATCTCCTCCAGCGACACGCCGACCTGCTGCGCGATCCGGATGAACGCCACCCGGCGCAGCTCGGCCCGTTGGTACCGGCGCTGGTTGCCGCCCGTGCGCGCGGCCCGGATCAGCCCGAGCTTCTCGTAGTACCGCAGGGCCGAGGGCGCGGCCCCGGAGCGCACCGACAGCTCGCCGATGGTCAGTGTCTCGTCCGTCACGGCAACCTTTACCTCAAGTCAGCTTCAACTTGCAGACTAGCCACATGTCCACGACGACCGTGACCACGGCGACCGGCTACCGGGACCTCCCCCGCCTACTCGAACGCCTGACCGGCGACGAGAAGCACGACGCGTGCGCGTACTCCACCCTCGACGTGCTCTGGGTGCTCTACCACAAGATCCTCCACACAGACCCCGACATGGCCGAGGACCGCGACCGGTTCCTGCTCTCCAAGGGCCACGGACCGGCCGCCTACTACGCCGTCCTCGCCGCCAAGGGCTTCATCCCCGAGGACTGGCTGGACGACATGGGCGGCCCCGGCAGCCGGCTCGGCTTCCACCCCGACCGCACGCTGGTCCCCGGCGTCGAGATCGGCTCCGGCTCGCTCGGCCACGGCCTCGGCCTGGCCGTCGGTACGGCGCTGGGGCTGCGCGCCCAGGGCCTGACCACGCCGCACGTCTACGTGCTGCTGGGCGACGCCGAGCTGGACGAGGGCTCCAACCACGAAGCGATCGCGTACGCCGGGGCCACGGGGCTCGACGCGCTGACCGCCATCGTGGTCGACAACCGGTCGGCCACCCATGGCTGGCCCGGCGGCGTCGCGTCGCGGTTCACCGTCAACGGGTGGACCGCGGTGACCGTCGACGGCCGCGACCACGACGCCATCGAGGCCGGCATCCGGGCCGCCACCCCGCACAGCCCGCATGTCGTCATCGCCCACGTCGAGAACGAGTGATGACGACCATGCGAGCCAGGTTCGTCGAGTCCGCCACCGCTCTTCTGGAGGACGACCCCCGCACGGCGCTGGTGCTGGCCGACATCTCTGCCGCCGAGTTCCGGCCGGCCGCGCGGCGGCACCCGGACCGGGTGGTCAATGTCGGCATCCGCGAGCAGCTGATGGTCGGCGTTGCGGGCGGGCTGGCCCTGACCGGGCTGCGGCCGATCGTCCACTCGTACGCGACGTTCGCCATCGACCGCGCGTACGAGCAGCTCAAGCTCGACCTCGACCACCAGGGCGCCGGCGCCGTGGTGGTGACCGTAGGCGCGTCGTACGACGGCTCGACCGCCGGCCGTACCCACCAGTCACCGGGCGACGTGGCGCTGTTCGACACGCTCGCCGGCGACTGGACCGTGCACGTGCCCGGCCATGCCGACGAGGTGTCGCCGCTGCTCCGGGCGGCCGCCGCCGGCGACGACCCGGTCTACATCCGCCTCAGCACCGGCCACAACGCGAAGGCGCACGCCACCGGCCCGCGCCTGACCACGATCAAGCAGGGCACGCACGAAGCCCCGCTCGTCGTCGCCGTCGGCCCACTCCTGGACGCCACGATCAAGGCCACCGAAGGTCTCGACGTCACCGTCGCCTACACGAACACGCCCCGTCCGTTCGACGCCGCCGGCCTACGGGCACTCGCGAACCAAGACGTGATCATGGTCGAGCCGTACCTCAAGGGCACGACCGCGGCCCTGGTCGCGGAGGCGCTGAGCGACCGCCCGCACCGCGCGCTGCACCTCGGCGTCGGTCGCCGCGAGCTGCGCCGCTACGGCACGC
Organism: Asanoa sp.; assembly: GCA_036520275.1. Lineage (GTDB taxonomy): Bacteria > Actinomycetota > Actinomycetes > Mycobacteriales > Micromonosporaceae > Asanoa. The sequence goes on from DATDJX010000442.1 coordinate 3,641, forward strand.
CGAAGGACCATGCCCGCTGGCACGGCCTCGACGCGCCGGGGCTGCGCGGCGAGATCAGCGCTTTCCTGGGCTGATGGCCGAGCGGCGCGTACGCTCGCGGCCCAGGATCCACAGCGCCTCGACGCCGTCCTTCCAGGTGATCTTCTTGCCCTCCTCGCGCCCGCGGGCCCGGTAGCTGATCGGCACCTCGTAGGGCCGGATCCGCTGCCGGAGCAGCTTGCCGGTGACCTCGGCCTCCATGCCGAAGCCGCGCGAGCGCACCTGCAGCGACCGGTAGAGCGAGACCGGCATCAGCTTGAAGCAGGTCTCCAGGTCGCCGATGTAGGAGTTGAACAGCACGTTGGCGAATGTGGTGACCGCCTTGTTGCCCATCACGTACCAGAAGCTGAAGGCGCTGTGGCTGCCGAACGTGCGGTTGCCGTAGACCACCGTCGCGTGCCCGTCGAGCACGGGTTCGAGCAGCTTGGGGATGTCCTGCGGGTCGTACTCGAGGTCCGCGTCGAGGATGACCATGTAGTCGCCCTCGGCGTTGTCCACCGCGGTCTTGATGGCCGCGCCCTTGCCGGAATTGCGCGCGTGGGTGATGACCCGCAGGCGCGCGTCGTCGGCGGCCGACAGGATCTCGCCGGTGCGGTCGCGGCTGCCGTCGTCGACGACGACGAACTCCGTATCGCACGGGTAGTCGACGGCGAGGGCCAGCTTCAGGGCGTCCGCTATCCGTTCCTCCTCGTTATAGACCGGCATGAGGATCGACAGCTTCACGGGGATCTCCACGGTGCAGACGACAAATCGGGCCCAGCCTAACGGTTATCAGCCGATCTTGTCCGCTGGCCATAGGCCCGAGAGCAGATAACACGAAAGATATTCACATGTGCTCGTCGGCCGGCCGGCCGCGCGGCATCGTGATCGAAGATGACCGATCAAGGTCGCCCGACCCGGTCTCACCTGGCTGCCGGAATGACGATCAGCCGGGCCACCCCGTCGTCGCCGTCCTTCGTGCCGGCGATGCCGAGCCGGTCGCCGACCTTCACCTGATCCGGCTGGATCGAGGTGCGGCGCTCGACCACCAGCAGGTCGGCGGCGTACTTCCAGGTCAGCGTGTAGCCGTCGGTCGACCTCACGGTGATCGAGTCGCCGTCGACCGCGGTCACCTCGCCGCGCTGCACGAGCACGGTCTTCGTGCCGTCCTTGGTCTGCACGACCGCCTCGCCGTGCAGCGTGTTCCGGCGCAGCAGCACCCGCACCTCGCGGCGCTGGCGCAGCGCCTCGCGCCGCTCCCTCGGCGCCGCGGCCGACCGGCTCGGCGCCGGGTCGACTGCGGTAACCGCGGATGCGGGCACCATGTCGTCCGGGTGGAAGCCCATCGCGGCGAGCGCCTGGCCCTCCGCGCCCATCTCGGCCGAGACCTCGGCGCCGCTCTGGGTGCCGCAGCCCGCCAAACCCAGGCCGGCGACGACGAACAGGCCGACCAGTACTGCCAAGCGCTTCATCGCATCTCCCTCTCGTCCCGCATGGGACGACTGTGCGCGCCGCCGACGAGCGGACGGTCAGGCCTTTGTACGGGTTTCGTCAGGCCGGCGGGACGGGCAGCCATACGGTGAACCGGGCGCCGCCCTCCGGGGCGTGACCGGCCTCGATGCGCCCACCCATCCGGCGCACGAGCCCGGCGGCGAGCGCCAACCCGAGCCCCGACCCGCCCTTGCGCATCCCCTGGTAGCGCTGGTGCAGCGCGCCCCGCTCGAAGGCCACCCTCAGGTCGTCGTCGGTGAAGCCGGGGCCGCCGTCGCGCACCTCGGCCACCCCCGCGCCGGGCTCCCGACGGACGGCGAGCACGATCGGCGCGCCGGACGGGACCACCCGTAACGCGTTCTCCAGCAGGCCGTCGAGCACCTGCCGCGTGCGGCCCGGATCGGCGTACGCGCTCACCGGCGTGGCCGGCAGCTCCACCCGCAGCTCGACGCCCGCGGTCGCGCACCGGGGCCGCCAGGCCTCCGCCGCGTCGGCGACCAGCCGGGACAGGTCGACGGAAAGCGGGGCGAGCGGGAAGTCGACGGCGTCCAGCCGCGCGAGGGCGAGCAGGTCGCTCACCAGCCGGTCGAGATGCTCGGCCTCGGCGAGCACGGTCTGTCCGGCCCGCGGCGCGCCGTCCGCACCGACGACGCCGTCGGCGAGCGCCTCGGCGTACCCGCGGATCGTCGTCAGCGGCGTACGCAGCTCGTGCGAGACCGACAACAGGAACTCGCGCTGCCGGCCCTCGCTGGTGGCAAGCGCCTCCGCCAGCCCGTTCAGCGCGTATGCGAGGTCGGCGGCCTCCTGCGGCGGCTCGATCGGCACCCGGACCCGCCGGTCGCCCGTGCGTAGCCGCGCGGCCGCGGTGGCCGCGTTGCGGATAGGACGGGCCAATCGCCCGGCGAGCAGCGCGCCGGCGATGACGCCGGCCGCCAGCCCGGCGAGCAGCGGCAGCCACAGGCTGCGCAGGACCTCGCGCCACCAGCCGGACAACGCCGCGGTCGTCAGGACCACGCCGTTGCCGTTGCCGAGCACCCGTCCCTCCACAAGCGACGGTGTGCCGTCGACGACCCGGGTGGCGGACACCTTCTGGCCGGCGGCGACCCGATCGACGATGGTCTGCGGCAGGCCGGCCCGATCGACCACGCCGCGCCGGATGACGTACAGCTTGATGTCGCGCTCCCGCAGCGCGTTGACGACGCGGGCGTCGCCGGCCGGCCGCGGTGTCGCCCGCAGCGCGGCCGCCACGACGTCCGCCTCGGTCTTGAGCGACGCGCGGGTGCGCGACTCGATCGCCCGGCCGGCGACCGGCGCCGCGACCAGGGCGGTGACGAGCACCGACACCACGGAGACCGCACAGGCCATCAACACGGCGCGGGACGCGAGGGTCCGGCCGACCGCGCGCGTGCGGCTCGGCCGCGTCCTGATCAGCTCGAGCGGAACGGTGAGCTCGTGGCCCTCAGCCATCGCAGGCGTACCCGACGCCGCGGTGCGTGCGGACCAGCGCACCGGCCGGACCCAGCTTGGCGCGGACCTGGGCGATGTGCACGTCGACGGTACGAGTCCCGGAGTGCGCGGCGTACCCCCAGACGGCCGACAGCAGCTCCTCCCGGGTGAAGACCCGGCCTGGACGGCTGACGAGGTGGGCCAGCAGGTCGAACTCGGTGCTGGTCAGCTGGACCGGCGTCGCGTCGACGGTGACCGAGCGGCGGGCCGGGTCGAGCGTGATCGGCCCGACCCGCTTGGGCCGCTCGGCGGCGGCCGGGCCGCCGTCGGCGCGGCGCAGCACGGCACGGACCCGGGCGACCAGCTCGCGCGGGCTGAACGGCTTGGTCACGTAGTCGTCGGCGCCGAGTTCCAGCCCGACGATGCGGTCGACCTCGTCGTCGCGGGCGGTGAGGAAGATGACCGGCGTCCAGTCGCCCGCCTCGCGGAGTCTGCGGCACACGTCCGTGCCGGACATACCGGGCAGGGCGATGTCGAGCAGGCAGGCGACGGGACGCAGCCGGCGGGCGGCCGCCAGCCCGGCGATGCCGTCCTGCTCCACATGGACGCCGAAACCCTCGCGGCTCAGGTAGAGCCGCACGAGGTCCGCGATGGCCCGCTCGTCCTCCACGACGAGCACCAGGCCCCGGCGGCTGTCGTCAATCACCGGCCCATCATGTCCGACCGGCCCGGCCCCCGACGTCAGCCCCGTGTTCGAGCAACGTCAGGGCGCCGTCAAGATCCCGCCCCCACCGCAAACAGACTGTTACTGCTGTTACGGACGCCGCCGTACCAGCAGTACCAGTGCCTTTGCTAAAAGGAGGGGGCCGCGTTGAGGTCGCGGGTGCGGCCGAGGGTCTGCCATGAGCCGGTGTTGCGCCTGAGGACGTCGCGGGTCGCGGACGGGACGCGGGCCGTGGCGCGCTGCATGCGCGGCCGGAAGATCTGGGTCAGCAAGGCGTCCAGATGCCGGACCTGCTTGGGGTGGTCGACCCGGATCCAGAAGCGTTCGCGCACGCCGTCGATGGCGGTCGCGGCCAGCTCGACGGCCGAGATGCGCGGGTCGAGGCTCCACGTGACGTTGCTGAGGTGGCCCAGTTCGGCGTTGAGGTGCAGGCGCAGGCGGTGCAGCACCCGGGTCTCCTGGGTCACCACGAGTCGGTGGTAGGTCAACAGCAAGGTGAACTCGCCCTGCGTCTGGCGGTCGGGGCGCAGGCACCGCGCGACGAGCGCGGCGGCGTCGTCGGCGGCGACACAGTTCCGGAAGATCCGCAGGTGCCGGTTCACCGTCGGCACGCCCACGCCGGCCGCTGCGGCGGCCGGCAGGAACGTACCTGAGAAGACGTCCACGTTCCGTCTAACGGCACGTCTCCGGCCAGGACGCGGCGTCTACCCCAGAAGTTCGACGACCGTCGCGTTTGCCATGCCGCCGCCCTCGCACATCGTTTGCAATCCGTACCGGATGTCGTTGGCACGCATGTGATGCAGCATCGTCGTCATGATGCGCGCGCCCGATCCACCCAGCGGGTGTCCGAGGGCGATCGCGCCCCCGCGGGGGTTCAGCCGCGCCGGATCGGCCTCCGTCTCGGCGAGCCACGCAAGGGGCACGGGCGCGAACGCCTCGTTCACCTCGTACACGCCGATCTCCTCGATCCCGAGGCCCGCACGGCGCAGCGCCTTGGCGGTGGCCGGCATCGGCGCGGTGAGCATGACCACCGGGTCGTCGGCGGCCACGACGGCGGTGTGCACGCGCGCGATCGGCCGCAGGCCGTGTGCCGTCGCCCACTCGCTCGTCGTCACGGCGAGCGCCGCGGCGCCGTCGGAGATCTGGGACGCGGTGCCGGCCGTGACGACGCCGTCCGCCTTGAACGGTGTCTTCAGAGCGGCCAGCTTGTCGAGCGTCGTGTCGCGCCGCACGCCCTCGTCGGCGGTGACCTTGCCGCCGTGGGTCGTGACGACCGGCGAGATCTCGGCGTCGAATTCGCCGGCGTCCTGCGCGGCGGCGGCCTTCTCGTGGCTCGCGAGCGCGTACTCGTCGAGCCGGGTGCGCGAGAAGCCCCACCGCTCGGCGACCATCTCGGCGCCGACGCCCTGGCTGAACGGCACCGCGTCGTCGGCGGCGAATCCGGCACGACCGCGGTAGCGCTCGCGCACCTGCGGGCCGAACGCGTTCCCCCCGGCGACGCTCGAGCCCATCGGCACGCGGGTCATCGACTCCACGCCGCCGGCGACGACGAGGT
>DATDJX010000443.1:0-2353 GCA_036520275.1 Asanoa sp.
AGCTGGTCCCAGTAGTGGTGCAGCGTGGAGTCGATGTCGATGGCGATGAGCATGGCGGCGGGATTCGGCGACCTCACGATTATGCTGGTCGTGCGTGTCGAAGGAGGCCATGCGTCTACCCGCCGAGCCCGGCGACTACGGCCCCACGGGGCGCTCGCCATGGCTCGACGTCGACTGGCGCTCGCACCAGCGGTGGCTGGAGATCGGCGGGCGCCGGGTCAACGTGATCGAGCTCGGCTCTGGGCCGCCGCTGGTCTTCGTCCACGGCCTGTCGGGGTCGTGGCAGAACTGGCTCGAGCAGCTGCCGGTCTTCGCTCGCGATCACCGCGTCGTCGCGTTCGACCTGCCGGGGTTCGGGGCGTCGGAGATGCCGGACTGGCAGATCTCGATCTCGGGCTATGGGCGCTGGCTGGACGCGCTGTACGACGCGCTGGGGATCGATGCTGCGGCGGTGGTCGGCAACTCGATGGGAGGCTTCATCAGCGCCGAGCTGGCGATCGCCTACCCCGCGCGGGTCGAGCGCATGGTGCTCGTCAGCGCTGCCGGTCTGACGGTGGAGCACCAGCGCCACGATCGCACGCTCGCGGTGCTGCGAACGCTCGACAGGCGCCTCGCGGCATACGCCGGCTGGCTCGGCACGCGCTCCGAGACCCTGGCGCGGCGGCCGCGGGCGCGGCGGATGATCTTCGGCCTCGTGGCCCATCGGCCCGACCTGCTCCCGGGGCCGCTGGTGGCCGAGCAGATCCGCGGCTCGGGCAAGGCCGGCTTCGTTCCCGCATTGGACGCGCTGACGAGCTACCCCATCCGCGATCGGCTGCCCGAGATCGCGTGCCCGACGCTGATCGTGTGGGGCACCGGGGATTGGCTGGTGCCGGTGCGCGATGCCGACGAGTTCGCGCGCCTGATCCCGAACGCGCGCAAGGTGGTCTGGCCACAGACCGGTCACATGGCGATGCTCGAGCGCCCCGCCGCGTTCAACCGGCTGCTGGCGGCGTTCCTGGCCGAGGAGCCGGGCGAGCGGGTGGGCGAACCGCCGGCCGACCGCGCGGCGTAGACGGGCCCGCGTCAGCGCACGGTCACGGCGCCCTCGGACGCGCTGCCCACGAGGGCCGCGTACTTCGCCAGCACGCCGGTCCGGTCGCCGTTCGTGGGCGCGGTGTAGGCCGCCACGCGCCGCGCGATCTCCGCGTCGTCGAGCTCGAGGTCCATCCTGCGTGCGTCGACGTCGATGGTGATCGTGTCGCCGTCCTGCACGGCGGCGATCGGGCCGCCGCGGGCGGCCTCGGGCGCGACGTGGCCGATCATGAAGCCGTGGGTGGCGCCGGAGAAGCGCCCGTCGGTGAGCAGCGCGACGTCCTCGAGCCCGGCGCCGTTGATCGCCGCCGTGACCTGCAGCATCTCGCGCATGCCGGGGCCGCCGGCCGGCCCCTCGTTGCGGATCACGACGACGTCGCCCTCCTGCACGCCGCCGTGGGTGACGGCGTCGAAGGCCGCCTCCTCGCCCTCGAACACCCGCGCCGGGCCGCTGTGGTGGCGCTTCTCGTGGCCGGCGAGCTTGATGACGCAGCCCTCGGGGGCGAGGTTGCCGCGCAGGATCGCCAGGCCACCGGTCGGCTTGAGCGGGTCGTTGAGCGGGCGGATCACCTGCTGGCCCTCGGTCTCGGTGGCCGCGCTGGCGAGCTCGCCGATCGTCTGGCCGGTCACCGTGATCGGCTCCTCGTTGATGAGGCCGGCCTCCTGGAGGCGCTGGAGCATGAGCGGGACGCCGCCGGCCCTGTAGAGGTCGACGGCGACGTACTGGCCGCCGGGCTTGAGGTCGCAGAGGATCGGCGTGCGCTCGCTGATGCGGTCGAAGTCGTCGATGTCGAGCTCGACGCCCATCTCGCGCGCGACGGCGAGCAGATGCAGCACGCCGTTGGTGGAGCCGCCCGAGCAGGCGACGCCGGCGATCGCGTTCTCCAGGGCGGCGCGCGTGATGATGTCGCTTGGCTTCAGGCCGCGGCGCAGGACGTCGACGACGAGCTTGCCGGCCTCGTAGGCGACCTCGGCCTTGGTGGCGTCCTGGGCGGGGACGAGGTTGCGCGCCATGGGCGAGATGCCCAGGACCTCGAAGGCCATCGCCATCGTGTTCGCGGTGAACTGCCCGCCGCATGCGCCGGCGCCGGGGCTGGCGACCGCCTCGATCTCGGCGAAGTCCTCGTCGCTCATCCGGCCGGTGGCGTGCGCGCCGATCGCCTCGTAGACGTCGCCGATCGTGACGTCGTGGCCGTGGAAGTGGCCGGGCGGGATCGAGCCGCCGTAGAGCATCACGCTGGGCACGTCGAGACGGCAGAGGGCCATGACCGTGCCGGGG
>DATDJX010000444.1:0-56871 GCA_036520275.1 Asanoa sp.
GCGCTGCGCGGGCTCACCCGCAAGTACGCCGACGACGTCGACGGCGTCATCGCCTGGGCCGACCGGGCCCGCACCCGCCTCGCCGACCTCGACACGTCGGACGAGGTGCTCGACGAGCTCGACCGCGAGCGGCAGCGCCTCGAGGCGGAGGTCGGCGAGCTGGCCGGCCGGCTGTCGGCCGCGCGCCGCGAGGGCGCAGCCCGCTTCTCCGATCAGGTCAGCGTCGAGCTCGCCGGGCTCGCGATGCCCCACGCCCGCGTCGACGTCGCGGTGCTGCCCAAGCCCGCGGGCCGCGGTGGCGACCCGACGGTCGCCGTCGACGGCCGCCCGGTCGGCGTCGGGCCCGACGGCGCCGACGAGGTCGAGCTCCGGCTGACCGCCCACCCGGGCGCGCCGAGCCTCCCGCTGCAGAAGGGCGCGTCCGGCGGCGAGCTCTCCCGGGTCATGCTCGCCATCGAGGTGGTGTTCGCCGGCTCCGGCGGGCCGCCCCCGCTGGTCTTCGACGAGGTCGACGCCGGCGTCGGCGGCCAGGCAGCGGTGGAGATCGGCCGTCGGCTGGCCCGCCTGGCGAAGAGCCACCAGGTGCTTGTGGTCACCCACCTCCCGCAGGTCGCGGCCTTCGCCGACAGCCACCTGGTGGTGGCCAAGGACATCGACGGCGCGGTGACCACGAGCGGCGTGCGGGTGGTCGAAGACACCGAACGCGCGCGCGAGCTGGCCCGCATGCTCGCCGGATTGCCGGATTCCGACCTGGGCATCGCCCACGCGGAGGAACTTCTGGCGGTGGCGGCCCGCGAGCGCCGCGGCTAGTTTCCCCCGCCGGCCGGCAATGGTTGCTTTCTGCTGCTAGCGTCCCTGCTCAGGCACGTTGGGGACGCAAGTCGCTCGCCGCGCGTGCCAGGATGGTCCCGATGCGTCTACCCACCCTGCGCCGAGCCCGGAACGCCGTACCGGGCACCACAACCGGCACCGCGCGCCTCGACCGCCGGACCAAGCGTCTGGTCGGCCGGTTGCGTCCGGGCGACATCGCCGTGATCGACCATGTCGACCTCGACCGGATCGCGGCCGACTCGCTCGTCGCGGTCGGTGTCGCCGCGGTGCTCAACGCCAAGCCCTCGATCTCCGGGCGCTACCCCAACCTCGGGCCGGAGGTGTTGGTTCAGGCCGGCATCCCGCTGGTGGACGACCTCGGCGAAGCGGTCTTCCAACATATCCGCGAAGGCGACACGGTCAAGCTGGAGGGCAACACGGTCTTCGTCGGCAGCGAGCCGATCGCCCACGGCGTGCGCCAGGACCCCGAGTCGGTGGCCAAGGCCAAGGAAGACGCCCGCGAGGGGCTGTCGGTGCAGCTGGAGGCGTTCGCGGCCAACACGATGGAATACCTCAAGCAGGAGCGCGACCTGTTGCTCGACGGCGTCGGCGTGCCCGACATCGAGACCGACATGGCCGGGCGCCACTGCCTCATCGTCGTCCGGGGCTACGACTACAAGGAAGACCTCGACGTCCTGCGGGCCTACATCCGCGAGTTCAAGCCGGTGCTGATCGGTGTCGACGGCGGCGCCGACGCGCTGGTCGAGGCGGGCTACACGCCCGACGTGATCATCGGCGACATGGACTCGGTCACCGACGACGTCCTGCGATGCGGCGCCGAGGTGATCGTGCACGCCTACCCCGACGGGCGGTCGCCGGGCCTGCCGCGTGTGCAGCAGCTCGGCCTCAGCTCAGTGACCTTCCCGGCGGCGGCGACCAGCGAAGACCTGGCGATGCTGCTCGCCGACGACAAGGGCGCCTCGCTGATCGTCACGGTGGGCACCCACAACAACCTCGTCGAGTTCCTCGACAAGGGCCGCGGCGGGATGGCGTCGACGTTCCTGACCCAGCTGAAGGTGGGCGGAAAAGTGGTCGACGCCAAGGGCGTGAGCCGCCTCTACCGGCAGAGCATCTCCGGATCGTCCCTGCTCCTGCTCGTGCTGTCGGCGATCGCCGCGATGGCATCGGCCGTGGCCGTGTCCACGGTCGGCAAGGCCTATCTCGGGGTCGCGTCCGAGTGGTGGGACAATCTGGTCTTCCAGCTGGGACAGCTCTTCTAGTCCCGTCGAAAGCACCGAGCGATACAAGAGGCTGCAGCGTGATCAATTTCCGGTACCACGTGGTGTCCCTCACCGCGGTGTTCCTTGCGCTGGCCATCGGGCTGGTCGTCGGGACGGCGGCGCTCAACGGCCCGGTCGCCGACTCGCTCAACAACCGGGTCACCGAGCTGCGCAAGGACAACACCCAGCTGCGCGACACGGTCAGCAGCCTGGAGGAGCAGCTCAATCGGGAGGAAGACTTCGCCAGCGAGTCCGCCCAGCTGATGCTCCCCGGGCGGCTGACCGGCCGCCGGGTGCTGCTGGTGACGCTGCCGACCGGCCGCGACCACGTCGACGCCGTCCGTTCGATGCTGACCACCGCGGGCGCCACGATCACCGGCCGGATCGACATCCAGGACTCGTTCATCAACCCGGAAAACGCCGAGGAGCTGCTCTACCTCGCCACCCAGGCCGCCCAACCGACCATCCCGACCACCGGCCTTCCCGCCAACAGCGACGGTGTGGAGACCGCGAGCGCGCTGCTCGCCAGCGCCGTTCTCGACCGGGCCCAGGGCGCGGCGGCCGCGGCGCCCGCCGACATCAAGGCGCTGCTCGCGGCGTACGAGAAGGCGGGGTACATCGGTTACGCGGACCCCAACAAGGACAAGGTGACCGCGCCCGCCGAGGCCGCCGTGCTGGTCAGCGGCCTGCCCTACACCGACAAGGACTCCACCAAGAAGGACGAGGCGGTCGTCACGCTGGTCAGCCAGTTCGACCGGGCCGGCGCGGAGGTCGTCGCCGGCAACGGCGCGGGCGACGGCAACGTCGTGGCCGCGATCCGCGGCGACGGCGGCCTCAGCAAGTCGATCACCACGGTCGACAACGCCAACACGGTCCAGGGCCAGGTGGTCACCGCGCTCGCGACAGCCGAGCAGGTCACGCAGCACAAGGCCGGCCAGTACGGGCTGGGCGCCGGCGCCGCCTCCCTGATGCCGAAGCAACCCGCATGACGTCCGCCCGCCGCCCCACCGACCGGGACCACATCATGCTCCATGTCGGACAATTCGCCGAGATGGCCGCAGGATCGGCAGCGAGGGAGGTGCGGGGGTGCGGAAGCTGATCGCCGCCGCGGCCGGTGCGTACGCCGCCCGGACCGCGCTCGCCGCCCTGGGCAGCTCTCCGGCCGCGCCGGCCCTGGAACGCACCAACTTCCGCGGCCGCACCGTCACCCTGGCGGGCGGTCCCGCGCTCGCGGCCGGCGGCGCGCTCGCCGCCGCCGGCGGCGCCAGCAGCGGGCCGGCCGCCGCGGCCGCCCTCGTCGCCGGCCTGGCTTCGGGGGCCGTCGGCCTTTACGACGACGCGGTCGGCGGCCGGCCCGAGCACAAGGCCAAGGGCTTCGCCGGCCATCTCGGCGCGCTGCGCGACGGCCGGGTCACCAGCGGCCTCGTCAAGATCGCCGGGGTGGGCGCCGCCGGTCTCGCCGCCGCCGCCCTGCTCGCCGCCGACCCCGCGCGCAGGCGCCGTGGCCGCGTGGGCACGCTCGTCGACGTCGCCCTCGGCGCCAGCGTCGTCGCCGGCACGGCCAACCTGTTCAACCTGCTCGACCTGCGCCCGGGCCGGGCCATCAAGGCCGGCCTGATCGTCGGCGCGCCGTTGGCGGCCGGCCGGGCCGGCGGGCTTGCCGCCGGCACGCTCGGGGCCGCGGCCGGCGTGCTGCCCGACGACCTCGACGAGCGGGTCATGCTGGGCGACGCGGGCGCGAATGCGCTCGGCGCCCTGCTCGGCGTCGCGGTCGCCGCCCGCACCGGCCCGGTCGGCCGGGCCGCCGTCCTCGCCGCGGTGGGCGCGCTGACGGCCGCGAGCGAGCGGGTCAGCTTCACCGCGGTGATCCAGCACACCAGGGGCCTGCGCGAGCTCGACGCGCTGGGCCGCCGCCGAGACTGACGTGCGAGGGATCCGCGCACGCGACCCCGCGCGCGGCCTCTCCCTCGACAAGAACACAGTTCCTGTCGTTGTCGGGGCGTACGCGTGAGCCCGCCCGCCGTGCCCTCTCCCGTCCCCGCCGAGCGGGTCGCCCGCAACGCCGGCGTCATCGGCGCGCTGACCGTCGTGAGCCGGGTAGCCGGCTTCGGGCGGACGGCCGTCCTCGGCTGGACGGTCGGCGCCACCGTGCTCGGCGGCATCTACCTGACCGCCAACACCGTCCCCAACATCATCTTCGAGATCGTTGCTGGCGGTGCGCTCGCCGCGCTCGTCGTACCGCTGCTCGCCGCCCACGTGGCCGCGAACGACCGGGCCGAGGTCTCCGCCACCGCGTCGGCGCTGCTGACCCGCGCCTTCGCCGCGCTCGTCCCGCTCGCGGTCGCGGTCGCGCTCGCCGCCGGTCCGATCATCGACGCCCTCGCGCCGAACGCGAGCCCACAGGCGCGCGACGTCGGCGCGCTCATGTTGCGGATCTTCGCGGCGCAACTGCCGCTGTACGGGGTCGCGGTGGTGCTGATCGGCGTGCTGCAGGCAAACCGGCGCTTCGCCTGGCCGGTGCTCGCACCGCTGTTGTCCAGCGTCGTCGTCGCGACCACGTACGCCGTCTTCGCACTCACCCAGGGCCGACGGGCCGACCTGCCGACCGTCGGCACCGGCGGCCAGCTCATCCTGGCCGTCGGAACGACCACGGGCGTCGCCGTGCTCGCGCTCTGCCTGCTCGTCCCCCTGCGCGGCATCGGCGTGCGGCTGCGTCCCGCGTGGCGGTTGCCGGCCGGCAGCGCCCGGGCGGCCCGTGGCCTCGCCGCCGCGGGCGTCGTGACGGTCGGCCTGCAGCAGGTCGCGGTGCTGGTCACCCTGCGCCTCGCGAACGGCGGCCCGAAGGGCGCGCTGCTCGTGTTCACCGTGGCCCAGGCGGTCTACCTGCTGCCCTGGTCGGTGCTCGCCGTGCCACCGGCCACCGCCGTCTACCCGTCGATCGCCGAGGCGTACGCGACCGGCGACGAGTCGCGCTACCGGCAGCGGCTCGCGCCCGCCACCCGAGGCGTGGTGCTGCTCGCCTGCCTGGGTGCGGCCACGCTGATCGCGGTTGCCCGCCCCGCCGAGGTGTTCTTCGGCCTGTCCGGCCTCGCCGGCGCGGTCGTCGCCCTCGCCCCCGGGCTGGTCGGCTACGGCCTGTTCGCGGTGCTCTCCCGTGCCCTGTATGCCCGTCATGCCCCGGCCGCCGCCGCCGCGGCGACTGGCGTCGGCTGGCTCGCCGTGGCGGCCGCCGCACCGGTGCTCGCCGCGGTCCTGCCGGACACCCGCCGGCTGATCGCGTTGGGTGCCGCCACCTCGATCGGCATGGCGCTGCTCGGCGCACTTCTCGTCGGCGCGGTGGTCCGCCGCGCCGGGCGGACGGCCCTCGCCGGCCTCGCCCGGGCGCTCGCCGTCGGCCTGTTCGCCGGCGCGGTGGCGGCCGCCGCGGGCGCCGGGGTCGGCGCCCTCACCGGCGGCACCCCGACGACGCTCGGCGCCCTTGGGCAGGGCATGCTGTGCGGAGCCGTCGTGGCGGCGGCCTTCCTCGCGGTCGCCTATCCGCTCGACCGCCACGACGTGCGTCCGGCGGTCGCGGGCATCCTGCGGCGGCTGCGCCGGGCGCAGCGGGGGACCGAGGGGGGTGTGACACGGTGAGTGATGGCTGGGCCGGCTCCGTGTGCCTCGTGCTCGCCTCCAGCACCGGCGGCGTCGGCCAGCACGTCCTGTCCCTCGTCCGCGGGCTGTCCGCCGGCGGCGCCGTGGTCACCGTCTGCGGCCCGGCGGCGACCGAGGAGCATTTCCGGTTCACGGAAGCCGGTCGCACGATCCGGTTCGTCCCGATCGAGATCCCGGCGAACCCCACCCCCGGGGACGGCCGCGCGGTCGGCGCCCTGCGCCGCGTGCTCGCCGGCCCGATCGACCTGGTACACGCCCACGGCCTGCGCGCCGGGCTCGTGGCCGCCCTGGCCCGGCCGCGTCAACCGCTGGTCGTGACCTGGCACAACGCGGTGATCACCGGGGGCGTGCGCGGCGGCGCCGCGCGCCTCGCCGAGCGGCTCGTGGCCCGCGCGGCCGCGGTGACCATCGGCGCCTCCGACGACCTCGTGTCGCGCGCCACCCTGCTCGGTGCCCGCGACGCGCGGCTCGTCCCGGTCGCCGCGCCCGACCTCAAGCCGGCGCGGCGCGGCGCCCCAGCCGTCCGAGCCGAGCTCGGCATCGGCCGCGGCGAGCCCCTCGTGCTCTCCGTCGGCCGGCTGCACCCGCAGAAGCGCTACGAGGTGCTGATCGACGCGGCGGCGGGCTGGCGGGGCCTGGACCCCGCGCCGGCAGTGGTGATCGCCGGCTCCGGCCCGGCCTACCTGCAGCTGGCCGCGCGGATCTCGGCCAAGCGGGCTCCCGTCGTGCTGCTCGGCCACCGCAACGACGTCGCCGACCTGCTCGCGGCCGCCACGGTGGCGGTCGTGACCAGCGACTGGGAGGCTCGGCAGCTGTTCGCCCAGGAGGCGCTTCGGGCCGGCGTTGCGCTGGTGTCCACCGCCGTCGGCGGCATCCCCGACCTCGTCGGCGACGCCGCGGTGCTCGTGCCCGCCGGCGACGTCGCCGCGGTCGAGGCGGCCGTCCGCGAGCTGCTCGACGACCCCGACCGGCGCGCCGAGCTGGTCCGCCGCGGGCGGGAGCGGGCCGCGGCATGGCCCGACGAGGCGCAGACCCTCGGTCGGGTCCGCGGCGTATACGCCGAGCTGGTGCCGGCGCGGGCCGGGACGCAGGCGGCAGCGGGGGAGCCGATGGACGGGCCGTCACCCGACCGGCCGCCGGTGGAGCGGGAACGATGACGCGCCGGCTCGCCCCGTATCTTTGGGTAGCCGTCGTGCTGCTGGTCTCCGGCGGGTTGGCCGTGCCGTCCGGCTCGCCCGCTTCGGCGCAGGTGGCCCGTACCGCCGACTATGTGATCATCGCCGGCGTGCCCGGCCTGCGCTGGGACGACGTCAACGCGACCGACACGCCCAACCTGTGGCAGCTGGCCGGGCACGGCTCGATCGGCTCGCTGTCGGTGCGCTCGGCGATGCGCCCCACCTGCCCCGTGGACGGCTGGCTCACGCTCGGCGCGGGCAACTACGCCGGCTGGGAGCGCGCCGAGCCGGTCACCCAGCAGTGCCCGCCGCCGGGCGTGCTCGTCGAACGGCCGGACGGGATCGGCGCGTTCCTGCCCGACCTCGAGGAACGGGGCGTGCGGTACAACGAGCAGCTCACCTGGGGTGCGGTGCCCGGCGCGCTCGCCGGGTCGGTGCGGTGCACCGTCGCCGTCGGCGCGGGCGCGGCGGTCGGCTCCGCGCGCCCGTTCGGCCGGGTCGACCGGTACGAGCCGGCGCTGCCCACCGACCCGCGGCAGCTGTTCGGCTCCTGCGTGCTCAGCATGGTCGACCTCGGCACGGTCAGCGGCGACGACCCGGCTGCCCGCAAGGCGGCGGCGATCCGCGCCGACGCGCTGCTCGCCAAGGTGCTCGCCGCCCGTCCGGAGCGCTCACTCGTGATGGTCGCCGGTCTCGCCGACACCGACCAGTCGTCGCGGCTGCACGTCGCCATCGCCGACGGCCCCGGCTGGGACGGCGGCTGGCTTACTTCGCCGAGCACCGGCCGCGACGGGTACGTCCAGCTCATCGACCTCGCACCGACGGCGCTGAGCGCGCTGGGCCGAACGCTGCCGGACAAGCTGTTCGTCGGCCAGCCGGCCACCGCCCAACCAGGGCGGCCGACCGGCCTGGCCACCGCGATCACGTTCCCGGCCGACGCGGACCGCGAGGCCGGTGCCCAGCGGTCGGTCGCTACCTGGTTCTTCGCGATCCTCGCCGTCCTGCAGCTGGCGCTCGCGATCGCTGTCGTGCCGCTGCTGCGCCGGGCCCGCCGGCACGCCGGACCGACCGGCCCGGAGCCGGTCCGGCGGTCGGTGGTCGCCACGGTCGAGCTACTGCTCGTGTCGGCGGCACTCGCGATCCCGGCGGCCTTGGTCGTCGACGCGGTGCCCTGGTGGCGGGCCGGGCAGCCCGGCCTGGTGTTCGCGGCGGTCACCGTCGCGTTGCTGGTCGCCGCCACAACCGCCGTCCGGATGGCGCCCGTGTACGGCCGTACCCTCGCGCCCATGGCGATCGTGGCCGCGGCCGGCGCGGCCGCCGTCGGGGTCGACCTGTTGACCGGCGCCCAGTTGCAACTCAACGGCGTGGCCGGCTACTCGGCGGTGGAGGGCGTGCGCTACTCCGGCGTCGGCACCATCGGCCTCGGCGTGTTCCTCACCGGGGTGCTGCTGGGTGCCGGTTGCCTGGCGCAGCGCGCGACCCGGCCGTGGCGCCCGGCCGTCATCGTCGTCGTCGGCGGCATGGGCGTGGTGCTGGTCGGCAGCCCCTACCTCGGCGCCGACCCGATCGGCGCGGTCGCCCTCACGGCGGGCGTGGCCATCGCGGCCGCCATCAGCACGGGCGGCTGGCTCACGGTGGGCCGGCTCGCCGCCGCCACCGTGGCGGGCATCGCGGTGACGATCGGATTCGCGCTGATCGACCTGCGCCGGCCGGCGAACGAGCGCAGCAGCCTCGGCCGGTTCGTCGAGGCGCTGGCCGAGGGGACCGGCGGCACCACCCTGCACCGGGCCGGCGCGGCCAACGTCGAGGCGTTCGTGGGTAGCCCGCTGCCCGCGCTCGCGCTCATCGGCGCCGTCCTGCTGTGGTTCGCGCTGTTGCGCGACTGGGGCGGTCTCAAGCGCGCGTTCGGGCTGTACCCGGCCGTGCGGGCCGCGATGGTCGGCGTCGGCGTGGCGTCGGTGATCGGCGGGCTGCTCGGCGGGTCGGCGTTCGACCTGGCGGGCGCCGCCGCCGCGGTGACCGTGCCGTTGGCGGCCGTCGCCGCGCTGCGGGTGCTCGACCACGCGGCCGACCGGACCCGCCCGCCGCACGTGCCGGCCGCCGACGATCCGAATCCACCGGCGCGGGTCGAGATCGTGCCGGCCACCAAACCCGCCCCTGCGTGAGCGATGGTCTCGGTCCATCACGACGCGGTCGCCTCGACGCTCCCGCCATCGGCGGGACGCCCAGGGTGGCGCCCGGATCCTCCCGCGGACGGGACCGGGCGCGGCGCGCCGGGTCGCCCGGCGGGTGCCATTGCCCGTCGAGGTGTTACCGTGGAATCCCGTGGATCGCGTGATCTCACACCGCACCGGTACGGTGGTCTTCGCGGCCGCCACCGATGACCACGGGAGCAGGCGTTGGCCCCTTCAGCACGGATGACCAGGCACATCTTCGTCACCGGGGGCGTCGCCTCCTCGCTGGGCAAGGGCCTCACCGCCTCCAGCCTCGGCCAGCTGCTGACCGCCCGCGGCCTGCGCGTGGTGATGCAGAAGCTCGACCCCTACCTCAACGTCGACCCGGGCACGATGAACCCGTTCCAACACGGCGAGGTCTTCGTCACCGACGACGGCGCGGAGACCGACCTCGACGTCGGGCACTACGAGCGCTTCCTCGACCGCGACCTGTCCGGCAAGGCGAACGTCACGACGGGCCAGATCTACTCGGCCGTGATCGCCAAGGAGCGCCGCGGCGAGTACCTGGGCGACACCGTCCAGGTGATCCCGCACATCACCAACGAGATCAAGGCCCGCATCCGGGCAATGGCCGACCCCGACGAGCAGGGCCGCACGCCCGACGTGGTGATCACCGAGGTCGGCGGCACGGTCGGCGACATCGAGTCGCTGCCGTTCCTCGAGGCGATCCGCCAGGTGCGCCACGAGGTCGGCCGGGACAACTGCTTCTACCTGCACGTGTCGCTGGTGCCGTACCTCGCGCCGTCCGGCGAGCTCAAGACCAAGCCCACCCAGCACTCGGTGGCCGCGCTGCGCAACATCGGCATCCAGCCGGACGCGATCGTCTGCCGGTCCGATCGCGAGATCCCCGACAAGCTCAAGCACAAGCTGTCGCTGTACTGCGACGTCGACCGCGAGGCGGTCATCGCCGCGCCGGACGCGCCGAGCATCTACGACATCCCGAAGGTGCTGCACCGGGAGGGGCTCGACGCCTACGTCGTACGGCGGCTCGGCCTGTCCTTCCGCGACGTCGACTGGGCGGCGTGGGACGACCTGCTGGAGCGGGTCCACCACTCCCACCAGGAGGTGACGATCGCGGTCGTCGGCAAGTACGTCGACCTGCCCGACGCTTACCTCTCGGTGAGCGAGGCCGTGCGCGCGGCCGGCTTCGGCAACCGGGCCCGGGTGGCGATCCGGTGGGTGCCCAGCGACGAGTGCACCACCGCGGCCGGCGCGCAGGCGGCGCTCGCCGGCGTCGACGGCGTCGTGATCCCCGGCGGCTTCGGCGTGCGTGGCATCGAGGGCAAGATCGGCGCGGCCCGGTACGCCCGGGAGAACGGCCTGCCCGCCCTCGGTCTCTGCCTCGGCCTGCAGTGCATGACGATCGAGGTGGCCCGTCACGTGGCCGGCCTGCACGGCGCCAACTCCACCGAGTTCGACGAGGCGGCCGCCCACCCGGTGATCGCGACGATGGCCGACCAGGAGGACATCGTCGCCGGCAAGGGCGACCTGGGCGGCACCATGCGGCTGGGCGCCTATCCGGCTGCGCTCGCCGGTGGCTCGCTGGTCGCCGAGGCGTACGGCGAGGACGAGGTCTCGGAGCGGCACCGCCACCGGTACGAGGTCAACAACGCCTCCCGCGACCCCCTCACCAAGGCCGGGCTGCGCATCTCCGGCACCTCGCCGGACGGGCGGCTCGTCGAGTTCGTCGAGCTCGACCGGTCGGTGCACCCGTTCTTCTTGGCCACCCAGGCGCACCCGGAGCTGAAGAGCCGGCCCACCCGGCCGCACCCGCTGTTCGCGGCGTTCGTCCGCGCCGCGGTGGCCTACCACAACGCCGACCAGTTGCCCGTCGACCTGGCCGCACCGGAATCGGACCAGCCCGCCGAGCGGGACGGCAAGGCGCGCGCCGAGGGCGTGCGCATCGGCCGCGCGGCCGCCCGGGCATGAGCGACCGGAGCGAGCGCGGCCGGCTCGGTCAGCGGCGGTCGTCGGTCGCCGGTGGCGCGGTGACGAGATGAGCGTGTTCGAGGTCCACGAGCGGATCCCGCGGTACGAGGGACAGATCTTCACGCTCGTGACCGACAAGGTGGAGATGCCCGGCGGGAAGGTCGTGACCCGCGACTACGTCCGGCATCCCGGCGCCGTCGGGGTCGTGCCCTACGACGACAGACGGGTGCTGCTGGTCCGGCAGTACCGCCCGGCGCTCGGCCGCGAGCTCTGGGAGCTGCCGGCCGGCCTGGTCGACGTGGCGGGCGAGGAGGCGCCGATCACCGCCCAGCGCGAGCTGGGGGAGGAGGCCGACCTGCGCGCCGGCCGGCTCGACCTGCTGGTCGACCTGCATCTGTCGCCCGGCATGTCCAACGAGCGGATCCGGCTGTTCCTGGCCCGTGACCTGTCACCGGTGCCGGACGCCGACCGGCACGAACGCCACGACGAGGAGGCCGTGCTGACGGCGAGCTGGTTCGACCTCGACGAGGCGATCGCGATGATCTTCCGCGGCGAGATCACCAACGCCTCCGCCGTCGGCGGGCTGCTCGCGACCGCACACGCACGCGACGCCGGCTGGTCCACCCTGCGCCCCGCGGACACCCCGCCCCCGGCGTAGCCCGTCCATCCTGCGGTTTCCACCCTCCGCACTCGGGGCATACGCCGCGAAAGGCAAGCGGAAACCGCACGATCGCCCGGGTATGGGCGGGCGGGCGCGCGTGTCGCTACCCTGGTGCTGCGTCGTCGGCTGACAGTCCGTCAGCGCAGGCGCGCACCGGCTGTCACAGTGCGCCCTCCCCGGCGCCCGCGCCGCACCTAGACTGCCGCCGGGCGACGCGCACGCGTCCGTCAACGGTGACGGGCGCCGCCAGGAGAGGGGTCAGCATCGTGAAGGTCGGAATCCCACGCGAGGTGAAGAACCACGAATACCGCGTGGCGATCACGCCGGCGGGGGTCCATGAGTTCACCCGCAACGGTCACGGGGTCTACCTCGAGGCCGGCGCCGGGCTCGGCTCCTCGATCACCGACGAGGAGTTCGTCGCCGCGGGCGCGATGATCCTGCCCACCGCCGACGACGTGTGGGGCACCGCCGAGCTCGTGCTCAAGGTCAAGGAGCCGATCGCCGAGGAGTACGGGCGGATGCGCGAGGGACAGGTGCTGTTCACCTACCTGCACCTGGCCGCCTCCAAGGAGTGTACGGACGCGCTGATCGACCGCAAGGTCACCGGCATCGCGTACGAGACCGTCGAGACCGCGGACAAGGCACTGCCGCTGCTCGCGCCGATGTCGGAGGTCGCCGGCCGGCTCGCGCCGATGGTCGGCGCCTACCACCTGATGCGCCAGGGCGGCGGCCGCGGCGTGCTGATGGGCGGCGTCTCCGGCGTCTACGCGGCCAAGACGGTGGTCATCGGGGCCGGCGTCTCCGGCATGAACGCGGCGGCGATCGCGCTGGGCATGCAGGCCGAGGTGCTGCTGCTGGACCGCAACATCAACAAGCTGCGCCAGGCCGACGCGATCTACCAGGGCCACCTGCAGACGATCGCCTCCAATGCGTACGAGGTCGAGCGCGCGGTGCTCGACGCCGACCTGGTGATCGGCGCGGTCCTCGTGCCCGGCGCCAAGGCGCCGACGCTGATCACCAACGAGCAGGTGTCGCGGATGAAGCCGGGCAGCGTGCTCGTCGACATCTCCATCGACCAGGGCGGCTGCTTCGAGGACTCCCGGCCGACCACGCACGCCGACCCGACGTACAAGGTGCACGACTCGCTTTTCTACTGCGTAGCCAACATGCCCGGCGCGGTGCCGCACACCAGCACGTACGCCCTGACGAACGTGACCCTGCCGTACGCCCTGGAACTGGCCTCGCACGGCTGGCGCGACGCCATGCGCCGCGACCCGGCGCTCGCGCTCGGCCTCAATACCTACGACGGACACGTCACGTACGGGCCGGTGGCCGAGGCGCACGGCATGGCGCACGTCCCGCTGTCCTCCGTGCTGAACTGAGGTGGCGCGCTGACCGACGAGCCGGCGCCCGCGTTGCGGCGGGTGGTCCGCACCTACCTGGACCACCTCACCGTCGAGCGCGGGCTGTCCGCGAACACGCTCTCGTCGTACCGGCGTGACCTCGACCGCTACCTCGCCACGCTCGCGGCGGCCGGCGTCGGCGAGCTCCGCGAGGCCACACCGTCCGACGTGGCCGGGCACGTCGCGGTGCTGCGAGCCGGCGACGAGGAGCACCCGCCGCTGGCGGCGGCGTCCGCGGCCCGCGCCGCCTCCGCCGTGCGCGGGCTGCACCGGTTCGCCGTACGCGAAGGGCTGGCGGCGGCCGACGTCTCCCGGGACGTCCGGCCGCCGAAGCTGTCCCGCCGGCTGCCCAAGGCGCTCGACGTGACGGAGGTGACCCGGCTGATCGAAGCCGTGTCCGGCGGCTCGCCGCTGGAGCTGCGGGACCGGGCGCTGCTCGAGTTCCTCTACGGCACGGGCGCGCGGATCTCCGAGGCGGTGGGCGCGGCGATCGACGACCTGGACCTTGCGGACGGGTCGGCGGTGTTGCACGGCAAGGGCGGCCGGACCCGGCTCGTACCGCTCGGGGGGTACGCGGTTACCGCGCTCGACGCGTATCTGGTGCGGGGCCGTCCGGCCCTCGTCGTGGCCGGTCGCGGCTCGCCGGCGGTGTTCCTCAACGCGCGGGGCGATGCGCTGTCGCGGCAGTCGGCGTGGACCGTCCTGCACCGGGCCGCCGGCGCCGCCGGCCTGCCGGTCGAGGGCCCGCGCGCGGTGTCGCCCCATACGCTGCGCCACTCGTACGCTACGCACCTGCTCGACGGCGGCGCCGACGTACGGGTGGTGCAGGAGCTGCTCGGGCACGCGTCGGTGAGCACGACTCAGGTCTATACGCTGGTGACGGTGGAGCGGCTGCGTGAGGTGTACGCGACGTCGCATCCGCGGGCCCGCTGAGGGCGTGTGACCGGCGTGCCCGGTGGGTAAGGCCGATCGTATGGACGCGGTACGGGTGCGGTTCGACCACGATGTGTCCATGGCGGTGGTCCGACAGGCGACCCGCGACGCCCTCGACGCTTGGCACGCCCCGCAGATCGTCGACGACACGCTCGTGGTGGTGACCGAGCTGGTCGCCAACGTCAGGCAGCACACCGCGGACGGCGGCGAGCTGACCCTGACATTGCAGCCGGACGTGATCCTGGTCGAGGTCGCCGACACCAGCCCCGAGAAGCCGCAGCTGCGTCCGCGCGACAGCCACCGCGTCGGCGGCC
Organism: Asanoa sp.; assembly: GCA_036520275.1. Lineage (GTDB taxonomy): Bacteria > Actinomycetota > Actinomycetes > Mycobacteriales > Micromonosporaceae > Asanoa. Next base: position 14,394 of record DATDJX010000444.1, read on the forward strand.
GGGGAATGCAACTCGTCGCCGCCCTGGCGCGCCGGTGGGGCGCCCGGGCGGCGTCGTTGACCGGCCGGGCGGGCAAGGTGGTGTGGGCGGAGCTGGCGCTGCGACCGGGCCGCATGACCGCTGCGGCCGGGCGGGGTGTCGGGTAAGACTGGGCGAATGGTGCAGCCAGCGGAAGACCCGGATAGCTACCCGCCGATCGACCCGACGGCACCGGTCCCGGACGATCCGGGCGAGCTCCTGCCGGACACGCCGGAGACGCTGCCCCCGGCTCCCGTCGAGCCGTCTCCCCGGCCGGATGACCCCGACGATCCCGACGACGGCGTGCGCGAGCCGGCGTAGCCGTGGCGTTAGCGGGCGAATAGCCGGATTGTCTCATTTGATGGTGTTTGTCGGTGACGACATCCTTAGGGCGGCTACCGGCTAACGATCAGTCGTGGCGGCGTCGGGTTTGTTTTATTCGGCATGCGGCTTTCGCCCGTTGAAAAATTCGGACAGATCACGCCTTCACTCAGTGCCGATGCGATAAGGCGCGTCGAGCCCGCGCGCGGTGGGAACCCTATCCAGGTGGACTCGATATCCGTTCTGGTTGTCGATGACCATGCGGTCTTCGCGGACGCGCTGCAAGCCCGCTTGTCCGCCGAGCCCGACCTCGAGCCCGTCCTGGTGGCGTACGAGGGCGCGCAAGCCCGGTCCCAGGTCAGCCGCACGCGGCCCGCGGTCGTGCTGCTCGACCTGCTGCTCGGCCACGGCGAGGGCGGCCTGGAGGTGGCGAAATCCATCCGCGAGGTCTCGCCGGAGAGCCGGATCGTCGTGCTGACGGCGCTCGACTCGGTCCCGTACGTCGTGGCCGGCCTGCAGCGCGGCGTCCGCGGGTGGTTGCCGAAGACGGTCGCCGCCGAGCACCTTGTCCGGGTGATCCGTGGCGTCCACGCCGGTGAGGCGTGGCTTTCCCCGGACCTGCTCGGCCGCGTCCTGGAGGACCTGGCGGTGCCGAGCACGGCCGCCGCTGCTCCGATCGCCCGGTTGACCACCCAGGAACGCAAGGTCCTTCAGTATCTGGTGGACGGCTTGAGCCGCCGGGAGATCGCCCAGCGGATGAACCTTTCGGTGAACACCGTGCGCACCCACGTGCAGAAGGTCATCACCAAGCTGGGCAGCCACTCGAGCCTCGAGGCCGTGGCGTTGGCACTCCGGTACGGGCTGCGGGGGACCGGCCCTGAACGGGTCTAGTGCGAACTGCGTAGTTGCTCTACGTCAACGGTTCGTTACACACGACCATGCTCGCTGTCAGCGTGTGCTGTGCGGCACCTGAAGTCGAACCCACGATGCCCGGTGCCTCAAGCTAACGGAGTCGAGCATGAAGATGACGCCTACCGTCCTCGGTCCGAACATCGACGGTGCCGCTCTCGTCCTGAAGCGGCCCCCCGACATCGTCAACGGCCACGCGCCCGCACGCCGGGACACCGTGGCGGCCATCATCCCGGCCATGAACGAGCAGCGGAACATCCGCTGGGTCCTGGAACGCCTCCCCGCCATCGTCGACGAGGTCATACTCATCGATGGCAACTCCACGGACGGCACCGTGGAGACGGCCCGCGCGGCCCGCCCGGACATCGTCGTGGTGATGCAGAACGGCCGCGGAAAGGGCGCGGCACTGCGGGCGGGGTTCGCGGCGGCGACCAGCGACATCGTTGTGATGCTCGACGCCGACGGCAGCATGCACCCCCACGAGATCAACCGCTTCGTGACACCCCTCATGAACGGGTACGACGTGGTGAAGGGCTCCCGGTTCCTCTCCGGCGGCGGATCCACCGACTTCACCCCGCTTCGCCGCCTCGGCAACCAGGCGTTCGTCCGGATGACGAACGGGATGTTCCTGGTCCGCTTCACCGACCTCTGCTACGGCTACTGTTCGTTCCGCCGCGAGTGCCTCCCCGCGCTCGCCCTCACCGCCCACGGGTTCGACATCGAGGCGGAGCTCATCGTGCATGCGCTCAAGGCGAACCTGCGCATCGCCGAGGTGCCCAGCATGGAGCTTCCCCGCCGGCACGGCGCGTCGAACCTGCACACCTTCCGCGACGGCCGTCGCGTGCTCCGAACGCTGGTCCGAGAGCGGGTCACCCGCCATCCCCGCCCGGTCGTCGACCCCATCGACCAGCGGGCGCTCGATCGGTGGCACGCCTCCGCCGAGGGCCTCGCCGGCCAGCTGCCGCACGAGCTCGCTCCGGCGCCGGCGGGCTGACATGCGACCGGCACACCGGCGCACCGCGGCCGCGCGATCCCGCCGCGCGCTCCTGGCCGCCGTGCTCACGCTGACCATGGCGGCGTCGTGGCAGGCGCTGCCCACCACGCCGGCCGCCGCCGGCACCGACATCGGATACGCCGGTCCTTCGACGGCGGGCGACGGTTCCGCGGCCACCGGCGAGAAGCCGCAGAGCAAGCTGTGGTGGAACGACGGCTCGTGGTGGTCGATCCTGTTCGACGCCGGCAGCCAGACACACCACGTGTTCCGGCTGGACCGTGTCACCCAACAGTGGGTGGACACCGGAACGATGGTCGACAACCGGCCCAAGACCCGCTCCGACGCACTGTGGGACGGCACCAAGCTCTACGTCGCGTCGCACTGGCGGGCCGGCTCCTCGACCGCCGCTGTCACGGGGAACCCCGCCCGGCTCTATCGGCTGAGCTACGACCCGGTGACCCGTGCCTACACCCGCGACGCCGGGTTCCCCGTACCGATCACGCCGTATTCCATGGAGACCCTCACCCTCGACAAGGACGGCACCGGCGCTCTGTGGGCGACCTGGACCCAGGGCGCGAAGGTCTACGTGAACCGGACCGGTGGCAACGACGCGGTGTGGGGGACGCCATTCGCGCTGCCGGCGAGCGGCGCTGCGTCGCTGGACCCGGACGACATCTCCGCCGTCGTCGCCTTCGGATCGAGGATCGGCGTGATGTGGAGCAACCAGGTCGTCTCCGCGATGTACTTCGCGGCCCACGACGACGGTGCCCCCGCCGACGACTGGGACGTGAGCCGCACCGCGATCCAGGGGCCGAAGAGCTCCGACGACCACATCAGCCTCAAGTCCTTGCAGGCCGACCCCTCCGGCCGCGTCTTCGCAGCAGTCAAGACGAGCATGGACGACGCCACCTCCAGCACGTCCGCACCGCAGATCCTGCTGCTGTCCCGCGACCCGGCGACCGGTGACTGGGTCAGCGCGAGGTTCGGCCGGGTGAGCGACTGCCATACCCGCCCGATCGTCATGCTGGACTGGGAGCACCAGATGGTGTACGTGTTCGCGACGGCCCCGAACACCGGATGTCCCTATTCCGGCTACCCGGGAACCATCTTCATGAAGAGCTCCCCGATGAGCGACCTGTCCTTTGTGGATGGACGCGGTACGCCGCTGATCAGGGACTCCGCCTCGCCGAACCTCAACAACGTGACCTCCACCAAGCAGAGCGTGACCAGCCAGACCGGGTTGGTCGTGCTGGCCAGCAACGACGTCACCCAGCGCTACTGGCATGCCGACCTGAGCCTGAGTACGCCATGAGCACCGCGGCCATCCGCCACGCCACCGGCGCGGCCGGGGCCGTCAGCCCGGTTCCGGTCGACGCGTGGAACGAGGTGTTCGCCTCCGCGCCGGACGCGCTGCCCAGCCAGGCGCGCCCGTGGCTGCGGTGCGTGTGCGCCGTGGACGGCTACGAGGACGCGTCGCGCCTGTACCACGCGCCCGACGGGCGGCGCCTCGTGCTGCCGCTCGTCCGTGGGCGGGCGCTGGGCCCCGTCCTGTCGGCGCGTGCGGCCCTGCCCGCCGGGTGGGGCCCCGGCGGCCTGCTGGGGGAGGGTGGCCTCACGCGGCCGGACGACATCGCGATGGTGGTCGCCGACCTCGCGAGTCTGGGCGCGCTCACCATCCGCCTGCGTCCCGACCCCTCCGCGGTGCGGGTGTGGGAGGACGGGATGCCTGCGGGCGTCGTCCGCGAGCCGGCGATGGCCCAGACCCTGTCTCTGGAGGGCGGGTTCGACACCGTGTGGCGGAGGCGTTTCCGCCGCGACACCCGCAACCGGGTGCGGCGAGCGGAACGCGCCGAGGTTACCGTCGAATGCGACGACGGGGATCGCCTCGTGCCGGTCTTCCACCGCCTCTACGCCATGTCCGTCCTGCGGTGGGCGCGTCGCGACGGGGACCCGCCGGCGCTCGCGCGATGGCGGGCGGCGCGGCGCGAACCCGACCGCAAGCTGTGCACGGTGGCCTCCGCGGGCGACACCGGGTGCCGCGTCTACGCCGCCTTCCGCCACGGCCGCCCCCTCGCCGCGATCGTCGTGCTCTTCGCCCCGGGCGCGGCCGCCTACTGGCGGGGGGCGATGGACGAGGACCTCGCCGGGCCGGTCCACGCCAACTACCTGTTGCACCGCGTCGCCATCGAGGATGCCGCGGCGGCCGGGTGCGGCGCGTACCACATGGGCGACTCGGCGCCGGGCTCGTCACTGGCCTTGTTCAAGAGCCGGTTCGGCGCCGTCGAGCAGCACTACTCCGTCTACCGGATCGAGCGCGCGCCGCTGTCCAAGCTGCGCGGCACGGCGCGCGGCACGGTTCGGCTCCTGCGGACCATGAGCCGGAGTGGGCGGTAGCGCATGAGCCCGTCCGCCACACCGGCCGCCGTCCGCTGGACGGTCGCCGTCGCGCTCGCCGGCACGGCCTTGTTGGCCGCCGTCGGCATCGTCGCGCCGGCCGGTTCCGCCGGAGATTCACCGGGCGTGGTACAGGCGCCCCGGGGCGGCGGCTATCCCTGGCAGGACGCGCGGCCGCTGCGTACCCACCGCGACCGGCTCGACGTCGGCGTGACGCACACCCAGTACTCGCTGGACCCGTGGGGCAGCGCCAAGGCGCTCGGCGTGGCGCGGACGGTGTTGACCGCGACGGCGACCTACCAGAACCAGCACATCTTCGGGTGGGGGACGTTGAACCCGGAACCCAGCCCGGGTGTGTACGACTGGTCGTCGCTGGACCGCCGGATGGCGCTCATCCGGTCCACGGGCGGCATACCGGTGCTGACCCTGTGTTGCGCGCCGGACTGGATGAAGGGTGGGCGGGCCGGCGAGACCGACTGGAACCGCCTTCACGAGGCACCTCGACCGGAGCACTACCCGGACTTCGCCGCGCTGGCCGTCGCGGTCGCCCGTCGCTATCCGGACGTACGGCACTTCGTGGTGTGGAACGAGCTCAAGGGCTTTTGGGACGACACCCGGAACCGGTGGGACTACGAGTCGTACACGATCTTCTACAACACGGTGTACGACGCGCTCAAGGCTTACGACCGGACACTGGCGGTCGGCGGGCCGTACGTGGTGGTCGACACGTGGGCGGACCGCGAGGCCGGGGGCCGGCCGTCGACCCTGTCCGGCGAATGCGGCACGGTCGACCGGCGCAGCCTCGACGCGCTGGAGTACTGGCTGCTCCACAAGAACGGCGCCGACTTCGTGGCCATCGACGGTGGCGCGGTGACCCGCGACGGCGGTCCGGTGGCTTCCGGCGTCGTCCAGAGCGCCATCTTCGGCGCCATCACGCGGTGGCTGCGCGAGCGGACGAGGTTGCCGATCTGGTGGAGCGAGTTCCACATCGGACGCGGTGGACCGGAGGACCAGCCGATGCTGTCGGCCGCGGTCGTTGGCGCGCTGCTGTACATGGTCGAGGAGAAGGCTTCCGTGGCGCTTTACTGGCAGCCACAGCACCCCGCCGACACGGCAGCCGAGCGCCCGCCGACGCTATGGGGCCCGACGGAGCTGGCCGGCGGCGGGCAACCCACCGTCCTCGCCGAAGCCCTGGCCAGGATGCAGCAGCTGCTGGCCGATCCCGCCGACGACCTCGTGTCCTGGCCACTGGAACAGGTGGGGGTCCTGCACGGCCGCACGGCGTTGCTCGTCGTGAACACCGGCGGGGCGGCGGCCACCGTGCGGATCCAAGGTCTCCGGCTGCGGCTCGAGCCGTTCGAGCTGCGCTATGTCGAGCTGCCCGCCGGCGCGCCGCAGGAGCCGCCGGGATGGTGGCGTCCGGCGGTCGACCTATGCCTGCGCGAACAGCCGCCGCCGGCGGGGTGAGGAGGCACCAACGTGACGGAGGCGATGGTGGTGCAGGCGGGTCCCGACATCCGCCCGCAGCTGGACGCGCGTCCCCTCACCCGTACGGTTCTCGCGGCGCTCGACGGCGCCGGCGTGACGTGGTCGCTCGTGCGCGGCAGCTCGGGCGGGGGCGACGTGGACGTCCTCGTCGCGGCCGCGGATCGCACGCGGGCCGCGGGTGTGCTCGCCGCGCACGGTCTTGTCCGCCTGCGCGGGTACGGCCGCGGCACACACGCGTTCTTCCTCGGCCTGGACGACGCCACCGCCACCTGGGTGGAGTTCGACCTGGTCACCGAGGTGAGCTTCGGGCGCCGTGTGGAGTTCCGGACCGCCGCGGCGCCGGCTTGCCTGGCGCGTCGCCGCCGGGTGGACGGCGCCTGGGTCCTCGCGCCGGGGGACGAGTTCTGGATGCTCTTGCTGCACTGCCTGCTCGACAAGGGCGCCTTCGCCGACCGCCACCTGCGCCGGCTGCGCCGGCTGGCATCGGGGGCCTCGCTCGACAGCCCGCTGCGGCGCGCGCTCCCGCCCGCCATCCCGTCACGGACACTGCTGGCGCACGCCCGCTGCGGAGACTGGCGGGCGCTGGCCGCCACCGGCCCGCGCGTCGCGCGGGCGTGGCGGCGCGCCGCGCCCGCAGCGGTCACGCTCAACCGTGCCGTGGCGGCGGCGTTGCGGGCGGTCGAGCGACCCCTGCAGGCGTGGAGCCGCCGCGGCGCCGCCGTGGCGCTGCTCGGACCGGACGGCTGCGGCAAATCCACCCTGGCCGCGGGCGTGGCTTCCGCCTTCTACTTCCCGGTCCGCGGTGTCTACATGGGACTGTGGCCGACCACGGATGCGCCGTCGGGTCGGGTCGCGACCACCCTGCGCGTCGTGCGGCGGCCGTTCGCCGTCTGGCGGCGCTACCTGGTCGCGCTGCGCCATCGCGCGCTGGGCCGCCTCGTGCTGTTCGACCGTTACGTGTACGACGCCCGGTTGCCCCCGCGAGGAGGGCTCACCTGGTTGAAGCGCCCCTACTTCGCCGTGCTGAGCCGCTGTTGCCCGGCACCCGATCTCGTCATCCTCCTCGACGCTCCCGGCCACGTGATGCACGCCCGGTCGGGGGAGTACGACGCCGACCACCTGGAGGCCGAACGCCGGCAGTACGCGCGCATCGTCGCTACCCTGCCGCGGGTGGCGCGCATCGACGCGGACCGGCCGGCCGAGGCGGTCCGCCGCGACGCCGTCGCCCACGTGTGGCGGCTATACCAGGCCAGGAGCCACCGGTGAGCCCCGTCGGCGCCGTGCGGTGGGCGCCGCGGCGGGCGTGGCTCGGCGCGGCCGCACCACGGCTCGTCACCGCCGCCGTGCCCGGCGCCGGCGCCGGCTGGCGGACCGACGCGGTGACCGTCACGGACACGGCGGTCGCCGTCGCGACAGTCAGTCGCGCCACCAGCGGCCTGCGGTACGTGGTCAAGATGCCATGTACCGCGGAAGGCCGGGACAGCCTGCGCCGCCAGGCCGACGTGCTGGCCGCGCTGCACCGCGACGACCGGCTGCGCGGCTGGTGGGTGGTGGTCCCGCGCCCGGCCGGGCGGGGCGAGGTGAGCGGACGCCCGTACTGGGTGGAGGAGGCGCTACCCGGGACCCCGGCGGCGCGATCCGTGCGGCGGGGGCGAGCGACGGGGCTGCTCGACGCGGCGACGATGCTGATCGGTGAGCTGCACGACCGCACGGCGGAGCCGTCCACACCCGACGCCGACACCGTCGCGACGTGGGTGGACGCGCCGGTGAGCCGGCTGGAGGCGTTCTGCGTCACGCGCCGCCGCCGGCGCGCGTATCTCCCCGCCGTCGACCGGTTGCGCGCGGAGCTGCGTCAGGCCCTGGCCGGACGGTGCATCCGCACCTGCTGGATCCACGGCGACTTCTGGCCCGGCAACCTGCTCGTCAACGGACCGACCTTGACCGGTGTCGTGGACTGGGACCGTGCAACGGGTTCCGGCCTCGCCCTGCACGACCTGTTGCACCTGCGCGTCCTGGGCCGCCGGCTCGTCACGGGGGAGGAGCTCGGCGATGTCGTCGTCCACGCCCTGCGGGACGGTCCGGCCTCGGCGCTCGGCGTCCCCGCCGACCGGCTGGACCGGTGGCTCGGTGGCCTCCCCGCCCGACCCGCCGTGCTCCTGTACTGGCTGCGGCATGTTTCGCTGTTCATCGACTCGGAGGGTCACCGTGACAACCCACGCTGGCTACGTGGCAACATCGAACACGTCATGGCCGTTGCCTAGGACGCCCACCGTGACGGTCGTCGTGTGCGCCTACACCGAGCGCCGCTGGCACGACCTTTCCAAGGCCGTCGCGGCCGTCCTGGCGCAGGAAGCGGCACCGGCTCTGGTCGTGCTCGTCATCGACCACAACCCCAGGCTCCTCGACCGCGCGACGCGGGCGTTTCCGGGCGTCACCGTGCTGCCCAACGCCGGCCCGCGAGGTCTGTCCGGAGCGCGTAACACGGCCCTCGCCGCGGCGACCGGCGAGATCGTCGCGTTCGTCGACGACGACGCCGAGGCCGAGCCGGACTGGCTCGCCCGGCTGGTGCCGCATTACCGCGACCCGGCGGTCCTCGCGGTGGGCGGCAGCGCCGTGCCGGCCTGGGACGGGCGCCGGCCGCGCTGGCTGCCTCCCGAGTTCGACTGGGTGGTGGGGTGCAGCTTCACCGGCCAGCCGGTGCGGGCCACCCCGGTGCGCAACCTGATCGGCTGCAACATGTCGTTCCGGCGGGCCGCCCTGGACGGCGTGGGCGGCTTCGACCCCGCGCTGGGCCGGGTCGGAACGGTGCCGGTGGGGTGCGAGGAGACGGAGCTCTGCATCCGCCTGCGCCGACGGCACCCGGACGGCGTCATCCTGTACGAGCCGTCCGCCCGTGTCCGGCACCGGGTCACCGCCGACCGCGCGACGTGGCGCTACTTCCGCCGCCGCTGCTTCTCGGAGGGCCGGTCCAAGGCCGTCGTGGCCCGCCTGGCCGGCGCGCGGGCGGGGCTGTCGGCCGAGCGCCATTACACCCGCCGCACTCTCCCGCGGGCGGTGCGGCGCGAGGCGCGCGCGACGTCGGCGGACGCGGCCGCGCTGCTGCGGGCCGGCGCCATCGTGTCGGGCCTGGCGGTCACGGCCGGCGGCTACCTCGCCGCGCGGCTGCGCGGCGCGACCGACGCGGCGGCGGCCGGGACACCGGCCGGGCCGGGGCCCGTGCGGGTGCTCGCGGTGGAGCTTTCCGACGGCGTGCCGGCGCTGCCCGACGCCGACTGCACCGACGGCCGCCGCTACCGCGCCGCCCGGGTCCTCGTCCGGCGCGACGGACGGCCGCTCGGCCTGGTCGACATCGACCTGCCCCCCGGCGGGCTCGACGCCGAGGCGCTCGCGGACCTGATCGCGCGGCGCCTCGGACCGGCGTACGCGCGTCCCTGCGCGCCAGCTCCCCCGGCGACCCCCGGCCGGACTCCGTTCGTCAGCGTCGTCGTGCCGACATGCGGCCGCGCTGACGTCCTGGGGCGGACTCTGGATACCCTGCGCGCGCAGGACTACCCGCGGTACGAGGTGGTGGTGGTCGACAACGCCCCGCAGCGGCCGGGCACCGCCGAGGTGGTCCGCGAGGCGGCCGCCGCCGGCCTACCTGTGCGCCACGTGCAAGAACCGCGGCGCGGCGTGACGTACGCCCGCAACCGGGGCCTCGCCGAGGCGCGGGGCGAGCTCGTCGCCTACGCCGACGACGACGTCCTGGTCGACCGGGGATGGCTCCGGGCACTGGTCGACGGCTTCGCCGACGAGGCCGTCGCCGCGGTCACGGGCCACATCCTGCCCGCGGAGATGGAGACCCCGGCCCAGGTGCTGATCGAGCAGTACGGTGGCTTCGGGAAGGGGTGTGCTCGCCGCCGCTTCGACCGCACGGGTTTCAGCGTGGCCGACGACGCCGGCGTGCGGCGGGTGCCGGCGGGGCCCGGCTCCCTCTACCCGTACCTTCCGGGGTCGTACGGCTCGGGGGCGAACATGGCATTCCGCGCCGACGTCCTGCGCGAGCTGGGCGGCTTCGACCCGGCGCTGGGCTCCGGTGGCGCGGTGCGCGCCGGCGAGGACATCGACGCGCTCCTGCGCGTGGTCCTCGCCGGGCACGCGCTGGTGTACGAGCCGTCGGCCATCGTGTGGCACACCCACAAACGGGAGCTGCGCGCGCTGCGGCGCACGGTGTACGACTACGGTGTGGGGCTGGGCGCCGTGATCGCCAAGCGGCTGGTGATCGACCGCGGCGGCCGCCGGGAGCTGCTGCGGCGGTTCCCGGCCGGCATCGCGTACGCGGTGCGGCCGGCCTCCGCGAAGAACGCGCACAGGCGGCGCGGGTATCCACCGTCGTTGACGCTGCTCGAGCTGTGCGGGATTGCGGCCGGGCCGGTGCGCTACGCGTGGAGCGCCTGGATCACCCACACCGGCGGGAGCCGCTGATGACCGTCGTACCCGTCCTCTGCTACCACAGCGTCAGCGACGAGCGACGCGACGGCACCCTGCGCTGGTCCGTCTCGCCCGGCGACTTCGACGAACAGATGGCACTGCTGCGGCAGCGCGGACACCGGCCCCTCACGGTGAGGGAATACGCCGATCTGCTGCGCCGGCGGGCGCCCCTTCCGGCCCGACCGGTGCTGGTCACCTTCGACGACGGCTTCGCCGACCTCGGCCACGCCGCGCTGCCGGCGCTGCGACGCTACGGAATCGACGCAACCGCCTTCGTCATCACGTCCCGGGTCGGCGCCGTCCACGAGGCCGGTCCCACGCTGCGCTGGGACGAGCTCGCCGCGCTGCGCGACGCCGGGGTCGAGGTGGGGTCCCACGGCCACACGCACCGCGAACTCGACTGCATGAACTCGGAGGCCCTGCGGGTCGAGACCGCGACGAGCCGGCGGATCCTGGAGGACCGGCTGGGCGCGCCGGTGACCTCCTTCGCCTACCCGTACGGCTACCACGACCGCCGGGTCCGCCGGGCCGTCCTCGCCGCCGGCTACACCGCCGCCTGCGCGGTGAAGAACGCGCTGAGCCATCCGCAGGACGACGTGTTCGCCATCGCGCGCGTGCTGGTCGAGCGGCACACCGGTGCGGGTGGGATCGAGGCGGTCCTGACCGGCCGGTGCCATCCGGCGGCGTGGCGCGGGGAGCGGCTGCGTACGCGCGGTTGGCGTGCCTACCGGCGCGCGCGTTGCGCCGTGGACGCCGCGCGGGGGCGGTGATGGTGCCGACGGCGCCGCCCGCGCCGGACGTCGCTGTCGGGGTCACCGCGAGCCTGCGCGCCCAGCTACGCGATCCGCTGTCACTCAACGTCTACGCATTGACCGTCAACACGGTGGTCAGCTCGGTCCTCGGGATCGGGTACTGGGTCCTTGCGGCGCGGCTGTACGCGCCGCGCGAGCTCGGCGCCGGCGCCGCGGCCGTGGCGACGATGACATTCTTGAGCAGCCTGTCCCAACTCAACCTCAACGGCGCGCTGGCCCGGTTCCTGCCGGCGGCGGGCGCCACCGCCGGCCGGCTCATCGGCACCGCCTACCTGGCCAGCTGCGCCGCGGCGCTGCTGATCGGATCGGCGTTCCTGATCATCGCGCCGGCGGTGACCGGCCGCAGCAGTCCGCTTTCGCCCGGTCTGCCGATGGCCGTGGTCTTCGTGCTGTCGGTGGCCGCGTGGAGCGTCTTCACCCTGCAGGACAGCGTGCTGACCGCGCTGCGCGGTGCGGTGTGGGTGCCGGTGGAGAACGCCGCCTTCGGCGTCGCCAAGATTGCTCTCCTGGTGCTCCTGGCGTCGGCCGTCCCCGGCCACGGAATCTTCGCATCGTGGACCGTCCCGGTCATGCTGAGCCTCGCGCCGGTCAACCTCGTTGTCTTCCGCCGCCTCCTGCCGCGGCTGCGTGCCCGACTCGCCACCGCGACGCTGCCCGCACGGTCGGTTGTGCTGCGGTTCATCACGCTGGACTACATCGGCTACCTGTTCCTCCAGGTCCACACGAACGCCCTTCCGGTGCTCGTCACCGCCGCGCTGGGCGCCGAGGCCAACGCCGTGTTCTACGTCGGCTGGCTACTCGGCAGCTCGGTGGAGCTGGTCGCCTACCATTTCGGCACGTCCCTCACGGTGGAGAGTGCCGCCGACGAGTCCCGCCTGGCCCGGTACGGGCGGCAGGTGCTGGGCCGCGGACTGGCCGTGTTCGTCCCGGGCGCGCTGCTGTTGTACCTGTGCGCGCCGTTGCTACTCGCGCTGTTCGGCACGCGGTACGCGGACGCGAGCGGTGCGGTACTGCGGCTTTTCGCCCTGGCGGTCGTGCCCAAGTTCGTTGTCACCGTCTACGTCGCGATCAGCCGGGTGCAGCGCAAGGTCGGTCGGATCGTGCTGGTCCAGTCCGCCACCGCCGCCGTCGTGCTGTCCCTCGCCCTGCTCACCATGCCTGCTTGGGGCGTGACCGGCGTGGCGGCCGCCTACCTCACCGCGCAGCTCGCCGTCGGCGCGGCGATCCTGCCGGGCCTCGCCCGCGTCCTGCGGAGCGAGCGGTGACCGGACCGGGGGCGGTCCAGGCAACCGCTGCGGCGAACGCCGGACGGTGGCGAACGGCGGCGGTCACCGCGCTGCGCTGGTCGCCGCCGCCACTGGCGCTCGCTCTCGGACTGGTCGCGCTCGCCGGGACGGTGCCGGACGACATCGGCTCGCTCGGCCTGGTCGATGCGCTGCCGGCGGGACTGTACGTGGCACTCGGGCTGCTGACGGCCGGGTTCGTCGCCGCGCTGTTCTTCACCGCGTCACTCGACGCCCGGCTGCTCGCCGGGCACCTGACCGTCTTCGCCGTTCTGCTCCACGGGGCCGCGACGATCGTCGAACCGGTGCCGCGCTTCGTCCCGGCGTGGCTGCACGTCGGGTTCACCGACTACATCGCGCGAACCGGAGGAATCCTGCCGGGGCTGGACGCCCGTTTCAGTTGGCCCGGGTTCTTCGCGCTCGCCGCGATGACGACCCGGGCCGCCGGGCTGCGGGACGCGCTACCGCTCCTCGGCTGGACCCCGGTCGTGCTGAACCTGCTGTTCGGAGCCGTCGTCCACCGCTTGGCCCTGGCCACCGGCGCCGACGCCCGAGGCGCCTGGCTGGCGGCCTGGTTCTTCTATCCGGCCAGCTGGGTGGGTCAGGACTACTTCGCCCCACAGGGCCTGAACTACCTCTTCTATCTGCTGATCCTCGCGATCCTGTTGATCTGGTTCCGGCTGTCCCGCATCGAGCGGGCCCGCCGCCGCTCGTACCGGCCGGCATGGCTGAGCTTGCGGCCGGTGCGACGCCTGGCGGGATTGCCGTCGTCGCAGCTGCTGCACGAGCCGGAACCCCCGCCGCTCGCCGGCGGGGCGCGCGTCGGCCTCATGGCCGCGCTGCTGGTGATATTCATCGCCAGCGCCGCGAGCCACCAGCTCACCCCCATGGCGACCCTGGTCGCCGTCACCGCCCTGGTCGTGGCGCGCCGGTCGGCCGCGCGGGCACTGCCCGTCCTGTTGGCCGTCATCCTGGTCGCGTATATCAGCTACCTCACGGTGGCGTACTGGTCGGGTCACCTGCACGACATGTTCGGCTCGCTGGGTCAGATCGGCCGCACGGTGGACAAGGGTGTCGGCGAACGCGTCCAGGGCGACCCGGGGCACCTGATCGTCCTGCGCGTCCGCCAACTGTTCGCACTGGCCCTGTGGTGCCTGGCAGCGTTGGGAGCGTGGCGGATCCTGCGGCGCGGGCGCGGTGACCTGGCCGTCCTCGTTCTCGCGGGCGCGCCGTTCTTCCTGCTGTTCCTGCAGAGCTACGGCGGAGAGGTCTTCTTGCGGGTCTACACGTTCGCCCTGCCCTTCGTGGTCGTGCTGGTCGTAGGCCTGATCGTGCCGGTGTGGCCGCCGAGGCACGCGGTGCCGGCCGCCGTGGTGGCGGCGCTGCTGAGCGTTTGCCTCACCGGCGCCTTCTTCGTCGCCCGGTACGGCAACGAGGGCTTCGAACGGGTACGGCCCGCGGACCTGCGAGCCGTCGAGTGGCTGTACGACCACGCCACCCCGGGCGTCACGTTCGTGGCGATCACCTCGAACGTCCCGTGGCGCTACCGGGATCTGGAGCAGTACCGGTACACCCCGCTCGGCGAGGACCTCGGACCGGACAGCCTGGCGGCCATCGAGAAGGCGATGGAGGCCAACCCGCGCGGGGCGTACCTCATCCTGACCAGCGGTCAGTACGTCTTCGGCGAGGTGTTCCTCGGCAAGCCGCCAGGCTGGGGTGCCGCGATCGAGCGGCAGGTGGTGGAATCGGGCCGGTTCCGGCCCGTCTACGAGCGCGACGACGCGAAGATCTTCATCCTCGCGCCGCGTGGAACCGGAGGATCCGGTGACTGAGCTGTCTGTGAACGACGACGAGCGCAGTGCCGGCCGTGCTCCGGGCGGCCTACGCGTCGTGGCCGGGGCCGAGGCTGCCTCGACGGCCGGGGGCGGGGAGGGATGGCGTCCGTACCTCGTACCCTTGGTGCTCCTGCTGGCAGGTCCGGTCGTGCTGGCATTGGTGGTGCTCGACGCGCCGGCGTGGATCCGCGCGGTGCCTGTGCTCGCGTACGTCGCCACGGCTCCCGGCATCGCCGTCATCCGGCTCCTCCGACTGCGCGACCGGCCCATGGTCGTTCTCCTCGGGATTGGGTTCAGCCTCGCGCTCGGCGCCATCGTCGCCCAGTTGATGATCTATGCGTCCGTGTGGTCGCCCACGCTCGGGATCTCCGCGCTGGCGGCCGTGGCGTCGCTGGCCGCGGCCGTCGACGCGTTCCGCACGGGAGGCTCCCGATGACGCCGCCGGTTGCGCCGTCCATGCTGGAGTTCCTCGGTCACGGCGACCCCGCGTCGTCGCGGACCGCCGGTGTCGTGCTGCTGGTGACGGTGCTTGTCGCGCTCGTGGTCCGAGTGGTCTGGCAGAGCGGTGAGCCGTTCCCCAGCCGGGACGGGCTGCGCCTGCTGGACCTGGTGGCCGCCCCGTTGCTGCTCGTCTTCGTCCTGATCGTCGTGGAGCGGTTCCGTGACCTCTCCTAGCCTGTCGCCCGTCGGTGCGCCGGCCGCTCCCGCCGTGGGAGGCACGCTGCCGCCCCGCGCGGCGGCCCGCGTTTTGGCCGGCTACGTCGCCGTCCTCACGGCGGCGGAGCTCCTGGTGGCCATCTCGGTGCCCGGCGCCGCGGTGACCTTCGCCCTGCTGGCGCTGGGCGTCTGCGCGGCGCGGCGGTTGGTTCGCGACGAGCGCGCCGGCGTGCTGCTGCCCGTGCTGGTGGCCGTCCCGACCATTCGACTGCTCAGCCTGGCTGCGCCGGGTGCCGACCTGGCGCCGGCCGTCCGGCTGGCCGTGCTGGCGGTACCAACCGCGGTGGCCGTGGCGCTCGCGGCCCGGGGTCGTCCGGCCGGTTGGGGCCTGCTGGAGCGCGGCGTGGGTGGCTGGCGTGTCCAGGCCGCCATCGGGCTCGTGGCGGTGCCGCTGTCGCTGCCCGTCTACCTGCTGGTCCCGGCCCCTGTGGAAGGCGTCGGCCTGCCGCCGCTCGTCGTGGTGATGCTGCTCGCCGTGGCGGTCGTTCCCGACGAGGTGCTCTACAGGGGACTGGTGGTTCCCGCCATGGCGGAGGTGGCCGGCCGGGCGGCGGTGCCGTTGGCGGCCGCCACCTACGCCGCCGCCTTCGCCGGGTACGCATCGGTGCCGGTGCTGGCCGTCGCGTACGGAGTCGGCTACCCGCTTGCCTGGTTGCGCCATCGCACCGGCTCCGCAGTGGGTGTGGTCGCTGCCCGGATCCTGCTGGTGGCGCTGGTCTTCGCGGTGCTGCCGGCCCTCGACCCCCGGTAGTGCTTCACGCACCAAGGCTTCATCCGGTTCAACGGCGTCTTAAGTGTGGATTAACGGCTGCTTAGCAATGCCCGTACGGACCCCTGTCCGGACAGCGACTGAACGGGTAGAAGTAGTTACAAGCTGTGCGCTGGGGAGCGCGGTCAAGGTCCACTGCCGGACGCCGGAGGGGATGAGCCCGTGCACGCCTTGGTCGACCCGGGACCACACGCAGACCGACCGGGAGCGCGCCGCGAGGAGCGACTCCAGGAGTCCGCGCGGCTCCAGCGCCAGATCAACCACGACATCCGCCACGAAGTGGCGACCATCGCGTTGCTCGCGTCCCTGCTGTGCGGCGCGGACGACGTCGGGCCGCGGGGCCGGCGCATGGCCGAGGAGATCCTCGGCGAGGCGCAGCTGCTGCGCCAATTGCTGTTCGCCGCCGACCGCGGCCTGTCCGGTGTGGAATCCACGGCCCGTTCGACCGGACCGGTCCGGCTCGACATCATCGCCGCCGACGTCGTCATCGCCGGGCGCCTGTCGACCCCGGCGAAGATCAGGATCGAGGCCCGCGAGGCGTACGCGCGGGTCGACGCGCTCGCGTTCTGGCGGGCGGTGCGCAACCTCGTCGGAAACGCCGCGCGCGCGGCCGGCCCGGCCGGCGAGGTCCGGGTCGCGGTCGGGGTGGAGGACGAGTGGGCGGTGATCCAGATCGACGACGACGGGCCGGGATTCGGACGGTGTGAGCCGGGGACCTCGGCGCTGGGGATCGGCGTCGCTCGGGACCTCGCCGATGCCGCCGGCGGAACGCTGGGGTTCGGCAGCGGGCCGCTGAGAGGCTGCTGCGTACGCCTGCGGTTGCCCGCCGCGCTCCCCGTCCCGCTGACGGACGGGACGGCCGGCTGATGCGGGTCCTGCTGTGCAACTACCACATCCTCTTGGCGGAGGTGCTCGCTCACGTGTTGACGGCGCGGGGACGCGAGGTCGTGGCGGTGGCGCGGACGGTCGACGAGGCCACCGCCGTGCTACGGGAGCACCGGGTCGACGTCCTGCTCCTCGACGTCGCGTCCGGGGTGGACCGCCCGCTTGACCGGCTGGCGGAGGTGCGCCGGGTGGCGGCCGGCACCTCCATCGTCCTGCTCGCGGAGGACGCCGACCCGACGCTGATCCGGGTCGCGCGCGCGGCGGGCGCCAGCGCGATCGCCGACAAGCACAAGCCGGTCAACGACATCATCGGCCTGCTGGACCGGGTGTACGCGGGTGAACCGGTGTGGCCCGACCCGGCGCCGGTGGGGCCGCGCACCCCCACCAGGTGCCGCCGCGCCACGGACGACGTGCACCGCCTCGCCGCGTTTCTTACGCCACGGGAACGCCAGGTGCTCAGCGCCTTGGTGTGCGGCGGCGACACCCGGAAGGTGGCCCGTTCGCTCGGCATCGCGACTGCCACCGCGAGGTGCCACATTCAGTGCGTGCTGACGAAGATGGGCGCGCACTCCCGGTTGGAGGTCGCGACGGCGGCGGTCCGGCACGGCATGGTGGATCCGAAGACCGGCGAGTGGCTGATCGCGGTCCGGTAGGCGGCAACCAACGAGTAACATCCGCCGGCGGCCCAGCGCTGATATATATGGGGCGCCCCCGATCGCCACCCCCATACGCGGCCGGGGGCGCAGCCGTCCGGCCGCCCGTTCACCGAGCAGTCCGGGGCCACCGGCCCGCCTCACCGGGACGGGTCGAGCACCAGCTTTCCGGTGGTGCGGCGCGAGCGCAGGTCCTCGTGCGCCTTGCGGGCCTGCGACAGCGGATACTCCCCGCCGGCTACGGCACGCAACGCGCCCGTCGAGGCGAGGTCGAACAGCTCCGCCATCGCGCGCGGCACCAGGCCGGGCGCCCGGTAGGCGTGCGGCAGCCACATACCGGCGACAGTCGTGGAATGGGCCAGGAGGTTGGCCGGTGCCACCGGCTTCGGCGGCTGGCGGTTGGCCATTCCGTAGAAGGCCAGCCGTCCGAGCGGTGCCAGCGCCGCCAGGCTCTGATCGGTCACCCGGCCGCCGGTCATGTCCAGCACCACGTCGACCTTGCGGCCGCGGTTGGCCTCCCGCAGCGTCGCGGTCATGTCCGCCGCCTCGGCGTCCACGGCCACGTCCGCGCCGAGCGAGAGCGCGACGTCGCGCTTCGCCGGCGAGCTGGCGGTCGCGATCACCCGCCCGGCGCCCCACGCCTTTGCCAGCTGCACCGCGAGGCTGCCGACCCCGCCGGCCGCCGCGTGCACGACGACGCTCTCACCGGGCTCGAGATGCGCGCTGCGGCGCAGCAACAGCCACGCCGTGAGGCCCTGCACCACCACGGCCAGCGCGGTCACGTCGTCGACCGCGTCGGGCACCTCGAACGCGGACTCCGGGTCGGCGACGGCCCGCTCCGCGTAGCCGCCGCCGGCCAGCATGGCGACCACCCGCCGCCCGTCCGCGGTGCGCCCGACCACCTCCCCGCCGGGGATCATCGGCAACGTCGTGGGGGACAGGTACGAGTTCTCGGCCTGGTGGGTGTCGGCGTAGTTGACCCCCGCCCGGTCGACGGAGACGAGCAGCCGCCCCGGGCCGGGCACCGGTTCCGGGACGTCGGTCGCGACGAGGACCTCCGGGCCGCCGAACTCGGTGACGACGATCGCGCGCATGTCGCCTACCCTTCCAGGCGCGCGCCGGCCGCGCGAACCCCGGGCACCCGGGGGAACCGGAACGGTTCGGCCCGGCGCCCGAACTGCACGAACCAGCATTCGCCGGTTCGGTCGCCGAACAGCGCGGCGAGGAACGCGTCGACGACCGCGTCGACGGGCATCAACGGCATACCCTCCTCGGCCAGCGAGCGGCGCAGCGGGTCGACCATCTTCGTGTCGGTGAAGCCGGGGCATAGCGCGTTGACCCGGATGCGGTCGGCCGCCCACGCCGGCCCGAGCGCGCGCACCAGCCCCACGACGGCGGCCTTGCCCGCCGAGTAGATCGGATCCAGCGGCGCCGGGTCGAGGCCGGCGAGGCTGGCGGTGGCGATGATGTCGCCGCCGCCACGGGCGCGCAGTGCCGGCCGCGCGGCGTGCGCGCCGAACACCGGGCCGTCGACGTTGACCGCCATCGCCCGGCGGTAGCGGGCGGTCGAGAAGTCGGGGTCGTAGCCGGTGCTCACACCGGCGTTGAGCGCGACGACGTCGAGGCCACCGTAGGTCTCGACGGCCGACGCCACCGCCGAGACGTTGTCCTCGAGCCGGCTCACGTCGCACCGCACCGACGAGCCGCCGATCCGGTCCGCGACGGCCGTTGCCGCGGTGACGTCCAGGTCCGCGACCACCACCCGGGCGCCGAGCGCGGCCAGCCGCGCCGCGAGGGCCGCGCCGATGCCGCGTCCACCGCCCGTCACCAGGGCGACCGAGCCGTCGATCCGGTTCGCGTCCACCGCTCAGCCCGGCAGGTCGACAAGTGCGGCCAGCGCCGCCCGGTGCCGTTGCGCCGTGCCGAGCGCGATCGCCGCGCTCTTGGCCCGCTTCAGGTACAGGTGCGCCGGGTGTTCCCAGGTGAACCCGACCCCGCCGTGCATCTGGACGCATTCCTCGGCCGCCCGCACGGCGACGGGGGAGCAGTGCGCCTGCGCGACCGCGACGGCGACCGGCGCGTCCGGGTCGCCGTCGGTGACACACCCGGCGGCGTAACGGGCGGCGGCACGCGCCTGCGTGATCGCCACCCACAGCTCCGCGAGCCGGTGCTTCAGCCCTTGGTACGCGCCCACCGGCCGGCCGAACTGGTGGCGGACCTTGAGGTGGGCCACCGTGGCGTCCAGGCACCAGGCGGCGACGCCCACCTGCTCGGCGGCGAGCAGCACGGCACCGACCCGCAACGCCGCCCGCCAGCAGGGTGCGACCGTGTCGGTACCGGCCAGAGGCCGGGCGGGCGCGGAGTCGAACGCCACGTCGCACAGCCGCCGGGTCAGGTCCAACGTGGTCCGGGCCACCAGCCGGGCGTCGGCGGCGTCGACCGCCCACAGTCCGTCGACGGTCGGCACGACGAGCAGGTCGGCGGCGAGCGCGTCGGCGACGCCCGTGACCACGCCGGTCACGGCGCCGTGCGCGGCGGTCACCGTGGCCGGCACCGGCGTCGCGGGCGGTGTCGCCAGCGGGAGCACCAACACGGCCGTCGTGTCGCCCGCGGCCACCGCGGCGAGCAGGCCGTCGGGCGCGCCGTCGTCGACCGCCGCGAGCAGCGCCGCCGTGGCCATTGCGGCGCCGAGATGGGGCACCGGCGCCACGGCTCGGCCGAGCTCCTCGGCCACCACAGCGGCCTCCCGCCACGACGCGCCGGAACCGTTGAGCTTCTCCGGCACGGCCAGCCCGGCGCACCCGACGTCCGTGGCGAGGGCCCGCCACAACGCCGGGTCGTACGCCTCGGCGCCGCCGACCCGGGCCAGCACGGCGGTCCACGGGCTGCGCTCGTCGAGCAGCCGCCGCACCGCCGAGCGCAGCTCCTCCTCGACGTCGCTGTACAGGAGCGTCATCGTGGCAGCTCCTTCCACGGCACGTCGACGTCGACGCGGATCTCCGGCGGCAGGCCCAGCACGCGTTCGGCGATGATGTTGGCGAGGATCTCCGACGTGCCGCCCTCGATCGAGTTGCCCTTGGCGCGCAGGTACCGGTATCCGGGCGAGCGGTACTGCCAGTCCACGATGGAAGGCCGCCGCATCGTCCAGTCGTCGTAGTACAGGCCCTCATCGCCCAACAGCTCCAGCTCGAAGCCGGAGATCTCCTGGTTGAGCCGGGCGTATGCGAACTTCGCCGCGGAGCCCTCGGCTCCCGGCTGGCCCGCGGCGAGCTGCTCGCGCAGCCGTTGCCCTGCCAACCGGGCGACCTCCGCCGCCACCCACAGGCGCATCAGCGCGTCGTGCTGCCCGCTGGTGCGCAGCTCCGGCCGGGCCCGCCAGGTCGACGCCACCACCCCGATCATGCCGGACTCGCGGGGCGCCGCGCCACCGCCGATCGCGACCCGCTCGTTCATCAGGGTCGTGCGCGCGACGCGCCAGCCGTCGCCGACCTCGCCGAGGCGGAGGGTGTCCGGCAGCCGCACGTCGGTCAGGAACACCTCGTTGAACTCGGCCTCGCCGGTGATCTGACGCAGCGGTCGCACCTCGACGCCCGGCGCCCGCATGTCGCAAACGAAGTACGTGATGCCGCGGTGCTTGGGCACGTCCGGGTCGGTGCGCGCGATGAGGATGCCCCATCGGGCCTCGTGCGCCATCGACGTCCACACCTTCTGGCCGGTCACGGTCCAGTCGTCGCCGTTGCGGACGGCGCGGGTCGCGAGCGCGGCGAGGTCGGACCCGGCACCGGGCTCGCTGAAGAGCTGGCACCAGACCTCCTCTCCGGTCCACAACGGCCGCAGGAACCGTTCCCGTTGGGCGTCGGAGCCGTGCCGCAGGATGGTCGGCGCCGCCATGCCCAGCCCGATCCCGATGCGCAGCGGCTCGTTGTCGGGAGCGCCGGCCGCCGCGAACGCGTCGTCGACCTCCGGTTGCAGCGCGCGCGGCGCGCCGAGGCCGCCCAGCCCTTCCGGGAAGGCGACCCAGGCGAGCCCGGCGTCGAACCGGGCCCGCAGGAACGCCAGCCGATCACCGGCGGCGTCGTGGTCGGCGAGGAACCTCCGCACCCGATCGCGCAGCTCAGGGGCGTCCATCGGGGTCACCCTCGTAGAGCCGGGCGATGACCGCGGCGTGGTTGGCGTGCACGGCGGCGCGCTTCACCTTGAGGGTCGGTGTCAGCTCGCCGTGGTCCTGGGTCAGGTCGCGGTCGAGGACGGCGAACCGCTTGACCTGGGCCGCCCGGGCGTACCGGGCGTTCGCGTCGTCCACCACCGCCTGGAGCAGCCTGCGCACCTCCGCGGAGCCGGCGAGCGCGGCCGGGTCGGGCGCCATCCCGCGCTCCCGCGCCCACGGCACGATCTCTTCGAGATCCAGGGTCAGCAGCGCCACGGGGTACGGTCGGCGGTCGCCGTACACGATCGCATGTGAGATCCAGCGCGACTGCCGTAGGTCGTTCTCCAGGTTGGCCGGGGCGATGTTCTTGCCGCCGGCGGTGATGATGACGTCCTTCTTGCGCCCGGTGATGGTGAGGAACCCGTCGGCGTCCAGCGCGCCGAGGTCGCCGGTGTGCACCCATCCGTCGACAAGGACCTCCGCGGTCGCGTCCGGGTCGCGCCAGTAGCCGGCGAACACGTGCGGCCCGCTCATCAGCACCTCACCGTCGTCCGCGATGCGGATGCGCGTTCCGGGCGCCGCGACGCCGACCGTGCCCAGCCGGTGGTGGTCGAGCAGGTTGACCGTGCCGACGCCGGTCGTCTCGGTCATGCCGTAGCCCTCGAGCACCGGAACTCCGGCCGCGGCGAAGAACTCGAGCACGGCGGGCGAGATCGGCGCGGCACCGCTGAGTGCCATTCGCAGCCGACCGCCGAAGATCCCGCGTACGGCGGCGGACAGCGCCGCGGGATCGCCGGCGCCGCCGGCGCCCAGTGCGGTGTAGAGCTTCTCGAAGATCCGCGGCACCGATGGCAGGAACGTCGGCGCGACCTCGGCGAGCTCCGGCACGACCCGGCGCAGGTCGCCGCCGAAGTAGGCCAGCGTCGCGCCCGCGTCGAGGCAGGCGAACTGGGTGATCTGGGCGAACACGTGGGCCAGCGGGAGGAAGAGATAGACCACGTCGCCGCGGCGGACGTATGCCGTGCGTTCGTTGATCTCGCACAGCGTCAACCAGTTGCGGTGGGTCAGCACGCAACCCTTCGGCGGCCCCGTCGTGCCGGACGTGTAGATGATCTGGGCCGGGTCGTCGGGGGAGACCGCCGCGCGGCGGCGCACCAGCTCACCATCCACATCGGACGACGCGGTCGCGGCCAGACGGGACAGCCCGCCGTCCGCGATCAGGACCGTGCCGGCGAGATCCGGTAGCCGGTCGCGCACCCGCTCCACCTTCGCGAGCTGGCCGGCGTCCGCACAGACCACCAGTCGCGCGCCGGAGTTGCCGATCACCCACGCGCACTCCTGCGCCGAGCTCGACGGGTATATCGGCACCAGCACCCCACCGGCCGCGAGCACGGCGAGCCCGGCGTACGTCCACTCCGGAGACGTCTCGGCCAGCACACACACCCGGTCGCCGGGCGCGACGCCCGCCGCGACGAAGCCGCGGGCCACCTCCCGCACCCTGGCGGCGAGGTCGGCGAAGGACTCGTCGACCCAGGCGCCGTCGCGCCGCCCGCGCAGCGCCGGTCGGTCTGCGTACTCCTGCGCGGCGGCGAACGGCAGGTCGCCGATGCCGCACACCCGCTCGCGCAGGGCCGTCATGACGCGACCGCCGGGGCCACCTGGACCGGCACGCCGTTGAGCACGGCGGTGCCCGACAGCGGGTCGACCTGCACGTCGTCGGTGAGGATGTTGCTGTTGACGCCGGCGTGCCGCCGGGCGACGGACAGTTCGGCCCCGGGCCGGTCGTGGCCCCAGCCGTGCGGGATGCTCACCACGCCCGGCGCGATGTCGTCGCTGACCTCGACCGGCAGCTGCACCGAGCCGACCCGGGAGGTCACCCGGGCGCGACCACCGGCGACCAGCCCGAGCCGCCCGGCGTCGGCGCGGTTGACCACGATCGTGCACAGGTCCCGACCCTTGACCAGGGACGGCACGTTGTGCATCCACGAGTTGTTGGAGCGTAGGTGCCGGCGGCCGACCACCACGAACTCCCCGTCACCGGCGGACGCCGGGGCCTCGGCCAACCGCCGGACCTCGTGCGCGATGGGTTCGGGGCACAGCTCGACCTTGCCGGACGGCGTGCGGAGCACCTCCGGCAGGCGCGGCCGCAACGGGCCCAGATCGATGCCGTGCGGGTGGTCGCGCAGCCGGGCCAGCGACAGCCCCTCGGGCGCCCGGCCGAACCAGTCGCCGTACGGGCCGGTGCGCAGCCGCAGGTCAAGGATGCGTTCGGCGTGGGTGCCGCCGTCCAGCTCGGCCCGCAGCGCGCCGACGTCGGTGCCGTGCACGGGGCTGGACGCGTTGCCGGCCAACGCCTCCAGCGCGGTGCGCAGATCGCCTTCGGCCACGGCGTCGAGATCCGCGTCCGGGCCGAGGCCGGTCAGCACCGCGATCAGCCGGGCGAAGATGTCGCACTCGTCGACCGCGCCGGGCTCCGGGGGTACGGCCGGCGGGGAGAAGTTCGCGACGTTGCGTACCGAAAGGTTATAGAAGGCGAGGTCGTAGTGCGCCTGCCGGCTCGGCGGCGGTGGCGGCAGGATGACGTCGGCGTGCCGGGTGGTCTCGTTGACGTAGGGGTCCACGCAGACGACGAAGTCGAGCCCCGCGACCGCCCGGTCCAGCCGGTCGGCATTCGGGACGGACACCACCGGGTTGCCGGCGACCGTGACGAGCGCCCGGACCTGGCCGGGGCCGGCTGTCTCGATCTCGTCGGCCAGGGTGACCGCGGGAAGCTCGCCGAGCACCTCCGGGAGCCCGCGCACCCGGCTGCGCCAGCGGCCGACGATGAAGCCCGGACCGCGTCCCGTGCCGCGCCGGCCGTGCGCCGGCAATGGGAACATCGCGCCGCCGGGCCGGTCGAGGTTGCCGGTGAGCGCGTTGAGCACGTCGACGAGCCAGCTCGTCACCGTGCCCGTCGCGACGGTCGTGGTCCCGATCCGGCCGTACACGGCGGCCCGCGGGGCGGCGGCCAGGTCGGCGGCGAGCGCGCGGACGGTGTCGGCGTCGACGCCGCAGCGGGGCGCCACCGTGTCCGGGTCGAACGGCGCGACCAGGTCGGCCACGGCGTCGATGCCGGCCAGGTGTGCGGCGAGCGGCCCGGGCGCCACGAGGTCGCGGGCGAACAGCTCGTGCGCGATGCCCAGCAGCAGGTACGCGTCGGTCCCCGGGCGGATCGGCACGTACCGGTCGGCGGCTCGTGCCGTGCGGCTGCGCCGCGGGTCGACGACCGCGAACCGGCCGCCGCGGGCCTGGAGGGCCTTGAGCCGGCCGGGCGCGTCCGGCACGGTCCACAGGCTGCCGTTGGACGAGTATGGGTCGGCTCCGAGGATCAGCAGGAAGTCGGTGCGGTCGATGTCGGGGACCGGGATCGACAGCGGATGGCCGAACAGGTAGCCGCACGCCACGTGCTTGGGCATCTGATCCAGGGTGGACGCGGTGAAGACGTTGCGGGAGCCCAGGGCGCGGCGCAGCGCGCCGGCGTACAGCCCGCCCGCGAGCGTGTGCACGTTCGGGTTGCCCAGGTACAGCGCGACCGCGTCCCGGCCGTGTTCCCCGATCACGCGGGTGAGGCCGGCGTTTGCGGCGGCGAACGCCGCCGGCCAGCTGGCGGGCGCCAGCGTGCCGTCGCGGCGGACGCGGGGGGTGCGCAGCCGGTCCGGGTCGGCGTCGACCTGGCCGAGCGACGCGCCCTTCGGGCACAGGAAGCCGCCGCTGAGCACGTCGTCCGGGTCGCCCCGGACGCCGGCGATGGCCCCGGCCTCCACGGTGAGCTCGAGCCCGCAGGTCGCCTCGCACAGCGGGCACGTCGCGTACGCGGTGTGCGCCATGACCTACCCTCTCCGGCCGGCTCGGCCCGTGGCAATGCGGGAACCACAGCAACTAAGCGGACGCGTCCATCGCGTCCAGCGCCCGGGCCAGCTCCAGCCGCGAGGAGACCCGCACCTTGCCGTAGATGCGTGACAGGTAGACCTCGATGCTGCGCGGGCTGTAGTGCAGGGCGGCCGCGATCTCCCGGTTGCGCATGCCCTGCTGGACCAGGCGCGCGACCCGCTCTTCCGACTCGGTGAGCAGCCCGGGCGACCGTGACCGGCTGCGGGGCACCTTCTGGCCCAGCTCGTGCAGGCGCCGGCCGGCGCGGCGACGCAGGCCGTGCGCACCCAGGCGGGCAAAGGTCCGGTACGCGTCGACCAGGTCGTCGCCGGCGTCGCCGGTCGCCTCGCCGAGGGCGAGCTGCGCGCGGGCCCGCTCGAACACGAGCCCGCCGGCCTCGGCCTCCCGGACCGCCCGGGCGAGCGCGTCCACGTCCCGGCGCACCGTGCCGACCGTGCGGTGCAGCGTCGTCTTCGACCACGGGGCGATCTGCGGGGTCGCGACCTCGACGAGCGTCTTCAGCGCGGGTTCGGCCTCTTCGGGGCCGCCCGCGTCGAGGTCCAGCTCGACGAGCCGGGAGAGCAGCAGCGTGCCGTACGCAGCGGTGTGCGCGTCGGTCAGGGCGGCGCGCAGCGTCCGGCGGGCCCGCTCGGCGTCGCCGCTCGCGGCCTGGTACCCGGCGACCGCGTAGGCGTGCAGCTCGGACATGTTGCGCACCGCGGGCGCCGCGCGTGCCGCCAGCCGGCCGGCCGGCGCGAGCTCGCCCCGCCATGTGCGGATCTCCAGCTCCACCGCGGTCAGGGCCGCGCCGAGGGTGGCCTGTTCACGGGCCTCCAGCTCCGGCGCGACGACCCGCAGACCGTCCAGCGCCGCGTCCCAACGGCCGCCGAGCCAGTCCAGCACGACGCGGCTGAGGCCCCGCTCCGCGGAGAAGGCGTACGGGTTGCCGGCCTCGGCGGCCAGCCGTTCGGCGCGGCGCAGCCGCCACGACGCGTCGTCCACCAGGCCGGCGAGGGCACCGGTGAACGCGCCCATGGCGAGCGCCTGTAGCTGCAGTGTCGCCGAGTCTCCGGCGGCGCGCAGTGCCCGGTCGGCGAAGTCCACGGTCTGGGCATGCCGGCTCGCCGTCGAGGCGAGCATCGCGAGCTGGCCGCAGACCACCACCTCCTCGGCGGGGGAGGCAGGCGTCGCGGCGCCGGCGACCTCGGCGGCGTCGAGGGCCTCCGCGCGGCGGCCGGCGACCGCAAGCAGGACGGCGCGCTGGGCGAGCAGGGCCGCGGTGCCTCGGCCCGCCGCGATCTGCCCGTCGACGATCGCGATCGCCTCGTCGAGCCGGCCGAGGAGCACCAGGCTGCTGACCACGGCCGTCGCGGCGCGGGACCGCTCCTCGCCGGGCGGGAGCAGCGCCATCGCAGCCAGGCCCGGCGGTACCGCCTCCGCGGGCCGCGACGTGCGCGCGAGTGCGCGGCAGCGTAGGGCGAGCAGGCCCGCCCGCTCCCCGGCCTCAGGCGGCAGCAGGTCGAGTGCGCGGGCGCAGAAGCCGGCTGCGGCGTCCGGTGCGTCCGACAGGGCACGCCGGGCCGCGTCGGCGAGCACGCCGACCGCGGTCGGGTCACCGGGTACCGCCGACTCCGACACGTGCCGCGCGAGGTCGAGCAGGTCCACCCCCTCGCCGCGCTCGCGGCGGGCCAGCAGGTGCGCGGCGACCAGCCCGTGCAGGTGCCGGGCAGCCGCGGGGCCGATCTGCTCGTGGAGCGCGTCCGCAACGATGTCGTGTGCGAAGCGGTAGTGGCCGGCGGGCTCGGCTCGGACCACGTCGGCGCGGATCAGGTCGTCGAAGGCCGCGGCGACGGCCGTCGCCGAGAGCCCCGCCACCCGCGCGATCAGGTCCATCCGGTCCAGCTCGACGACGCCCAGCACGGCGAGGGTACGGGCCACGGCCCGCGCATCGGGGCGGAGCGGCATGACCCGCCGGACGACGGCATTGCCGCGGGTAACGCGTACGGCGTGCGTAGCGACGGTGAGGCGCGCGGACCCGGCGTCCAGTCCGACCTGGCCCGCGGCGGACATCGAGCGGGCGATCTCCGTCGCGAAGAACGGGTTCCCGTCCGCGCGGCGGTGCACCTCGGCGGCCAGGTCGTGGTCGGGCGGCGCGCCGAGCACCGGGGTGATCAACATTGCGAGGTCGGCCGGCGGCATCGTGGCGAGCTCGACCGGCACCATCTCGACGTGGGCGCCGAGGTCCTCCAGCAGCTGGTCGGCCGCCGGGTTCGGCTCGGCCACGTGCGCGCGGAGCGCGGCGAGCAGCGCGATCGGCGCGGCCGACAGCCTGCGGAGCACGACGGTGAGCAGCGCCAGGGACTCGTCGTCCAGCTCATGGAGGTCGTCGACGACGACCACCAGCGGCCCCGCGGCGGCCAGCGCGGTGAACAGTCGCGTCACGGTCGCGCACGCCCTGCCGAACACCGCCCCGGGCGGCACGGACGGGGCGGGGTCGTCCAGGTCGAGCGCGGCGACCGCGTCGCGCCGCAGCCCTTCGGTGTAGGCGTTGTCGACCCTCACCGTGCGCAGCCCGGTGAGCAGCGCCGCGTAGAGCAACCGTCGCTCCAGCCGGTCGGCGTACACCCGCAACACCCGCCAACGGCGGTCGTTCAGCCGGTTCGCCGCCTCCGCGAGCAGGCGCGACTTGCCGATCCCGGCCTCGCCGCTCACCGCGACGGCGACCAGCCCGGCGGTCGGTACGCGGTCGACCGAGTCGAGCAGGAGGCGCAGCTCGTCGGCCCGCCCGACGAAGGGCGTGTGGGAGCGGGTGCCGGAGGGCGGCTCGGCGATGGGTCACCTCCTCGCTGGTGACCGGGCCAATCTAGCCGGTCCAAACTGTTGCGGATTCCCAACTCGACCGCGGCGAACGCCGGTGGTGCGATCGGCTGTGAGTGGTCCCGACGAGCCGAGGTGAGGGCGACAATGGCGATCCAGGGAACGTGCGAGCCGAGGTTCGCGCGGGTACGCGAGGAGTTTGAGCGCAACTTCGCCGAGCGCGGCGAGGTCGGGGCGTCGGTTTGCGTGACGGTGGACGGGGAGCCGGTCGTCGACCTGTGGGGCGGGGACGCCGACCCGGCCGCGGGTCGCGCCTGGGACCGCGACACCATCGGCCATGTCTGGTCGGCCACCAAGGGAGCGACGGCCCTGTGCGCGCACATGCTGGCGTCGCGGGGGCGGCTCGACCTCAACGCACCCGTGGCCCGGTACTGGCCCGAGTTCGCCAAGAACGGCAAGGATGGGATCCTCGTCCGGCACCTGCTCAACCACCAGGCCGGGCTGCCGGCGGTGCGTGAGCCGCTGGCCGCGGGCTGCTTCTACGACTGGTCGCTGATGGTCGACGCGCTCGCCCGGGAGGAGCCGTTCTGGCGGCCCGGAACCCGCAACGGCTACCACGCGCTGACGTTCGGCTACCTGGTGGGCGAGGTGATCAAGCGGATCGACGGGCGGACGCTGGGTGCCTTCTTCCGCGACGAGGTCGCGGGCCCGCTGGGGCTGGACTTCTGGCTCGGCCTGCCCGCCGAGCACGAGGGGCGGGTCGCGCCCACGATCCCGGCGGCGCCGCCCGGCCCCGGCGACCCGGTCCCGAGCTTCTACGTGGCTGCCTTGACCGACCCGACCTCCGTTCAGGCGCTGGTGCTGGCCAACACCGGCGGCTACATGCTGCTGCCCGGCGAGTCGGACACCCGCGCGGCCCACGCGGCGGAGTTCGGCGCCGTCGGCGGGATCACCAACGCGCGGGGGTTGGCCGGGATGTACCGGGCCCTGGCGTTGGGCGGGGCGCCGCTCGTGGACCCCGGACACCTCGCGGTGATGGGCGCGGTCAGCTCGGCCACCTCGGTCGACGCGGTGCTGCTGGTGCCGTCCCGGTTCACGCTGGGGTTCGTGAAGACCGCGGACAACCGGTACCTGCCGGTCGCCGACCGGGAAGGCGTCCTCATGAGCGAGGATGCGTTCGGGCACGTCGGCATGGGCGGCTCGCACGGCTTCGCCGACCCGCGGGCCCGGCTCTCGTTCGGATACACGATGAGCCGGCAAGGCACCGGCCTCGGCGTCAACGAACGCGGCCAGTCTCTGATCGATACCGTGTACGCGGCCATCGGCCACCGCCGCGTCGACGACGGCGGCCCCTGGTACGCGTGACGGCCGCTACTTCGTGGCGAGCGTGATGGTCGCCAGGTCGTACTCGCGCACGGCCTCCTCCAGCTCGGCGACGGTGGGTGTCCGGCGGACCGTGACCGTGAGCCCGACGCGGCGCCGCGCGGCCTGCCAGCCGGTGCCCTCGATGACCCGACGCAGGGTGGCGGCCACGGAGCGGGGCTGCTCATCGAGGTCGACACGCATCGTCCGACGACGCCCTGCGTGCGTCACCTCGAGGTCGTGGACGCCGCGGAGGTTGGCCCGCCAGGAGTGCTGGGTGACGACGACGAAACGCCCGTCGAGCTCGACGTACCCGACTGGAATGTCGTAGCGGCGACCCGTCCTGCGCCCGGTGACGTGCAGCATGAGCAGCGCGCCGTCGACAGTGGCGTGCAGCGGCGAGCGCAGCACGGCCCGCACGACCGGGTTCGCGGCGGTGACGAGCCGCTGCGGAGGAGTGCTGCGGCTGACGGCGGTGGTCATCGCGATCCCCCTTCCGGTTGCGGGAACGCGTTCCCGATCATCAGTGTTCTGCGGACGGCGCGCGGACGCATGGGTCTTGGGTCCCGACGTGGCCGGGCCTGACGACTCTCTGGCTGACGGTGCGACGGTCGCCCGTCGATCGCGCAAGCCGGTGCGGCCGGCGGACCGGCTGGGGTACCCTGCGAATCTATGCGATCCGGGCCGGTCGTCATCGGCTTCGACGGGACGATCGCGGCGCAGCGGGCGCTCCGCGAGTCGGCGGCCCTGCTGGCACCCCGCCCGGCCCTGGTGGTCGTGGTCTGGGAGGCCGGGCGCGCGTTCGAGATCGCGACGCTGCCCAACCGTGCGCTGGAGATGCCACCGGTGTCGGTCGACGTCCGCGCCGCTCTCGATGCGGAGGAGGTCGCGTACGAGGCGGCCGAGCGGCTGGCCCAGCAGGGAGCGGCGCTCGCCTCGGAGCTCGGCTACCAGGCCGAGGGGCTGGCCGTGGCGGACGACATGACCGTGGCGGACACGCTCGTGCGGGTCGCCACCGAGCGGGACAGCCCGGCGCTGGTGGTCGGGTCGCACGGGCGGCGGGGGCTGACCTCGGCCCTGTTGGGCAGCACCTCGAACGGCGTCGTGGACAAGGCGCCCTGCCCGGTGGTGGTCGTCCGGACCGACCCGCGCCGCAAGAACCGCGACGGTCGGTGACCGGCCGGTGGCCGGCTTTGGACCGTACCGTCCCTTGTGAGCCAATTTTGCGGCGCCTGATCGCGACGTCGTCGCCGCTTGCGCTCGCTGGCGTGTCGACACGCCGATGCGATGCGCATGGGGCCGCTGGGGCGTCGGCTACAGTCGGGGCTCCGGCGGTGCGCGGTCGTCGGGAGGGGGCGGGCTGAGATGGCGCAAAACGGTGACCGTGCCGAGGCGTGGACCTCCACGCTCCGTGAGCAGCAGGCCTCCCTCGACCTCGGCGCCGAGCTCGGCCCCGCCGACCCGGCCGCCTACACGATGCGCCGGCCGATCCCCGAGCCGATGCCCACCGACCGGCACGGCCCGGCGCGGATCATCGCGATGGCCAACCAGAAGGGTGGCGTCGGCAAGACCACGACGACCATCAACCTCGGCGCGGCGATCGCGGAGTACGGCCGGCGGGTGCTGCTGGTCGACTTCGACCCGCAGGGCGCCCTGTCCGTCGGTCTCGGCGTCAACCCGCACAACCTCGACCTGTCCGTCTACAACCTGCTGATGCAAGACGACGTCACCGCGGAAGACGTGCTCATCAAGACCGACGTGGCGGGGCTGCACCTGCTGCCGGCCAACATCGACCTGTCGGCGGCCGAGATCCAGCTCGTCAACGAGGTCGCCCGGGAGATGGCGCTCGCGCGGGTGCTCCGGACGGTCCGCAGGGAGTACGACTACATCCTCATCGACTGCCAGCCCTCGCTCGGGCTGCTCGCGATCAACGCGCTGACCGTCGCGCACGGCGTGCTCATCCCGCTCGAGTGCGAGTTCTTCAGCCTGCGCGGCGTGGCCCTGCTGCTGGACACCATCGACAAGGTGCGCGAGCGGCTCAACTTCGACCTCGAGCTCGAGGGCATCCTGGCGACGATGTACGACAGCCGCACCACCCACTGCCGGCAGGTGCTGCAGCGGGTGGTCGAGGCGTTCGGCGACAAGGTCTACCAGACCGTGATCACCAAGACCGTGAAGTTCCCCGAGTCGACCGTGGCGGGAGCGCCGATCACGACGCTCGACCCGGCCTCCTCCGGCGCCCGCAACTACCGGCAGCTCGCGCGCGAGGTCATCGCGCAGCAAGACGAGCGGTGACCGCCGCCGTCACGGCGGTCGACTACGTTCGAGAGGTGACCGCTGCGCCATCGCTACCGGACGATTCGGGCATTACGCCTGAATCGCCAGGTTTCATGGTGCGCTTGTCGAACTTCGAGGGCCCGTTCGACCTGCTGCTGCAGCTGATCGGCAAGCACAAGCTCGACGTCACCGAGGTGGCATTGCACCGGGTGACCGACGAGTTCATCTCGTACATCCGGGGGATGGGCGACGACTGGGACCTCGACGAGGCCAGTGAGTTCCTCGTCGTGGCGGCGACGCTGCTCGACCTCAAGGCCGCCCGGCTGCTGCCCGCCGCGTCGGTCGAGGACGTCGAGGACCTGGCGCTGCTCGAGGCACGCGATCTGCTCTTCGCCCGGCTGCTGCAGTACAAGGCGTTCAAGGAGGCCGCCGGGGTCATCTCGGCCCTGGCGGCCGAGGGGGCGCGGCGCTGGCCGCGGGCGGTGTCGCTGGAGCCGCGATACGCCGACGCGCTGCCCGAGCTGGTGCTGGGCATCGGCCCGGCGCGGCTGCTGGCGCTGGCCGTTCGCGCCATGACGCCGAGGGTCGCGCCCACGCTGTCGATCGCGCACCTCCACGAGGTACGGGTCAGCGTGCGCGAGCACGCCATGCTGCTGCGGGACCGGCTCCGCTGGACTCGCGCGGCCAGCTTCCGCGTGCTGACCGCCGACTGCGAGAGCACCCTGGAGGTGGTGGCGCGGTTCCTGGCGCTGCTGGAGCTCTACCGGGAGAACCTGGTGGGTTTCGAGCAGATCGAGGCGCTGGGCGAGCTGACCGTACGGTGGACGGGCGCCTCGTTCGCCGATGGCGAGCTGGATTTCGACGAGTACGCCGGCACCCCCGCGCGGCCGGCGCCGGAGCGAGCGGAGCAGGAGCAATAGGCGTGTCCGAGGAACGCGAGTCGCTCGCCGACCAGGCCGCGGCCTGGGTCCCGCCCTGGGACCGCGCCCGCCAGCAGGAGCCCGTGGACGCCACCGCCGCGATGCCCGAGCCGGGCGGGCCGGCCGGTGCCATGCCGCCGGCTGCTTCCGAGCCGGGCGGGTCGGCCGGTGCCATGCCGCCGGCTGCTCCCTAGCCGGGCGGACCGGCCGGTGCCATGCCGCCCGCCGCCACGCCGGTGCCGGGTCAGGACGACCCGGTGGACGGCCCCGACGCGCCCGCGCCGCTGGCAGGCGCTCTCGACGACCGTTCGGTAGAGCCGGTCGCGACGCCCGATCTGGCCGCGATGGTCGCGGCTGCTGTGGCCGAGGCCGACACCCCTTCCGCGGCGACCACCGACGCCGACGCCTCGGCGATGTCCGACATTTCGTCCACTGAGCCTCGGGATGCTTCCGGCCCGGTCGAGGCGGAGATCGGCGACCCTCCGTATGACGCCGGGACAGCGGACGGGGAGCTGAGGAGCATGCCCGTACCCTCTGATCTCGACCGTGCCGCGGACCGACCCGCGTCGGACGGCCGTGACCGTGCCGCGGTCGGACCCGCGTCCGCCGCCCCCGATCTCGAGGCGGACGGGCCCGCACCTGACGGCCGAGATGCGGGACCGACCGCGCTGGCGTTGGTCCACGAGGACGAGTTGCGCGGGGCCCTGGAGGCGATCCTGCTCGTCGTGGACGAGCCGGTGCCGGAGGTCGTCCTCGCGCAGATCGTGGAACAGCCGACGGAGCGCGTGGTAGCGGCGCTCGAAGCGGTCGCGGCCGGGTACACCGATGCCGGGCGCGGCTTCGAGCTGCGTCGGGCGGCGGGCGGGTGGCGGCTCTACACGCGGCCGCAGTACGCGACGTACGTCGAGCGCTTCGTCCTGGACGGGCAGCGCGCGCGCCTGACCCAGGCCGCGCTGGAGACGCTCGCCGTCGTCGCCTACCAGCAGCCGGTGACCCGGTCGCGCATCTCGGCCATCCGCGGCGTCAACTGCGACGGCGTGATCCGCACGCTGACCAGCCGCGGCCTGGTCGAGGAGTGCGGCACGGAGCCGGAGAGCGGCGCGTACCTCTACCGCACGACCACCCTGTTCCTCGAGAAGCTCGGCCTCGACAGCGTCGCCGAGTTGCCGCCGCTGGCGCCATTCCTGCCCGACGACGTCGACGAGGTGGCCGATGCCGGGCGCTGAGCGGCTGCAGAAGGTCCTCGCCGCCGCGGGCGTCGGCTCCCGGCGGGCGTGCGAGGACCTGATCTTCCGCGGCCGGGTGACGGTCGACGGGAAGGTCGCCCAGCTCGGTGACAAGGTCGATCCGGCGACGGCCGTCATCCACGTCGACGGCCAGCGGGTGGTCGCCGAGGGCACGATGGTCTACCTCGCGATGAACAAGCCGCGCGGGGTGGTGTCGACGATGGCCGACGAGAAGGGGCGTACGGCACTCAACGACTTCCTCGGCCGGGTCGAGGAGCGGGTCTACCACGTCGGCCGACTCGACGCCGACAGCGAGGGGCTGCTCTTGCTGACCAACGACGGCACGCTCGCCCACCGGCTGACCCATCCCTCGTTCGGGGTGCCCAAGACGTACGTCGTCGAGGTGCCCGGGCCATTGCCGCGCGCCGTCGGACGGCGGTTGCTAGCAGGCGTGGAGTTGGACGACGGTCCGGCGAGGGTCGACTCGTTCCGGCTGGTCGGCGCCGTGGACCGCACCGCGCTGGTGGAGCTGGTGTTGCACGAGGGGCGCAACCACATCGTGCGCCGCCTGATGGTCGAGGTCGGGCACCCGGTGCAGCGCCTGGTACGCACGGCGATCGGTCCGATCAAGCTCGGCGACCTGCGACCGGGCCGCACCCGGCGGCTCACCAACGCCGAGGTGGCGGCCCTGTTCAAGGCGGTTGGCGACCCGTCCTGACCTGCCGCTCGCGGCGCCAGGCAGAATGGATGGGTGAGTCGAGAAGTCATGCGGTGCGTGATTGCCGTCGACGGCCCGTCCGGATCCGGCAAGTCCACCGTCTCGCGGCGGCTGGCCGTCGCGCTGGACGCCCGTTACCTCGACACCGGGGCGATGTACCGGGCGGTGACCTGGGCGGCACTGCGATCCGGCGTCGACCCGACCGACCCGGACGGGGTGACCAAGATCGCCGGCGAGCTCGACCTCGTGATCGGGACGGATCCGACGGATCCGCACATCCGGGCCGACGGCCTCGACGTCGACGTCGAGATCCGTGCGCCGGAGGTGACGGCCGCCGTGTCGGCGGTCGCCGCGGTTCCCGCGGTACGGCAGATCCTCGTCGCCCAGCAGCGGGCGGTAATCGCCGGCGTGCCGCGGATCGTCGTGGAAGGGCGTGACATCGGCACGGTCGTCGCTCCCGACGCCGACCTGAAGGTCTACCTGACGGCGACCCCCGACGCGCGCGCCTGGCGGCGCAGCACGGAGACTGCGTCCGATGTGGACAGCACCGCCGCCGACCTGGCCCGGCGCGACCGGTTCGACTCGACCCGCGCGGTCTCGCCGTTGCAGCGGGCGCCCGACGCGGTCGTGCTCGACACGACCGGGCTGGGCATCGACGAGGTCGTCGCCCGGCTCCGCTCCCTGGTGCCCGCGTGAATCCTGACGTTTCCTACGAAGAGCTCTCGGACGACTCCGATGTGGACACCGGACCGATCCCGGTCGTCGCGGTGGTCGGGCGGCCCAACGTCGGCAAGTCCACGTTGGTCAACCGAATCATCGGCCGGCGGCAGGCCGTCGTGGAGGACACGCCGGGCGTCACGCGCGACCGGGTGCCGTACGACGCGACCTGGAACGGGCGGCAGTTCATCGTCGTCGACACCGGCGGATGGGAGCCCTACGCCCGCGACCGCGCCCTGGCGATCGCCACGCAGGCCGAGATCGCCGTCCAGACCGCCGACGTGGTGCTGTTCGTGGTCGAAGCGACCGTAGGTGCCACCGACGTCGACGAGGCGGCGGTCAAGATGCTGCGGCGCAGCGCGAAGCCGGTGATCCTGGTCGCCAACAAGGCCGACAACGCCGCCATGGAGCTCGAGGCCACCTCGCTGTGGTCGCTGGGCCTGGGTGAGCCGTACGCCGTCTCGGCCCTGCACGGCCGCGGCTCGGGCGACCTGCTCGACGCCGTTCTGGCGGCGCTGCCGAAGCCAGCCCCGCGCGAGTCCGAGGGCGGCCCGCCCGGGCCGCGCCGGGTTGCGCTGGTCGGCCGGCCCAACGTCGGCAAGTCGTCGCTGCTCAACCGGTTAGCCCAGGAGGAGCGCGCCGTTGTCGACCCGGTCCCTGGCACGACCGTCGATCCGGTCGACAGCCTGGTCGAGATCGGCGGCGAGACGTGGCAGCTTGTCGACACGGCCGGCCTGCGCAAGAGAGTCGGCAAGGCGAGCGGCACCGAGTACTACGCCTCGCTGCGTACGCAGGGCGCGATCGAGGCGGCCGAGGTCGCGGTCGTGCTGCTCGACGCGAGCGAGCCGATCAGCGAGCAGGACCAGCGGATCCTGACGATGGTCGTCGAGTCGGGGCGGGCGCTGGTCATCGCCTTCAACAAGTGGGACCTGGTCGACGCCGACCGGCGTTACTACCTCGACAAGGAGATCGAGCGGGAGCTGCGCCGCATCCAGTGGGCGCTGCGGGTGAACATCTCCGCCCGTACGGGCCGGGCGGTCGACAGGCTCGCGCCGGCGCTCCGGACGGCGCTGGCGTCGTGGGAGGAGCGCGTCTCGACCGGCCAGCTCAACCAGTGGCTGACCGCGCTCGTGCAGGAGACGCCGCACCCGGTGCGCGGGGGACGTGCGCCGCGGATCCTGTTCGCGACGCAGGCGGGCACCCGGCCGCCGCGCTTCGTGCTGTTCACGACCGGGCCGCTGGACGCCGGCTATCAACGCTTCGTGGAGCGCAAGCTGCGCGAGCAGTTCGGGTTCGCCGGCAGCCCCGTCGAGGTCTCCGTCCGGCCGCGCAAGAAGACCGGTCCCGGGGGGCGGGGCAAGGCGCACGGCTAGCTCGTGTGCACGATCACCGGCACGCTTTCGCGCAGCGCCCGGCTGACGGTGCAGTAGCGCTCGTGGACGCGCTCGGCCACCTTCTCGAACACCGCCTGCGCCTGGTCGTCGCCCTCGGGCAGCGCGACGTGGTACGTCATCGTGACGCTCACCAACCGCGCCGGCCGCTCTTTCTCCCCCTCGACCGTGGCCGCGAGCCGGGTGAGGCGGTGACCGCGCTGGGCGGTGAGCGGCTCGACGGTGACGATGTTGCACCCCCCGAGGGCGGCGAGCAGCAGCTCGACCGGCGTGAACTCGGGACCGCCATTTCCGGTGAAGCGGATCTCGGCGCCGCGCTCGTTATGCGCGAGGTAGCCGCCGTCGTCCGTCCGCTCGACCGTCACCTGTGTCGTCATGTGTCCGATCATGCCGTGCCCGCGCCCGGCCCGGCCGGTGGGATGCGCTACGCTTTACCGGCTGCCGGGGCGTGCGGCGGCACCGGGACGTGGCGCAGCTTGGTAGCGCACTTGACTGGGGGTCAAGGGGTCGTGGGTTCGAATCCCGCCGTCCCGACCAGGAAAACTGCAGGTCAGGGCCTGTTCTCTCGTCACGGAGATCGGCCCCGATCCCGTCCCCGGGGCATCCTCGGGAGAGAATGGGGAGAAGATCTTGGCGGGTCACTCTCCCACTCCCGAACACGCTCGCTCAGCAGCCGGTCCAACGTGGCGACCGGTGAGCGCGGCGACAGCGCGCGGCGCGCATCCAGCGCTTCCAACCACAGCCGGGTCAGGCCGTCGAGCAGAGTTGCTGGCGCATCGCTGGCGTGATGTGCGAATAGCGAGCCTGGACCGAGCCGTCCTCATGTCCCATCCGGTCATCCATCAGCTTGGACGGGATACCCAGCTCCTCCATCATCGTCTTGTGGGTGTGCCGCAGGCCGTGCGGGGTCAGGTCTGGTGCGATCGGCAGCCAGCAGGCGTCGGCGCGGCCGGCGGCGTTGCGGCCCCGTACCGGCACGCCCGGCCATGGCTCGCCCAGCAGCGGCACAGGCCGCGAAGGCTGCGGCGCCTTGGCCGGATACCAGCCGGTCACCGCGGGTTGGAACAGCCAGGTGGCGAAGCCGTTGCGTCGCCAGTGCGGTGCCGGCTCACCCGGGCCGCCGCCGGGGATGTAGCCCAGCTCGCCCGCCGCCAACCGCACCCGAGCCCGGGTTGTCTCCGCGACCAGCTCCGGACGGTTCATCACCGCCGACACCGTGCCGGTCGACACGCCGGCTCGCCGGGCCACGTCGGCCAGCTTCGGCCCCGGCCGTCGGGCTGCGCCGTTGGCCAGTCCGTGCCCCCGGAAGACGTACACCTGTCCGTGGCACCTACAGACCCTCGGTCGCGTGCGGCCGAGGTGCTCGGCCAGCAGAGCGGCTAGCCACTCTGGGGTGTCGACCGTGCGGCGCGACTCATCCTTCGGCGGGCACCGGAGGAGCTGGCCGGCGTCGAGTTCGTACAGCTGCCACTCCACACGAATCGCAGTCGGCCTGATGTAGGGCACCTCTAGGCCGACCAGCTCGCCCCAGCGCATCCCGGTGTAGCGATGGAGCCCTGCCGACGCGGGAACCCGCCAGCCCGCACGATCCACGCGCCCTCACCGGTGTCCTCCGCGGTGGCGGCCAGCAACTCGGCCCGAACGTCGTCCGTGACTCCGTACCGAGCCAGGAGAGCGGCCACGTCGCGCACGGTCAGAGCATGCTTGCCGATCTCGACACGGGACACCTTGGGCTGAGACCAGCCCAGCGCCCGTGCAACCTGCTCACCGGACATGCCGGACGCTTCCCTCAGCCGGCGCAGCTCCGCGCCGACTCGCAGGCGTTGCGCCGAGGCATCTGTCGACACTAGCGACCCCTCGTCATGCGCGCATGAATAACCTGCAACCACAGTACCGCTCATGCGTCGTATGCGGTAAACCCCACGCGGAGGCAGGCAGAAGGTCGCTTCGGCAGCAGAGTGATCGGCCCGGTGTGACCGACCAGCGGCTCAAACGGGACGTTCTTCCCACAGGGCGCCGCACTCGTCATAGAGCCGGTCGTCCTTCGCGCGCTCGTAATGGTCGACCATCAGCCGCTCGACGGCGGCGAGCGGCGCCTGCTCGGTCCCGTACTCCCACGCGTCACCAGCGAGCTGCGCGAACCACGTACCGCGGGACGGGATGAAGCCGATGCTGGCGTGCCGGTGAATCGACGGAGCGGACGGTCTTGATTCGGCTGCCGGCGATCAGCACGTGGATCAGGTCGCAGTCGGCCCAGATCTGGGCCACCATCCGGGCGCGGTGGGTGCCCACCCAGGACTGCCGTCGGCATACCATCAGGTTGCCCGATGGCGGCACCACCCGGTCGAACTCGATCGGGCCGCCGGACCACACCGGCCGCCTGTCTTACACGGCGGGACGGGCGCTCGGGTGGCTACCTGTCGCCCATGTCGGGGACATTCGACTCTCCTCGTGCCCGAGGCCCGGGCCGTCGGCGTAACCAGCCCCGATCCCGGGTGCCGGACGGCTCGGCGCTCGACAGGCGCAACGCGTGCCCTGGGTCGCCTGAGCGGATCTCCTCGGTGACCCGCCGCACCGGCCGCCGTGCGAGGAACGGTTGGCGGAGCCACAGTGTCCGCTCCGACTCCCACGTCCACAGGGTTGTGGTACCGGCGGCGGTCGTGGCCGGCGTGAACGACGCCGCCAACAGCCCGGCGAAGGTGAGATGGACCCCATCCCACCGCCGGGCCACGGCGCTCCAATCCGGAGCGGCGTCGTCGTGGATGCCGGGCGGACCCGAGCCGGGTCGGTGAACGGTCGACGGAGACCGGGCGGCGAGTTCGTGCCAGTCGGCGGCGTTGTTGACTTCGTAGACCCGAGCCTCGGCGGAGACCTCGATGTCCTCTTCCAGCAGCGGGTAGGCCGGCTCCCAATCCCCGACCTGGTTCGCCAGGGCCGCGTGCAGACCGGAGGTGGAGCCGAACCGGGTCGCGGTGAAGAACGCGGCGGCCGGCCGCTGCGCGTATGCCGCCCACGAGGCCGCCGTAGTCGGCGGGGGCTCCGGCTCGGCTCCCACCAGGCTGACCTGCGATTGCGCCGGGAGCCGCTGCCACCACCACGCCGAGCGCGGGTCGTGGGCCGCGCTGGAGGCCAGGTCGCCGACCTCGGCTGCGCGAGCAAGGACCTCGGCCCTTGCAGCGGCGGCGTACCCGGTCCACGGATCCAGGGCCGCCCGGGCCTTGGCGGCGAGGTCTAGGCTCACCTCGGGCACCAGCAGCCGCTGGACCGTCAGGCTCGCCTGCCGGGCGGCGAGGAAGAACGCGCAGCCGACCGGCCCGGCAAGCAGCCGCCGGACACGCGCCCCGGCCGGATCCGTCGACATCCCGCAGGCCCTCCCAGCGGTGCTAGTGGATATTGAGAGTGAACAACCAGGTTCCGCTGTCGTACAGCACCGGCGGGCCGCTTCGCGTGCTGCCGGTCTCCATCCAGGCGATGGTCACGGCCAGGTGAACGGTGCCCGGCGCGAGGCGGGCGAGTGATAGGTGCAGAGTTGCCCCCGCGCGCGTCAGCTCGCAGCTCGCCGTCGCATGCACCAGCTCGTCCCGGTCGCAGTCGACCTCGTACTGCGGCGGACCCGCGGGTTCGCCGTTGCCCCGCAGAGCGGCCGTGAAACCGTAGACGGTCACGGCGCTGGGCCTGGATGCCACGCCGAGGTCCACGGTCACCGGGGCCGTGCTCGGCGCATCGAACGCGATGCCCCAGTCCGCCCGGGCCGGATGGGCCGCCATCCACCGCGCGCCGTCGCGCAGCCACTCCGCCCGGTAGAGCACTCCGGGCCGGATGCGGTAGCCGCCCGGCACGAACGGGTCGTGCGCGCGCAACGCCACGGCGGGCGGCCGAGGCGGGGGCGGGTCGACACGCAGCAGCAGATCTCCACGATCTGCTGTCGTGCTGGGGTGGCTTTGCGGCCGGCCGGCCGGCGCCTCGGCGTCAACGCTCGCGACGACCAGGGTGCCGGCCGCTGCCACTCCGATCAGCAGTCCGGCCGCGGCGGCGGACCGACGACCGATCACCAGCAGACGATGTCTCTGTAGGCCTGCGTCTCCAGGCTGTACCACTGGAGGTCGATGTCCTTCACCTTGTGGTAGCCCACCGTGCGCCACCGGTTGTTCTGGCAGCCCGCGTACACCCCGCTCCTACCGATCCGGTACCAGTTGTAGTAGTGGCCGGAGCCGTCCGTACCGACGTGCTCGTAGCCCCACCAGCGCTTGCGCCATACCGTGGCCCTGACCTCGATGTAGGGGACGTTGGCCACGCAGTAGGTCTCCGAGTACCCCTTGATCCATCCGTACGTGCTGGAGCTGGTCGACTGGTGCGGGTAGTTGGACTTGCCTCGGCAGTAGCTCGGCGACGGATACGTCGACAGGCTGCTGTCGATCGCCGTATCGCCGACGTCGGTCACCTCGACCGTCGCGTCGGTTGCCAGCGTTGTGCTGCCTTCCACCGCAGCCGGGTTTGGCTCGGCGGCCGCGGTGGCCGGCACGGCGAGTAGGCCGAAACCGACCGTCGCGGCCGCGACGAGCGCGACGAGTCTGGAACGCATAGCACCCTCCTCTGATTGCGGAGCTTCTCGGTTCGAGGGGTAGAGGCGGGAGCAGGCTTAGGAGCTGCCAAACGTTGGCCGCCGCGGTGGCGGGCGCGCTGATTCGGCGCATTCTGCATCGTCGGCCGACAGCGCCCAAGGTGCCCATCGTCATTAGATGCCGGTGGCGGGAAATCCACAGACCAGAATGCGCGCTAAGGATCCCACCGGGAACGGATGCCGCGCAAGAATCGGTCTCCGTCCGTTTATGCTGTGCGTGAACCGGTGCAAGCTGGAAATTCGTGATGCACGGTACGGATCAGAAGGACCCGTGGTCGCCGGCAGTCTATGGTCCCCGACGCGTGCCCGATCGAGTCGTCAATCAGACCCTTGGCATCGTTGAGGTAGAACTCCGACGTTTGCAGTTCTTGGACGGCGCCGGCCAAGGGTGCGCTCCTGCGGGCTCGACACGATGCCTAGCGCGTGGGGACGACCCGGTAGCCGGGCTTGTAGAACCTCCAGGACGGCGTGATAGCGCTGCTCCACGACGCTCAACTCCACGAGCATCAGTCCCGGCCCTTCCAGGCGACGACAACGTCGCCTGGAGCCAAACCGGGAACGGCACTGTCACCCATCAGGTGAAGCCGGCGTGTCACCCATCAGTCGGAGTCGGACAGGAGGACAGCCTTCATGGACAGCCTTCATGCCTTCATGCCTTCATGCCTAGTCTCAGTTGCTGCTTGACGTTTGGGCTTCGGTTCGTGCTTGACGCGAGCCTAGACGATCTTTGTGGTGGTGAGGTATTCGCTTTTCTTGGTTCGGTTCAGCTCCGTGGTGCTGCGGCGGGGCACGGCGGTGAGGAGTTCACCGTCGTGCCGGATGGTC
>DATDJX010000445.1:0-10958 GCA_036520275.1 Asanoa sp.
CCCGCCGGACCGGTTCGCCGGCGATCCCAAGGTCGTCCACCTGCCCGTCCACGACCCCGACCACCCCGTCTTCACGTACGTCTCCGCGGTCATGCTCGGCCACGACCTGAGCGTGTACGAGGCGTTGGCCCGCGAGGGCACGGCGTCGGCGATGGCGGCGATCTACCGCTGGTTCGTGACCGGCGCCTCGGCGCGCGACGGCTTCGCGGCGGCGCTCCGGCTCGCCGCGGAGCCGGACAGCCTGCCGCTGCTGTACCACTGCAGCGCCGGCAAGGACCGCACCGGCTGGTTCACCGTCGTCCTCCTCACCGCGCTCGGCGCGGACGAGGCCATCATCCGCGCCGACTACCTGCGTACCAACGAGGCGGCGGGTGCGGTGAACGAGGCGATCCTGGGGGCGATGCTCGTCCGCCGGCCGGGCGTCGACCTCGACGCGATCCGGCCCGTGCTCGAGGTGCGGCCGGAATACCTGGACGCCGGCTACACCGAGGTCGACCGGGTGTACGGGTCGTTCGACCGCTACCTGCGCGACGGGCTCGACCTCGACGACGCGGCCCGCGACGCGCTACGGGCCAACCTGCTCGACTAGGCCTGCGCGCGCCGACCAGGCCGCCGCGGAGACCCGCGCCACCATGGCGCACGCCTCCCGGTCGGGTAGCTCGGTGCTCGTGCAGACCGCGATCGCGTACGGCGGCGCGTCGTCGGGGAACACCACCCCGGCGCCGTGCCGGACGCCGGTGACCCAGCCGTTCTTGTGCGCGATCCGGACACCGGCCGGAAGCCCGGCGGCCAGGTCGTCGAGGTGCTGCTGGGCGAGCAGCACCTCGAGCATCTCCCGGCAGGCAGCCGGGCTGGCGGCCGTGCCCCGGGCGATGCCGCCGA
This sequence comes from Asanoa sp., assembly GCA_036520275.1. GTDB lineage: Bacteria > Actinomycetota > Actinomycetes > Mycobacteriales > Micromonosporaceae > Asanoa. Next base: position 883 of record DATDJX010000445.1, read on the forward strand.
GCAGAGCGGCCAGGTCGGCCGCCGTGACCAGATTGTCCATGCCGGCCTCGCGAGCCGGCGTGTCCTCGATGCCGCGCACGGTCACGCTGTGCCGGGCGCCGGCCACCCGCCAGACCTCCGCTACCGCAGGAAGGCCGACGGCCTCGATGCACAGGTTGGTGGCGAGGTTGCTTGACCGGACGATCATCCGCTCGGCGAGCCAACGCAGCGGGGCATTGCCGCCGAGGCGCGCCCACACCGCGGTGTCGCTGTCCTCGGCGGCATCATTGGCGTAGTCCGGACCGCCCGGCAGCGCGGACCGGTGCCGGTTGTGTACGGGCACGGCGGAGTCGAGATCGACGCCCGAGCGGTGCAGGGCGACGAGGATACCGACCTTCATCGTGCTGGCCGCGTAGTGGGTCGCGTCGGGAAGCCGGGCATACCTCGGCGGGCCGCCGAGCGGGCCGACCCAGGCCGACACGATTCCCGGCGCGGCGGCCAGGTCGCGGTCGATGTTCGCCCACAGCGTCATCGGCCGACGATAGATCCACGCCGCGCCGGGTTACGTTCTGGGTCATGACCTCCCCGGCCGCCTACGACGCGTTCGCCGACTGGTACGAGGACTACCTGTCCCACGCCGCGGCACCCTACACCGCCCGCGTGCAGGAGTTGCTGCGTGACCTGCTGGGCGGTGGGCCGGGCCGGTGCCTCGAGGTCTGTTGCGGCACCGGCGCGCACGCTGCCACGCTGCGCGAACTCGGCTGGATCCCGGTCGGCGTCGACCTGTCCCGGGGCCAGCTGCGGCACGCCGCCGCGAGGCTTCCCGTGGCTGCCGGCGACGCGGCCGCGCTGCCCGTGCGCGACGCCACCGTCGGCGCGGCGACGGTCGTGCTGGGCCACACCGACGTGCCCGACTACGCCTCTGTGCTGGCGGAGGTCGGCCGGGTGCTCGCACCCGGCGGTCGCTTCGTCCATCTCGGCGTCCATCCGTGCTTCACCGGCGCCTTCGCCGACCGGAGCCACCCCTCGCGGCTGGTGATCGACGGCCGCTACGCGGACCGCTCGTACTCGTTCGATGCGTGGACGCCGCACGGCGTACGCGCCCGGGTCGGCGCGTGGCACGTCCCGCTGGCCGACCTGCTCAACGGCGTAACCGCGGCTGGGCTGCGGATCGAGCGCGTTGCCGAGAGCGGCCCGGCCGGCGTGCCCGACATGTTCGGCCTCGTGGCGCGGCGGCCATGACGGCCGCGTACGACGCGCACGCCGAGTGGTATGAGCGGCTTACGGTCGACGCGCCGCCCTATGTGACGCGCGCCCGGGAGATGCTCGTCGAGTTGCTGGGCCCCGGCGCGGACGGCTGCCTCGACCTGTGCTGCGGGACAGGGGCGCACGCGGCAACGGTGCGCGGCACCGGTCGGGCCCCGTTCGGCGTCGACGTGTCCCGGGGTCAGCTGCGGTATGCGGCGCGCCGGCTGCCCGCCGTGGTCGGCGACGCGGCGCGCCTCCCGATCCGCGACGGCGCGGTACCGGCCGTCGCGTGCGTGCTCGCCCACACCGACGTGCCGGACTACGGCGCGGTGGTCCGCGAGGCGGCTCGGGTGCTGCGACCTGGTGGCCGGTTCGCCCACGTCGGCATCCATCCCTGCTTCGTCGGCGCGCACGCCGACCGCCGCGACCCGGAGCGGTGGATCATCGTCGGGCGCTACTTCGACCGCGGCCGCAGCTTCGACTCCTGGTCGCCCACCGGGTTCCGCAACCGGGTCGGCGGCTGGCAGGTCACGATGGCGGACCTGCTCAACGCGATCGTGGGCGCCGGCCTACGGCTCGAGCGGGTCGAGGAGGACGGCGACAACGGCATCGCCGACATTCTCGGCCTGGTCGCCATCCGTCCATGATCATGACGTCCTTGACGCCCATGGCGACGTCAAGGACGTGATCATGGGTTAGCGGCCGTGCTTGGCGCGGGCCGCCGCGCGACCACGCACGGCCTGGTCGAGGATCACCTTGCGCAACCGAACGGCCGCCGGGGTGACCTCGACGCACTCGTCCTCACGGCAGAACTCCAGCGCCTGCTCCAGCGACAGCTTGCGCGGCGGGATCACCTTCTCCGTCTCCTCCGAGGTGGAGGAACGCATGTTGGTGAGCTTCTTCTCCTTGGTGATGTTGACGTCGATGTCGTCGGCGCGGGAGTTCTCGCCGACGATCATTCCCTCGTACACCTCGGTGGTCGGCTCGACGAACAGCGTGCCGCGCTCCTGAAGGTTCAGCATCGCGAACGCGGTCACCGCGCCCGAGCGGTCGGCGACGAGGGAGCCGGTGTTGCGGGTGCGCAGCTCGCCCACCCACGGCTCGTACGACTCGAAGACGTGATGCAGGATGCCGGTGCCCCGGGTGTCGGTAAGGAACTCGGTGCGGAAGCCGATCAGACCTCGCGCCGGCACGAGCCACTCCATCCGGATCCAGCCGGTGCCATGGTTGACCAGCTGCTCCATGCGGCCCTTGCGGGTGGCGAGGAGCTGGGTGATCGCGCCCAGATGTTCCTCCGGCGCGTCGATGGTCAGCCGCTCGACCGGCTCATGGATGCGCCCGCCGACCTCCCGGGTGACCACCTGTGGCTTGCCGACGGTCAGCTCGTACTGCTCGCGGCGCATCTGCTCCACCAGGATGGCGAGGGCCAGCTCACCGCGGCCCTGCACCTCCCAGGTGTCCGGCCGGTCGGTGGGCAGCACCCGCAGCGACACGTTGCCGACGAGCTCGCGGTCGAGCCGGTCCTTGACAATCCGCGCCGTGACCTTGGCGCCCTTGACCTTGCCGACCAGGGGCGACGTGTTGGTCCCGATGGTCATCGAGATGGCCGGCTCGTCGACCGTGATGGGCGGCAGCGGAATCGGGTCGTCCGCGTCGGCGAGAGTCTCGCCGATCATGATGTCCGGGATGCCGGCGACCGCGATGATGTCGCCCGGCCCGGCCTGCTCGGCGGACTTTCGCTCGAGCCCTTCCGTCATGAGCAGCTCGGAGATCCGCACCCGCTCGGTCGTGCCGTCGGTCTTGCACCAGGCCACTGACTGTCCTTTGCGGATGGTGCCCTGGCGCACCCGGCACAGCGCCAGCCGGCCGAGGAACGGCGACGCGTCGAGGTTGGTCACGTGTGCCTGCAGCGGTGCGCCCTCCACGTAGGACGGAGCGGGGATCGTCTCCAGCAGCGTCTGGAACAGCGGCTCGAGCGAGTCGCTGTCCTGCGGCACGGAACCGTCGGCGGGCTGCTTGAGCGAGGCGATGCCCTCGCGGGCGCAGGCGTACACGATCGGGAAGTCGATCTGGTCCGCGTCGGCGTCGAGGTCGAGGAACAGCTCGTACGTCTCGTCGACGACGTCCTTGATCCGGGCGTCCGGCCGGTCGACCTTGTTGATCACCAGGATGATCGGCAGGCGGGCCTTGAGGGCCTTGCGCAGCACGAATCGGGTCTGCGGGAGTGGGCCCTCGCTCGCGTCGACCAGCAGCACGACGCCGTCGACCATCGTCAGGCCGCGCTCGACCTCGCCGCCGAAGTCCGCGTGGCCGGGCGTATCGATGATGTTGATGGTCACCGGGTCGCCGACCGCCGGGTTGTACGTGATGGCGGTGTTCTTGGCGAGGATGGTGATCCCCTTCTCGCGCTCGAGGTCCATCGAGTCCATGACCCGGTCGGTCATCTCCGCGCGCGAGTGGAACTGGCCGCCCTGTCGCAGCATCGCGTCGACGAGCGTGGTCTTGCCGTGGTCGACGTGTGCCACGATGGCGACGTTGCGGAGGTCGGCGCGGGTCTGCATGCGTCAATTGTCCCCGTCGTATGATCAAAGCCGTCTCGGGGTGTCCCTGACGTGTCCCGGATCTCGCTCCCAATGTCTATTTCGGCACCGGTCACCCCTGGCATGCTCGACACATGGGGCGGGGGCCGACGTGTACGACCTGCTGACACGGCTGGGTGACCTGCCGTCCGTGTTGATCTACATCGTGGCGGCCCTCCTCGTCGCCGGTGAGACCGCGACCGTCATCGGCCTCCTCGCACCCGGCGAGGCCACCCTGCTGCTCGTCGGGTTCCTCGCGTACGCCGGCACGCTCCGGCTCGTGCCCACGCTCGTCATCATGATCGCCGCCGCGCTCGTCGGCGACGCGCTCGCCTTCCGCGCCGGGCGGCGGTACGGGCCGCGGCTGCGCCACAGCCGGCTGGGACAACGCGTCGGCGACGAACGCTGGGCCAAGGCCGACGGGCTGCTGGAGCGGCTCGGCGGCCGTGGCGTCTTCGCCGCGCGCTGGGTGGCGTTCGCGCGCACGCTCGTGCCCAGGCTCGCGGGCGCCGCCGGCATGCCGTACCAGCGGTTCGCACCGTGGAACGCGGTCGGCGTCGCCACCTGGGTCGGCGCCTCCGTGCTCGTCGGGTACGCGGCTGGGGAGTCGTACCAGCAGGTGTCGCATTACCTGGGCAAGGCCACCGGCGCGGTGCTGATCCTGATCGCATCGGTCGTGGTCATCGTGCTCGTCGGCCGGTGGCTGGGCCGCAACCCGGACCCGGTGAAGGCGCTGTTCGCGCGCGCCGGGGCGCTCCCGCCGCTGCGCTGGCTGACCCACCGCTACGGGGTGCTGTTCCGCTTGGTGTCGACGCACATCGGGCCGGGCTGGGCGCTGCCGCTGAACCTGGCCGCCGGGCTTGGGCTGCTTTTCGTCATCGGGCTCGCCCTTTCCTGGCTGATGGCAACCGTCGTGCAGGCCAGCGGGCTGTCGGTCGTCGACGACCGGATTACGCAATGGTTCGCCGAACGGCGGACCCCCGGGGTGACGCGGCTGGCCCTGGAGACGGTCTCCACGCTGCGGCCGTCGTTCCTGATCGCGGCCGTGTTCCTCGTCGCGATCGTGATGGGCTGGCGCAGCAGGGCGTGGCGGCGCGACCTCGTCGGCATCGTCAGCACGGTGGGCGCGTTCGTGCCGTTGGTGCTGCTGGCGATCGTCGCAAGCCTCACCCAGCCGGCCGAGGCGCCGGACTCGGTCGTCGGTGCCGGCGTGTTCCCGACCCAGAACGCCGTGGTCGTGGCGAGCCTGTGCACGCTGGCCTGGCTGGTCGCCCGCTACACGCCGTGGCCGATCGCGACGGCGGCGTGGACGGTCGCCACGGTGGCGGTGGTGACGGTCGGCGGTGCGCGGCTCTATATCGGGTCGAGCACGGCGAGCGAATCGGCGACGTCGGTGCTGCTCGGGGTCATGTGGACGGTCGTGTTCATGGTCGCCTGGGCGACCCGCGACCGCGCCAGCGCCGGCGACGACGCCGCACCGACACCGCCGTCACATCCGGACGAGCGCGCTGACGTGTCCGCGACAGCCGACCCGTCGCCGGCGCGCTAGCCCGTCGATCTTGGCGTGGTCAGGTGGGTGGGCGCCTAGGGCCTACGGGCCACGAGGAGGCGACCACCGACCGACCGCCGCTGCCTCGCGTTCCGAGCGTGCCGGCCCGGTTAGCGTAGGGACGTGATCTCCGCGGCCCTCGCCAGCGCCGCGGGCCGGATGCTGCGCCTGCCGCCCGCCCGCACGACCCGGATCAGGGTCACCCGCGACATCCGGATCCGTGCCCGAGACGGCGTTCGCCTGCTCACGGACCATTACGCGCCGGCATCGGCGGCCGCGGCGCCCACTGTGCTCATCCGCACGCCGTACGGCCGCGGCGGCCCGGTCCGCCTGCTCGGCCGGATCATCGCCAAGCGCGGCTTCCACGCGGTCATCCAGTCGTGCCGCGGCACGTATGGCTCCGGCGGCACGTTCGAGCCGTTGGTGCACGAGCGGGCCGACGGCGCCGACACGCTCGACTGGTTGCGCAGGCAACCCTGGTACGTCGGGTCGCTCGGCACGTTCGGGGCGAGCTACCAGGGCTTCGTGCAGTGGGCGCTGGCCGCCGAGGCCGGCGACGAGCTCGCGGCGATGGTGGCGGTCGTGACCGCGTCGCAGACCCGTGACTCGACGTACGGGGGTGAGGGGTTCTCGCTCGACACGGTGCTGACCTGGGTCGAGCTGCTGAGCGCGCAGAAGGTGCCGTTCCTAGCGCGCCAGATGGAGCTCAAGCGCGGTCAGCCGCACCTCGCGGCCGGCCTGTCGCACCTTCCGCTGGCGGACGCCGACCGGGTCGCCACCGGCGCGACGATCCCGTTCTTCCAGGAATGGCTGCGCGAGGCCGAGCCCGGCGCGGCGTACTGGCGCAATCGGGTCTTCGACGCCGACCTCGCCCGCGTCACCGCGCCGGTCCTGATGATCGGCGGCTGGCAGGATATCTTCCTGCCCGCCCAGCTCGCCGACTACGCCGCGCTGCGGGCGGCCGGCGGCGCGCCTTACCTCACGATCGGCCCGTGGACCCACGGCGGCCCCCGCCTGCTCGCGGCCTCGATCCGCGAGGGTTTGGGCTGGCTGGCGGCGCACCAGCTGCCGGACCCGCCGCCGGTGCGGGAGCTGCCGGTCCGCGTGTTCGTCGGCGGCGGTGGCGGCTGGCGCGACCTGCCCGCGTGGCCGCCGCCGGCCGAGGAGATCGACTTCTACCTGCAGGCGTCCGGTGGGCTGAGCGTGGCGGCCCCGCAGGACGAGGCAAATCCCACCACGTTCCGCTACGACCCGCGGGACCCCACGCCCGCACTGGGCGGGCCGCGGCTGGTCGCGCAGCGCGCCGGTCGCTACGACAACACCGTGCTCGAGGCCCGGGCGGACGTGCGGACGTTCACGGGCCCGGCGCTGTCGGCGCCGTTGGAGGTGGTCGGGCCGGTGAGCGCGACCGTGTACGTGCGCAGCGAGCTCGCGCACTTCGACGTCTTCGTCCGGCTCTGCGACGTGGACGGGCGCGGTCGGTCCTGGAATCTCTGCGATGGCCTGGTCCGGATCACGCCCGACCGGTTCGCGGCGGACCCGGACGGCGTCGTGGCGGTGTCCGTGCCGATGTGGCCGGTGGCGCACCGCTTCGGGCCGGGGCATCGGCTTCGGGTGCAGGTCAGCGGCGGCGCTCACCCGCGGTACGCGCGCAATCCGGGCACCGGTGAGCCGCTCGGCACGGCCATTGCGCTGCGGGCGGGGCGACGAGCGGTGTTCCACGACGCGGGGCGGCCGTCCGCCGTACACGTTCGGGCGCTTTCAGCCCGTTAGTACCTTGTCCATCGTGACGATATTTATCACTTTTCCGATATATGGCCCGAAGCCTGAATCGTTGCCGCGCCGTCTCCGCGAACGGCCGACGTGGCGAAGAGTCCTACTTTCCGCGCGGCCGGGAGCGGCGCTGATAGGAACGGTCCGCCCCCGGCGCTAGCTGCACAGAGACGGACCGTCACCGCTAACAGCGTTTAGCCGGGAACTTTCGTTACCACCCGTCGGTCCGCACCGGGCGTGCAGCGGCCGGAAGGTCCACTGCGGCCGTCCCGCTCGCCGTAGAAGCTGCTGCTCGTCTCGCGCCGTCGGGTATCAATGAAGACATGGCATCGCTGAGCGACCGGATCAGGAAGTTCGTCGACAGCCCGCGGGGTCGCAAGTTGATCGAGGCCGGCCAGCGCGAGCTGGCCAAGCCGAGCAACCAGCGCAAGCTGCGCGAGCTCGCGGCCAAGCTGAACAAGCGCCGCTAGCCGAGGCGGTCGAGGCGGGCGATGTTCGCCGCCTCGTCGCTGTCGGGCGCGTCCACGTCGAGGAACGCGTCCAGCACCTCCACGGCCACGTCGGGGGCGAGCCGCTTGAGGCTCATCGCGAGCACGTTGGCGTCGTTCCACCGGCGCGCGCCGGCCGCCACCCACGGGTCCCACGCGAGCGCCGCCCGTACGCCCGGCACCTTGTTGGCGGCGATCGCCGTGCCCGTGCCGGTCCAGCAGAGCACCACGCCGTAGTCGGCGGTGCCGTCCGCGACCGCCCGACCGACGGCCGCCCCGATGTCGGGCCAGCTCTGAGCGCCCGTCAGGTCGACCACCTCGACGCCGCGCGCGGCCAGCCGGTCGACCACCGCCTTCGTCGTTTCGTTGGCGTCGTCGGCCCCGTATGCCACCTTCCTGGGAGCTGCCATGCCCACCATTGTCCCCGCCGACCCCGACCGCTTCCTCGTCGTCACCGGCGGACCCGGCGCCGGGAAGGCCACCCCGCTGGAGGCGCTGCGCGCCAACGGCTACGCGGTCGCGCCGGAGTCCGGACGCGCGATCCTCCGGGTGCGCTCGGCGCTGGGCGTCGACGGCCACCGCGACCACCTGCTGTTCGCCGAGCTGTGCCGGCACCGGGATATCCGCGACCACCGGGACGCGCGGGCCACCACCACCGGACCGGCGTTCGTCGACCGGCCCTGTGCCGGGCCGGGCCGCGTACCTGCGGGCGAAGGATGTGCCCGTGCCGGCGCACCTGATGTCGCGGCATCTCGGTTCCGGTATGCGCGGACGGTATTCGCCGCGCCGCCGTGGCGGGAGATCTTCCGCACCGCTGACGAGCTGACGCTGACCTGGGACGAGGCGTGCCGGCTCTTCGAGATGGCGACCGACGCTATCGGCGGCTCGGGTACGACCTGGTCGAGCTGGCGAAGGCGTCGGTGCGGCAGCGGGTCGCGTTCGTCCGCGCGCGCGTCTAGGCGCCGGCGGGTGGGGTGCGGCGGTTGCGGGCCAGGCTGGCGACCACCGCGACCCCGAGCGCGCCTATGATGATCACGAGCGACGGCCCGGCGCCGATCTCCGGCACGCGGACCGCGCCGACATGATCGACGTGCGAGCCGCGTAACGCCTCGAGCACCAGCTTGACCCCGATGAAGCCGAGGATGAACGCGAGCGCGATCGGCAGGTAGACGATTCTCTCCAGCAGGCCACCGACCACGTAGTAGAGCTGCCGCAGACCGAGCATCGCGAACGCGTTGGCGACCAGGATGATGAACGTGCTATGGGTGAGCCCGAACGCCGCGGGCAGCGAGTCGAGCGCGAACACCACGTTGGCGACGCTGATCGCCGCGACGACGAGCGGGACCGGCGTGAGCACCCGGCGGCCGGTCAGCCTGGTGGTGAAGCGGCGGCCGTCGTACCTGTCGGTGGCCGGGATCAGCCGGGAGAGCAGCACGATCCCGGGCGGCTTCTCCGCCTCGTCCTCCTCCCCGCGCGCGGACCTGAACAGCCGGACGGCGGTGTAGACCAGGAACGCCCCGAACGCGTAGAAGACCCAGCTGAAGGCGTGCACGGCAGCGCTGCCGGCCGCGATGAACGCGGCGCGCATCACCAGCGAGAGCAGGATGCCGATCGAGAGCACCTGCTCGACCGCGGTCTCCGGCACGGCGTACCGGGCGATGATCAGCATGAACACGAAGAGGTTGTCGGCACTCAGGCTGTACTCGGTGGCATAGACGGCGAGGAACTGATCGGCCAGTTCGTGCCCGATCGTCACGAACATGATCGCGGCGGCCGCCAAGGCCAGCACGACGTAGACGGCCACCGCCTTCGCGGCACCGCCCGGCGTCACCGCGTCCCTGCGGCGGGACACCACCAGCAGGTCGAACGCGAGCAGGGCGGCCAGCGCGACGCTCGACAACACCCAGCCGAGCGCCGAGACCTCACCGGTCACCCCGGACCCTCCCCAACACGCACGCCCGACGGCGCGCCGTGGCAACCATAGATCGAGGGCGGTCCCACCGCCGGATCTCCACGGGCGGTGGGGCTCGGCAGCAGCAGGACCCGTCGGGTGCCCGGCTACCAGCCGCGGGCGCGCCACTCCGGCAGCGCGGGGCGCTCGGCGCCCAGCGTGGAATCGTTGCCGTGGCCGGGGTAGAACCAGGTCTCGTCGGGCAGCCGGTCGAAGATCTTCGTCGACACGTCGCCGATCAGCGAGGCGAACGCCGCCGGGTCTTCGTGGGTGTTGCCGACGCCGCCGGGGAAGAGCGAGTCGCCGGTGAACAGGTGCGGGATCCCGGCCGGGTCGCGGTAGAGCAGCGCGATCGAGCCCGGTGTGTGGCCCACCAGGTGGATCACCTCGAGCGCGCAGTCGCCGACGGCCACGGTGCCGCCGTCGCGGACAGGCTCGGTGGCGACCGGCAGCCCGTCGGCGTCGTCGGGGTGCGCGACCGCCCGGGCACCCGTCGCCGCCACGACCTC
>DATDJX010000446.1:0-2168 GCA_036520275.1 Asanoa sp.
CCCGAGGTCGCGGAGTTCCCACCGTTCTGGCGCCAGTTCAACCAGCTGATGGCGCACAGCACGAAGTTGTCCCGGATGTCAACCATCGTCATCCACTACCGCTTCTGAAGCGCTTCCTGGGACGAGCTGCAAGCAGCGCTCGTAGTGGGAGTCTCGTTCTCCCACCGCGCCCAGGGTGGAGGGATCTGGCCGGACGGTGCTGGCATGCCCGACCCCCAGCCGCAAGCGCCCCACCAACCAACCCGGCACCCGAGCCGGCCATCAGCCGGCGAAGTCATCCATGGCCGACTTCGTTGGCTCCAGCGCTTGCCCCTGGCGGCCTGGTGGCATGCCACGGTGTCCACCGTCCCCCGGTTCCAAGGGCAGGGCAGACCGCCCGGCCAGACAACAGGAAAGGGGCAGACCATGACCGAGGCCAGCGTGAGCTTCGCCGGCAACCTCACCGAGGACCCCGAGGTCCGCTACACCGAGGCAGGGATCGCCCGGGCCAGGTTCCGGGTGGCCGTGTCGAACCGCAGGGAGCAGGAGCCCTCGTTCTTCACCGTGATCTTGTGGCGCGACCAGGCCGAGCACGCCGCGCAGTCGCTGAGCAGGGGTAGCCGGGTGGTGGTTCGGGGCCGGCTCCAGCAGCGGGCATGGACGGCCGAGGACGGCAGCGCCCGCTCGGTCGTGGAGGTCGTGGCTGAGGAGCTGGGGCCGAGCTTTCGTTGGGCGACGGCGACCACGACCAGGGCCACGAGGAACTCCAGCCAGTAGCCAGGTCGACCAATCGATACGACGAGCGGGACGCGAAGCATGCCAACGTTCCGCTCGGTCGTGTCCGTGCTGGTGAGGGTCAGGGGATCAGAGCGAGCTTGCCGCCGGGGTGGCCGGAGCGGAGCAGATCCAGCGCGGCCGGAGCCTCGTCGAACCGGAAGGTCCGGGCGACGGGGACGACCAGGTCGCCGTCGGCGGCCAGCCGGATCAGCCGCGGGCGCACCTGGTCGCGGAAGGCCGCGCTGTCCGGGTCCGTGCCGCCGAGCGCGCGGAAGCCGTCGGCGCTCGCCCGCGCCCGCGCGGCGATCGTGACGATCCGCTCGCGGGGCACCAGCGCCAGCGACACGTCGACGGCCTCGTCGGTGCCGACGGTGTCCAGCGCGGCCCCGATCCCCTCGGGCGCGGCCTCGCGGACGCGATCGAGCAGGCCGTCGCCGTAGACGACGGGGACGCCGCCGAACCGCCGCACGGTGTCGAAGTGCTTCTCGCTCGCGGTGCCCACGGCGCGCCCGCCGAGCAGCCTCGCCTGCTGCAGGACGCTGACGCCCACCGCGCCGGACGCGCCGTGGACCAGGATCGTCTCGCCCGCGGCGACGTTCGTGACCTGGAGCATCTCGGCCGCCGTGGCGCCGGCCAGCAGAAGGTTGGCCGCCGCCGGGAAGTCGAGCGAAGACGGCTTGGCGAAGACCTTGTCGGCCGGGACGGTGACCGCGGTGGCGTACCCGCCGGAGATCCGGAAGGCCAGCACCTCGTCGCCGACCGCGCCGCCACCGGACCCGATCTCGGTGTCCGGGCCGATCGCCCGGATCACGCCCGCGACCTCGTAGCCGACCGGTATCGGCAGCACGGACCGGTCATTGCCGGCGGCGAACCGCTTGAAGTCGGCCGGGTTCATCCCGACCGCGCGGACCTCGATGGTCACCTCGTCGGGACCGGGCGCCGGCACCTCGACGTCGACCTGCTTGAGGACCTCGGGCCCGCCGAAGTCCGCCGCCACCCATCGCCGATCTGCCATCGCTGCCCCCTCCCGCGTGTGTCCGAGGGGATGGTATCCCTGACCGTCATGGTGCGGCCGCGCTGCATGGCGCTCAGCAGTCGCGTCGTATCGGCGAAGCCGAGCAGGCGAGGGACACGGGGACCGCGACCCAGGGCGACGAGCAGCCAGGATCGCTAGCCAGCTCGACCGATGCTGCGGGGCGGGACGCGAAGCGTGGCGTTCCGCTCCGTCGTGTCCGTGCTGGTGAGCTTCGTGAGGAGTTTCTCTACGAACTCAAGGCCGGCCCTGCGGGCGGCCGCCTGCGGCGGCCGTCCTCGCGCCGGCAGCGACACGGCGGCCACCCCGGAGCCGGCCTCACCGAACGCTCAGGCCGATCCCGCCGATTCAGGTTGAGATGTCCCTGGCACCAAGGCAT
>DATDJX010000447.1:0-4271 GCA_036520275.1 Asanoa sp.
GCCGGGCCCGGCACGGCCGGCACGGGCGCCGGCAGGGCGGCGGGCGCGGGGGCCGGCGCCGCGACCGGCACGGGGACGGTCGGCGCGGACAGCGCTTCGGGCAGCTCGTTCGTCGCGTCACCGCTCACAAACCTCATTGGACACCGCCTGACCTGGGCATCCCCGCATACAGCGGCGCGTGTCGCCCGATAAATCCGGACATAAGGCATGGGGTACGCTGCCGCGCGGTCCCCACCCCGGCGTCACTACGCTTGACGCCCATGAGCCACGTTCTCACCGCGGTCGCCTGGCCCTACGCCAACGGCCCGCGCCACATCGGTCACGTGTCCGGCTTCGGGGTGCCCTCCGATGTTTTCAGCCGGTACATGCGCATGGCCGGTCACGACGTGCTCATGGTCTCCGGCACCGACGAGCACGGCACGCCGATCCAGGTGCAGGCCGACGCCGAGGGCCTGTCGCCGCGCGAGCTGGCCGATCGCTACAACCGGGTGATCGTCGAGGACCTGCACGGGCTGGGGCTCTCGTACGACCTGTTCACCCGCACGACGACCGGCAACCACTACCAGGTGGTGCAGGACGTCTTCGACACGCTGTACCGCAACGGCTACATCGTCGCGAAGACCACGCTCGGCGCGATCTCGCCGTCGACTGGGCGCACGCTGCCCGACCGCTACATCGAGGGCACCTGCCCGATCTGCGGGTACGGCAGCGCGCGTGGTGACCAGTGCGACAACTGCGGCAACCAGCTCGATCCCGAGCAGCTGATCAACCCGCGCTCCAGGATCAACGGCGAGACACCGGAGTTCGTCGAGACCGAGCACTTCTTCCTCGACCTGCCCGCGTTCGCCGAAGCGCTGGGCTCGTGGCTGGACACCCGCGACGGATGGCGGCCCAACGTGCTGCGGTTCTCCAGGAACCTGCTCGACGAGCTGCAGCCTCGGGCCATCACCCGTGACCTGGAGTGGGGCGTGCCGATCCCGCTCGAGGGCTGGAGCGGGCGCGGCGACAAGCGGATCTACGTCTGGTTCGACGCGGTCATCGGGTACCTGTCCGCCTCGATCGAGTGGGCGCGCCGGACCGGCTCCCCCGACGCCTGGCGCCGCTGGTGGTCCGCCGACGGGGAGGGCAAGGACGCGTCGGCGTACTACTTCATGGGCAAGGACAACATCGTCTTCCACTCGGTGATCTGGCCGGCGATCCTGCTCGGCTACTCGGGATTCGGCGCCCACGACGGCACGCCGGGCCCGCTCGGGCCGCTCAATCTGCCGACCGAGGTGGTGTCGAGCGAGTTCCTGACCATGGAGGGCCGCAAGTTCTCCTCGTCCCGCCAGGTGGTCATCTTCGTCCGGGAGTTCCTGGCGCGCTACGACGCCGACGCGCTGCGGTACTTCATCTCCGTCGCCGGGCCGGAGAGCCAGGACACCGACTTCACCTGGGCCGAGTTTCTGCGCCGCAACAACGACGAGCTGGTCGCCGGCTGGGGCAACCTGGTCAACCGCTCCATCTCGATGGCGGCCAAGAACGTCGGCGCGGTCCCGCCTGTCGCCGAGGCCGGACTCACCGAGGCCGACCGGGCGCTGCTCGAGGTCGCCCGGACCGGGTTCGCCACCGTCGGCCAGCTCATCGAGAAGCACCGGCAGAAGCACGCGATCGGCGAGGCGATGAAGGTGGTCGCCGAGGCCAACAGATACCTGTCCGAGCAGGCGCCGTGGAAGCTCAAGGCCGAGGCCGACAGGCCGCGCATGGGCACGATCCTGCACGTGGCGCTGCAGGTGGTCAGCGACGCCAACACGCTGCTGACACCCTTCCTGCCGCACTCCGCACAGAAGGTGCACGAGCTGCTCGGCGGCACCGGCGTGCACGCGCCGATGCCAGCGATCGAGGTGGTGTCCGATCTGGACGGTGGGCCGTCCTACCCGGTGCTCACCGGCGACTACGGCGTCGGCGCGAGGTGGGAGTCGGTGCCGCTCGAGGTCGGTCGCGAGCTCCGGCCGCCAAAGCCCGTCTTCCGCAAGCTCGATCCGTCGATCGTGGACGAGGAGCTGGCGCGACTGGGTCAGAGCGCGTAAGCGGTGTCCACCAGGGCCCGCTCGGTTACCTCGCCGAGCGGGGCCCAGGTTTCGTAGACGCCGCGCTCGTGGCACCGGGCGGCCAGCCGGGCGACGCTGTCCGGATCGGGGCGGCGCAGGCGCAGGCGCAGCCAGCCACCCTCCTGCCGGAGCACGAGGCAGTCGCCCGTCACGCCACCGGCCGTACGCCGTGCGGCGCTTCAGCGTCTCCACGGGGTAGCGCGCACCTTTACCATCCGTGTCCCGCGCTTTATGCCCGCGCTCGCGCGCAGCGTGGCGAGCACGGGATCGGCCGCATGAAGCGGGGTCTGGGTGAGCCGGTGGACCTCGCTCCAGTCGAGCTCGCGGCGCAGCGGCACGAGCAGCGGCGCCTGGTTCTCACCGGCAGGTGCGCCGACCTCCACGGGCGCGACGGTCACCTCCGCGACCCTAGGCATGTCGAGTGTTGGGAAGATGAACATCTGATGGACAAGCGAACCGAGCCGCGGCGCAGGCGGGCGGGCGGCTTTCCGCCGGCGCCCGATCCGCTCGCCGTGCCCGTGCTGGACAGCCACACCCACCTCGACATCACGTTCGCGGAGGGCGGTGGCGACTTCTTCGGCGCCGACCCGGTGGCCGGTGCGGTCGCCGCCGCCACCGCCTCCGGCGTCGACCGGCTCGTCCAGGTGGGCGTCGACGTCGGGTCCTCGCGCTGGAGCGCCGAGTTGGCCTCCCGGACGCCTGAGGTGCTCGCCACGGTCGCCCTGCACCCCAACGAGGCACCGCGCCTCGGCGCCCGTCTCGACGAGGCGCTACGCGACATCGAGTCGCTCGCCGGCGAGCCCCGGGTGGGCGGCGTCGGCGAGACCGGGCTCGACACCTTCCGCACGGGCGAGGACGGCCGGGCCGCGCAGGAGGCCAGCTTCCGCGCGCACATCGGGATCGCCAAGCGCTTCGGGAAGGCTCTGGTCATCCACGACCGCGACGCGCACGCGGAGGTGCTGCGGGTGCTCGACGAGGAGGGCGCGCCGGACACGGTCGTCATGCACTGCTTCTCCGGAGATGCCGCGTTCGCGGCCGAGTGCGTGCGCCGCGGCTTCCTGCTGAGCTTCGCCGGGACGGTCACCTTCGCCAACGCCGGCACCCTGCGGGAGGCCGCGGCCGTCACCCCGCTCGACCGCGTCCTGGTGGAGACCGACGCCCCCTACCTCACCCCGATGCCCTATCGGGGACGGCCGAACGCCTCGTACCTCGTGCCGCTCACGGTGCGGGCGTTGGCCGCGACGATGTCGGCGGACCTGGATGCATTGTGTGCGGCCATCTCCGCGAACGGCGAGCGCGCCTTCGGGCCCTGGCGCTGACTCTTCAGCGGTGCCGGCGGTGTGGCGCCGGGTAGTCCCGCAGCCTCGGGAACGGGAACCGCGGCGCAGGCGCCAGCTCGGGTATCCGGCGCCGGCGGTTGATGGGCTTGCGCATCGTGAACACCTCCTTCGACCGGGGACGGTACGGAGGCGGCCGGGCGCCGACTGTGCACGGATCCACACCCGGGCGGTGACGCGGGTCACCCGGGGCTACGGTGTTGCGGTGCGCGTGCCGCCCCTGGACCTCGTGCCCGCGGACCGCACCGCGGTCCTGCTCGCACACAACCCGGCCAACCCGGCGACCGGTGGCATCTGGCGGGTCGACCGCGAACGCGGCACGGCCATCCTCAAGCTGTTGACGCCGCCGCAACCCGAGGACGGCCCCCAGTGGCCCGCCAGCGACGATCCGGAGCATTGGAACTACTGGAAACGGGAGGCGCTGGCGTACCGCACCGGCTTCGCCACCCGGGCGTATGCGGCCGGCGGCATCCGGGCGCCGCGGCTGCTCGACGCGGTCCAGCGGCGGGACGGGTCGATCGCGCTCTGGCTCGAGGACGTCGCCGGCGTGCCGGGCCCCGCGGCCACGCCCGACCAGCTCGTCGACTTCGCCGGGCGGCTCGGCGTCGCCCAGCGGGCCTGGCTCGACCGGCCGCCCGCCGAGGAGTGGTTGTCCCGCGACTGGCTGCGCGGGTACACCACCTGGCGGCCCTATCCGGAGCCGATCCCGTGGGACCACCCGGTCGCCGTGCAGGCATGGCCCGCGCCGTTGCGCGACGACCTGCGGATGCTGTGGGCCCGCCGCGAAGACCTGCTGGCCGCCGCCGACCGGCTGCCGCGCACCCTGTGCCACCACGACGTCTGG
>DATDJX010000448.1:0-5865 GCA_036520275.1 Asanoa sp.
GTTGAAAAAGTTACGGCGGCCATGGCGGAGGGGAAACGCCCGGCAACATTCCGAACCCGGAAGCTAAGCCCTCCAGCGCCGATGGTACTGCACCCGGGAGGGTGTGGGAGAGTAGGACGCCGCCGGACAAACCTCGCTGAGGGCCACCCGATCGGGTGGCCCTCAGTCGTTTCTATCGCTTTTCCACCGCCGGCCGGATCTCGCCGAAGAGCTTCGCGGCGTCGTCGACGGTGCGGCCGGGGAAGAGCCCGATGCCGACGCTGCCGTGGTCGGCCCAGCCACACACCGCGATCTCCTCGCCCTCCGTCATCGTGGTGCCGCACTTCATCACCCCGCCGAGCGAGCCTTCCGGCACCTTGCGCAGGCCCCGCACAGCGCCGTCGCCGTCGGTCACCAGCGCGAAGAGCGTGTCGAGGTCCTTCTCCGGCGACCAGAGCAGCGTCGTGCCGCCGAACAACAGCACGCTGTGCTCGGCCGATGCCGCGTCCTTGTAGACCGCGCCCACGCTCTCGTCGAGGTCGATTCCCGCGGCGAACGCCGACCGGAGGTCGTCGGCCGTACCCAGGGCGGCGTCGCTCGTATCGCGGGTCAGGCCCGCCACCCGGTCGGGCGTGTTCAGCGTCGCGTCCTTCTGGGACAGGATCCGCGCGCCGAACACGCCGCCGACACTCAGCATCACGAGGCCCACCAGGGCCACCGTGCCGAGCGCGATCTTGCGCTTCGTCGACCACGACGACTTCTCCGTGCCGTCGGACGGCCGGGGCGGCGGGGTCACGTCGACCGGGTCGCGGGAGTCGAACACCTGCGACGAGAAGAAGCTGTCCTCGGGCATGCCCGTCACCGTAACCGAACCGGCGGTGGCCCACGACAGCTCCGCCGGAACGCTCCGTAGACTTTACCGGTGACCCCGACACCGCAGACCAGTGACGGAGCAGCGACCCTCCCGGCCCAGTACCAGCCGGCCGAGGTGGAGTATCGGCGCTACGACGACTGGGTGGCGCAGGGCGTCTTCCGGGCCGACCCGACGAGCGACAAGCCGGCCTTCACGATCGTGATCCCGCCACCCAACGTGACGGGCTCCCTGCACATGGGCCACGCGTTCGAACACACGCTGATGGATGCCCTCATCCGCCGCCGCCGGATGCAGGGCCACGAGGCGTTGTGGCTGCCCGGCATGGACCACGCCGGCATCGCCACCCAACATCTCGTCGAGCGGCAGCTCGGCGAGACCGGTCTGTCCCGCCACGACCTCGGCCGCGAGGCCTTCGTCGAACGGGTTTGGCGGTGGAAGGCCGAGTCGGGCGGCGCGATCCTCGGCCAGATGCGCCGGCTGGGCGACTCCGTCGACTGGGACCGCGAGCGCTTCACGATGGACGAAGGCCTGTCGCGGGCCGTACAGACGATCTTCAAGAAGCTGTTCGACGACGGCTTGATCTACCGGGCTGAGCGGATCATCAACTGGTGTCCGCGGTGCCTGACCGCGCTCAGTGACATCGAGGTCGAGCACTCCGACGACGAGGGCGAACTCGTCTCGATCCGGTACAGCCCCGACATCGTCGTCGCCACCACCCGCGCAGAGACGATGCTCGGCGACAGCGCGGTGGCCGTGCACCCCGACGACGAGCGCTACCGACACCTCGTCGGCACCGAAGTCGAGCTGCCGCTGACCGGTCGGCGCATCCCGGTCGTCGCCGATGAACACGTCGATCCGGCGTTCGGCACCGGTGCGGTGAAGGTCACGCCCGCGCACGACCCCAACGACTTCGAGATCGGCCAGCGCCACCGGCTGCCGAGCATCACGATGATGGACGAGCGCGGCGTGATCACCGTCCCCGGGCCGTTCGAGGGCCTCGACCGGTACGAGGCGCGGCCGGCCGTCGTGGCCGCGCTGCGCGAGGAGGGCCTGATCGTCGCCGAACGGCGACCGTACCTGCACGCCGTCGGGCACTGCTCGCGGTGCAAGACGACCGTCGAGCCCCGCCTGTCGCTGCAGTGGTTCGTCAGCACCGCCCCGCTGGCCAAGGCGGCCGGCGACGCCGTGCGCGACGGGCGGGTGCGGATCGACCCGGCCGACATGGCCAAGCGCTACTTCGCCTGGGTCGACCACATGCACGACTGGTGCATCTCGCGCCAGCTGTGGTGGGGGCACCGGATTCCGGTCTGGTACGGGCCGGACGGCGAGGTCCGCTGCGTCGGCCCCGACGAGGACCAGCCCACCGGTACGGGCTGGCGGCAGGACGAGGACGTCCTCGACACCTGGTTCTCCAGCGCGCTCTGGCCGTTCTCCACGCTCGGCTGGCCCGAGGACACCGCCGACCTGCGCCGGTTCTACCCGACGAGTGTCCTCGTCACCGGCTACGACATCCTGTTCTTCTGGGTCGCCCGGATGATGATGTTCGGCCTGTACGCGATGGACGGGCGGCAGCCGTTCGACGTGGTCGCGCTGCACGGCATGGTCCGCGACGAGCACGGCAAGAAGATGTCCAAGTCGTTCGGCAACGTCATCGACCCGCTCGACTGGCTGGATCGCTATGGTGCCGACGCCACCCGGTTCACGCTCGCCCGCGGCGCCAACCCCGGGCAGGACGTGCCGGTCAGCGAGGAGTGGTGCCAGGGCTCCCGCAACTTCTGCAACAAACTGTGGAACGCGACCCGCTTCGCGCTGATGAACGGTGCCACCGTACGGGGGTCGCTGCCCGAGCCGGCCGAGCTGTCCACGGTGGACCGGTGGATCCTGTCGCGGCTGCAGCACGTCGTCGACGAGGTCGACGAGCAGTTCGAGGCGTTCGAGTTCGCGAAGGTCTGCGACCTGCTCTACCACTTCGCCTGGGACGACGTCTGCGACTGGTATGTCGAGCTCACCAAGCCGGTGCTCGCGGCCGGCGGCCCGCCGGCGGACGCGACCCGGCGGGTACTCGGCCACGTGCTCGACCAGCTGCTCCGGCTGCTGCATCCGGTCATCCCGTTCGTCACCGACGAGCTCTGGCTCGCGCTCAACGGCGGGCCGACCGTGGCCACCGCCGCGTGGCCCGCGGTGGACAGGGCCTATCTGGACGACCCGGCGGAGGTGGAGGTTTCGGTGCTGCAGCGCGTGGTCACCGAAATCCGCCGGTTCCGGTCCGACCAGGGTTTGCGCCCGGCCCAGCGGGTCGCCGCTCGCCTCGATGGCCTGGCCGACGCTGGCGTGGACGCGCATGAGCCGCTGATCCGTTCGCTCGTCCGGCTCGACGCCGACGGCACCGACTTCGCCGCGTCGGCGACGCTCGCGGTCGCCGGCGGCGTCCGCGTCGCGCTCGACACCCGAGGTTCGATCGACGTCGCCGCGGAACGGGCGCGCCTCAAGAAGGACCGGGCGGCCGCCGAGAAGGAGGCGGCCGGCTGCCGCGCCAAGCTGGACAACGCGGCCTTCGTCGAAAAGGCGCCGACCGCGGTGGTCGGCAAGATCAAGGATCGGCTGGCCGCAGCCGAGGGTGACCTCGCGCGCATCGCCGCGGCGCTGGAGGCGCTCCCGCGCGTATGACCACGAACTCGGAGTTCCGCGAGGTCGACGCCGCCCTCGAGGCGCGGGGCAACATCCGCATGGTGTTCGACCTGTCCAAGATCGAACGGCTGCTCGACCTGCTCGGGTCGCCCCAGCGGGCGTACCCCTCGATCCACCTGACCGGCACCAACGGCAAGACGTCGACCGCGCGGATGATCGACTCGCTGCTTCGGGCGTTCGGGTTGCACACCGGGCGCTATACGAGCCCGCACCTGGAGACCGTACGGGAGCGGATCAGCCTCGACGGCGAGCCGGTCGACGAGGAGCGGTTCGTCCGCACGTACCGGGAGATCGAACCGCTCGCCGCGCTCGTCGACGCCGACTCGCAGGAGCCGCTGACGTACTTCGACATGACCACGGCGATGGCGTTCGCGGCGTTCGCCGACGCGCCGGTCGACGTGGCGGTCGTGGAGGTCGGGCTGGGCGGTGCCGACGACTCGACCAACGTGCTTAGCGCGGCGATCGCGGTCATCACGCCGATCGGCCTCGACCACACCGAGTGGCTGGGCGACACGATCCAGGACATCGCCTTGGCGAAGGCCGGCATCATTCACAAGGGAGCGACGGTCGTTACGGCCACGCAGCCCGAGGAGGCGGCGGAGCCGATCCTCGAGCGGTGTGCGGAGGTGGGCGCGACGATCGCCCGGGAG
Source organism: Asanoa sp. (assembly GCA_036520275.1). Lineage (GTDB taxonomy): Bacteria > Actinomycetota > Actinomycetes > Mycobacteriales > Micromonosporaceae > Asanoa. Next base: position 4,192 of record DATDJX010000448.1, read on the forward strand.
GGCGGCGAGTTCGGCGTTCTGCGGCGTTCGCTCGCGGTTGGCGGCCAGGTGTTGACGCTGCAGGGCCTGGGCGGCGATTACGGGGAGCTCTTCCTCCCGCTGCACGGTGCCCACCAGGCGCAGAACGCGGCCGTCGCGCTCGCCGCGGTCGAAGCGTTCCTCGGTGCGGGGGCGGGGCGGCAGCTCGATGTCGAGCGGGTGCGCGAGGGCTTCGCGGCGTCGTCGTCGCCGGGCCGGCTGGAGCGCGTGCGGTCGGCGCCGACCATCCTGCTCGATGGCGCGCACAACCCGCACGGCATGGCCGCGACGGTGAGCGCGCTGCAGGAGGAGTTCGCCTTCACCAAGCTGGTCGCGGTGGTCGCGATTCTCGGCGACAAGGACGCGGGCGCGATGCTCGAGCTGCTGGAGCCGGTCGTTGACGAGGTCGTCGTGACGCGCAGCAGCTCGCCGCGGGCCATGCCGGTCCAGCAGCTCGCCGAGGCCGCGGTCGACGTGTTCGGCCCCGACCGGGTCTATGAGGCCGACAGCATGCCTGACGCCATCGAGACGGCCGTGGTGTTGGCCGAAACCGACGTGGAAGGCGAGCTGAGCGGGGTGGGCGTCCTCATCACGGGTTCGGTCTACACGGTCGCGGACGCCCGGCGGCTCCTGAAGCGATGACCACGCCCACGGACCCACCCGAGGATCGTCCACCGGGGCGCGCGGGCGACGGCGAAGAGCCGTCGTCCGGCGAGCCGGAGCGCGACGAGGCGGGATCCTCCGGTACGGCGTCGGAGGGAGCCACGCGGGACGGCGGTGGGGGCGGGCCGCCGGGGACCAAGCCGTCCGGGCTGCGCAACCCGGTCGCGGCGGTGCGCGGGCTGGGCGCCGCCGCGCTGGCGATCGAGGCACTCGTCCTGCTGCTCGCGATCCAGCCGATCCGGGTGCTCGGCGGAGCGCTCAGCGGCTGGGCCGTCGCCGCGGTGGTGGGGCTTGCCGTGCTGGCGGCCGTGCTCGCCGGCTTGACCAGGCGGGAGTGGGCGTGGCACGCCGGGACCGTGCTACAGGGCCTGTTGCTGGTGTCCGGCCTGCTGCACTGGTCGCTGTTCGCCCTGGGCGTGATCTTCGGGCTGGTCTGGATCTACGTCCTGCACGTCCGCCGGGCGATCCTCGGCTGAAAACCGCCGCGTTACGGCGCGACCCGGCTGCGCCACTGGGTCAGCGCGATGCCGTGGCCGTCGGGGTCACGGAACGCGGCCGCCCAGAGCTCCAGCTTCGCACCGCGGTTGACGGCCCTTGGGGCGTACGTGAACGTGATGCCCTTGTTCCTCAGCTCCTCGTACACGGCGGACACGTCGCCGACCTCGAGGTTGAGGTGCACGAGGCGGCGGTTGACCGGCGACACCTCGGGGATCTCGCGCAGCACGATCCGGGTGTTGCCGGAGGCGAGGATCGCGTTGCCGTCGCCCGTGTCGATCTCGCTGAAGCCGAGCAGGTCGCGGTAGAAGGCGATGGACCGCTCGAGGTCGGTTACGAGCACGGTCAGGCCGATCCCGTGGATCGTTTCGGCGCCGCCCGGCGCCGCGGTCGGGTGGTGGGCGCCGGCCAGGTCGAGATCGTCCTCCGGGGCGGAGCGGCCCCGGCCGCCGGCCGCGACGCCCGGCGTCCCGCCGGCCGCCGGCGCCTCGGCCCGTG
>DATDJX010000449.1:0-2510 GCA_036520275.1 Asanoa sp.
GACCAGCACCGATCCCACCCCATGGTCCGGAGAAGGTGAGCAGCGCATGATGATGGCATGACGATCAGGCCGGCATGAGCAAACCAACGATCCTGACGGTCGACGACGACCCCATGGCCTCGGCGGCGATCACCCGCGACCTCGCCAGCCACTACAGCGCCGACTACCGCATTGTCCGGGCCTCCTCGGGGGCGGAGGCGCTGATCGTGCTGACCAAGCTCGCCCTCCGCGACGAGCCGGTGGCCATGATCCTCGCCGACCAGCGGATGCCCCAGATGACCGGGATCGAGCTGCTCTCCCAGGCAAGGGCCCATGCCCCCGGGGCGAAGTTCCTGCTGCTCACCGCGTACGCCGACACCGACGTGGCCATCAAGGCGATCAACGACATCGGCCTCGACCACTACCTGCTCAAGCCGTGGGACCCTCCCTCCGAACGGCTGTACCCGGTGATCGACGACCTCCTCGGCGACTGGCGGCAGGCCAACCCGGACCACACCGCCGCCGTGCGGGTGCTCGGGCACCGGTGGTCGGACCGCAGCCACGACATCAAGATGTTCCTGGCCCGCAACCACGTGCCCTACCGCTGGTACGACATCGAGCGCGACACCGAGGCCCGGCGGCTGCTCGACCTCGCCCAGGCGGCACCGGCCGACCTGCCGGTCGTGCTCGTCCCGGACGGCGACACGCTCCGCTCCCCCTCGACGCTGGACCTGGCGGGCGCGCTCGGTCTGCGCACCTCCGCCCAACAGCCCCTGTACGACGTGTGCATCGTCGGCGGCGGGCCGGCCGGCCTGGCGGCCGCCGTGTACGCGGCGTCCGAGGGCCTGAGCACCGTCATCGTGGAGCGCGAGGCCCCCGGCGGCCAGGCCGGACAGAGCGCGGCGATCGAGAACTACCTGGGGTTCCCGAAGGGGCTGAGCGGCTCCGACCTCACCCAGCGGGCCTACGCGCAGGCGTCCCGCTTCGGCGCCGAGATGGTCCTCGCCCGCGACGTCGTCGGCTTCGAGACCCGTGGTCCGGTACGAGCGGTGCGCTTCGACGGCTCGGGGGAGATCGAGGCCCGCGCGCTGGTCGTGGCGACCGGCGTGTCCTACCGGCGACTGGCGGCGGCGGGGCTCGACGAGCTCAGCGGCCGTGGCGTCTACTACGGCGTCAATGCCAGCGAGGCGAGCCAGTGCCAGGGCGACGAGGTCTACGTCGTCGGCGCCGCCAACTCGGCCGGCCAGGCCGCGCTCAACCTGTCCAGCTACGCCAAGCGGGTGGTGCTGGTGGTCCGGGCGCCGACGCTCACCCAGACCATGTCCAGGTACCTGGTGGAGCGGATCACGGCCGCGCCCAACATCGCGGTTCGGTACCGCTGCGAGGTGGTGTCGGGCCGCGGCGACGGCCACCTCGAGGCGTTCACCCTCGCCGACAGGGACTCCGGCGTCACCGAGGAGGTGTCCTCGAGCTGGCTGTTCGTCTTCATCGGGGCCTCGCCCCGAACTGCCTGGCTCGGTCCGGACGTCGTCCGCGACGACAAGGGGTTCGTCGTCACCGGTCACGACCTGCTCGCCCCCGCCTGGGCCAAGCGGTGGCCGCTCCCGCGTGCGCCCTTCGCGCTCGAGACGAGTGTGCCCGGCGTCTTCGCCGCCGGCGATGTCCGGCTCGACTCGATGAAGCGGGTCGCGTCCGCCGTCGGCGAGGGCGCGATGTCGATCTACCTGGTGCACCGCTACCTGGCCACGATCTGATGCGCGTCGACGAGCTCCGCCAGCTCAGCCTCTTTGACGGCCTCAGCGACGACCAGCTCGCCGAGCTGGTCGAGGGCGGGACCGAGGTCCAGGTCGAGCCCGGGGTCGACCTGTTCCGCGAGGGCGAGCACGCCGACTTCTGGTGGCTGCTCGTCGACGGCGCCATCGACCTCATCCGCCATGTCGGCCGGGAGGACAGCGTCGTCGCCAGGATGGACGTCCCGGGCCGCTGGGCCGGCGGGTTCCGCGCCTGGGACGAGCACGGCGTCTATCTCGCGACCGGCCGGGGAGTGACCGCCGGTCGTGTGCTGCGGGTGCCGGCCGAGGTGCTGCGCGAGCGGGCCAACTCCTGGTTCCCGTTCGGCGGGCACCTCATCCGGGGGCTGTACCACACCGCACGCTCTGTCGAGTCGACAGCCCGGCAGCGCGAATCGCTCGTGACCCTCGGCAGGCTCGCCGCCGGCCTCGCGCACGAGCTCAACAACCCGGCAGCCGCCGCCGTCCGGGCGGTCGACGCCCTCCAGACCGCGTGTGCGGCGCTGCTCTCCTCCGAAGGCCGGCTGGCCCGCAACGAGCTCTCGGCCGAGCAGTTCGCCGCCCTGGACGCGTTGCGCCGTGAGCTCGAGTCTCGGCCGGCGGACCCGGATCCGCTGGCCCGCTCCGACCGCGAGCAGGCCCTCTCGTCCTGGCTCGCCGGCCACGGCATCGAGCGCGAATGGGCCATCGCCATGCCGCTGGCCGCCGCCGGCGCCGATCCCGACTGGTGCGCGCGAGCCG
>DATDJX010000450.1:0-4064 GCA_036520275.1 Asanoa sp.
GTCGCGGTCGGGCACGACGGCGGGGCGTACACGATGGCGATGTACTTCACCTCGGAGGCCGAGGCGCGGGAAGGCGAGCGCAAGCAGCCGCCGCCGGAGCTGGCCGCGCAGATGGATGAGATGAACAAGCTGAATGTTGGCGAGCCGGAGTTCTTCGACATCAGGGAGCCGTGGCTGAACTCGCCTCGCTGACACTCCCCAGCGGTTGGTGCCGTCGTCGTCGACCCAGCGCGAGCCTGCGCCGGGGCAGGGCTGTCCGCGGTGAACCGAGTGCCCGGCTGCGGCACCGCCGACCGGTCAGGCCGCGCCGACCTGGCCCAACGTCTCGATCTGGCGGCGGATCCAGGCCAGGTCGGCCGGCTCGACGGTGTCCCGCTCGGCGGCGTCTACGATCAGCCGTGCCTCGCGGTCGATGGCGGCACGCCGGCCGGGGCGGTCGCCGGCCAGCTCGGCGCAGGTGGTGAGCATCCGCAGCAGCGCGTACGCGACCGTCGGCTCGCGGGCGCCGTACCGGCGGATCAGGCCGCAGCCCAGCGCGAGGTGCTCCGCGAACCGCCGACCCGCCACGACCGCGACGACCGCGCCGCGGGGGTCGCGGACGACGCAGTCGCCGACCGGGCGCGTGGCGAGCTCCGCGTAGAGCACGCTGAGGCGCTCGATCGCTTGCACGGCCGTGTACGGGTCGTTGACGGCCGGGGAGAGGGCCTTGCACGCCATGTCGACGAGCTGGCGCAGGCCGAAGCTCGGATCCTGCTCCAGGGTCCGCTCGAAGCCCAGCCGGGTGTACCGGTACAGCGCCTGCCGCCCGAGCCTGGCCACGTCGGGTGGCGTATCGCCGGCGGTGGGCCGCCACACCCAGGCGAACGTCGTGCCCGCCACCACGTGCTCCCCGATCCGGGGCCGCAGCCGGACGGCGAAGCCGTGCTGCGCCGCCTCCGCGGCGAGCCGCGACACGTCGACGCGTTGCAGGTAGCCGCTGACCGATGACGGAACCCGCGCCGCCCACGCCGGCGGCTCCGGGGTCGGCTCCTCCGACGAGAACTCCGCCGCCCGCACCAGTGGCAGCGTGTTGCGCTCCACCACCCGCATGATCGCGTCGACCTGGATGGAGTGCACGAGGTGGTCGGCGAAGAACACCAGCAGCGCCAGGCTGAGGAACAGCAGCGCGATCGCAACCGACACGGCGAAGCGGGGGAACTCGTCGACGCGTTGGCCGCCGGAGATGCCGACGGTGAACAGGCCGCCCGCGCTGTATGCGAACGTGCCCACGAACACGCCGAGCACGACCTGGTTCGGGCGGTCGCGCAGGAAGTTGCGCAGCAGCCGCGGCGAGAACTGCGTCGACGAGAGCTGTAGCGCCACCACCGCGAGGCCGAGCAGCAGGGCGATGACCGTGACCATCGTGCTGCTGATGCCGATCAGCAACGTACGAGCGTCGTCGGCGGTGCCCTGGAACGCCAGCAGCGAGCGCGGGCCGACGTCCACGAAGGACAGGCTGAGGCCGACCGCGATCGCCACGACCGCGCAGATGGTCGGCAGTACCCACAGCGCGCCGCGGGAGTACTCGCTGATGGCGTCGCGTCTTATCATGCCCGCCTCCGGATCTCGATCCCGTCGATCATGAGGTTACCGGCGGTAGGAAGCGCTCCCGTCGCCTACAACCTCATGCTCAACGGGGTGGGGACGGTCGGACGTCGACCCGCCGGCCGGTGCGGGCGGACTCGACGACCGCGTCGACGACCAGCAGCGTCCTCAGCCCGTCGCGGCCACCGCAGATCGGCTCCGCCTCGCCGCGGATGACGTGGGCGAAGTGCGCCACCTGGTTGGCCAGCGGGTCGCTGCGGTCGACGGGCTCGGTGGACGCCTCGAACGGCTCCCACCAGGACCGCGGGCCCGGAAACACCTTCAGGCGCATGGTCGGGACCGACAGGGATCCCGTCGTGCCGGTGATGTGGTAGCAGTCCTCGTCGGCGTACGTCGGGTAGCTCGCGTTCTCCCGCGACGTCTGCTCCCACGACCGCGCCGAGGCGGCCGTGTCGGAGAGCAGGAACGTGCCCAACGCGCCGTCGGCGAACGTGAACACCATCGCGGCGGTGTCCTCGACCTGGAAGCCGCGCGTGGCGTTCGACGTCACCGCTTGCACCGCCACAATGTCGCCGACCAGCGACATCAGGCTGTTCACCTCGTGGGTGAGGTTGAGCAGGATCGGGCCGCCGCCCGGCCGGCGGCGCCAGCCGTCGCCCGCGACGAAGTAGTCGTCGGGCTTGTGGAACAGCGCGGTCCCCACGACGGCCACGATCCGTCCGAGCCTGCCGCTGCGCACGATCTCGCGCGCCTTGGCCATCAGTGGGCTGTAGTTGCGGTGGTGACCGGTGAGCACCGGCACACCGGCGGCGTCGCCGGCCTCGACCAGCCGCCGGGCGCCCTCGATCGTGTCGCCGATCGGCTTTTCCACGAGCACCGGCACACCGGCCGCGACGCACGCCAGCGCGCCGTCGACGTGCAGCCGGTTGGGCGTGGCCAGGATGACGCCGTCGGGCTTCCCGGCGGCGAACAGCTCGGCCAGGTCGCCATGCAGCGGCACGCCGTACTTGTCGGCGATCTCGGTCGCTGCCGGACTCGGGTCGACGATCGCGGCGAGCCGGGCCTCCGGACTGGCGTCGACCTCCTCGATGTGCCGCTGTCCAATCAGGCCGGCGCCGGCGACCGCGATCCGGACCGGGCTCACGACCGGGAGATCTCGTGCAGTCCGCGGATCGCCATCACATAGCCGTGCACGCCGAACCCGATGACGATGCCGCGCGCGACCGGCGAGACGTACGAGTGGTGCCGGAACTCCTCCCGGGCGTGCACGTTGGAGATGTGGCACTCGATGACCGGGAGGCTGGCGCCCTCGATCGCGTCGTGCAACGCGACCGAGGTATGGGTGAAGGCGCCCGGGTTGAACACGGCCCCGATCGACGAACCGTCCTTGACCCGGGCGCCCTCCGCATGGATCCAGTCGATGAGCTGACCCTCGTGGTTGGACTGCCGGAAGGTCAGCTCCAGGTCCAGCGACCCGGCCGCCTCCCGGCAGATCCGTTCGACGTCGGCGAGCGTCGTCTTCCCATATACCTCGGGCTTCCTCGTGCCGAGGAGGTTGAGGTTGGGACCGTTGAGGACGAGCACCGACGTCATGCGACAGCTCCCTTCACACCCCGGCGCGGATCCGCTCGTACTCCTGCTGCGGCACGGGCGTCGCGTCCTTGACGCCGAGGTCGTTGAGGTGGATGCGGTACGTCTCGCGCGCGGAGAAGGCTGCGACGGCGGCGATGATCGCGCAGCCCAGCGTGAAGCTGCCCACGATGAGCGGGACGTTGGACCCGGCCGGCGCGACGATCGCGTACAGGCTGGGCAGGAACGCGGTGATGGCCGTTCCGATGTTCTGCGAGACCGCGAAGCCGGTTACCCGGGTCCGGGTGGGGAAAAGTTCCTGGTAGAACGCCGGGAACACGGCGTTGTAGCCCTGGTAGACGATGCCCCACATGAGGATCGCGGTGATGAAGGCGCCGGCGAGGTTGTCCTGGCTGATGAAGTACAGGTACAGGTAGGACAGTGCCCCCGAGCCCAGCGCGCCGACGATGAGGGGTGGGCGCCGCCCGATCCGGTCGGTGAGGTTGCCGACGAACGGGATCAGCAGCACCGCGACCGCGTTGCCGACCACCGAGATCCACAGGTACGACGTCTTGCTGAAGCCGACGCCGTAGGCGTCGTTGGTGGCGTACGTCGCGCCGAAGACCGTCGTGGCGACGGGGACGGCGTTCATCAGCGCCATGCAGATGACGCGCAGCATGTCCGGACCGCTCTCGCGGACGGCCTGGACGATCGGGGCCTTGGGGATTTCGCCGTGGACCTCTTCTTCCTTGAACGCCGGGGTCTCGTCGACGCGGCGCCGGATGATGTAGCCGGCGACCACCACGACCGCGGAGAGCAGGAACGGGATCCGCCAGCCCCAGGACTCGAAGGCGGCGTCGGACAGCAGACCCGACAGCGGCAGGATGATGGCCGCGGCGAGGATCTGGCCG
>DATDJX010000451.1:0-6887 GCA_036520275.1 Asanoa sp.
TAGCCCGGCGAAAGGCTATGTGGCCAGGGGCGGGGTCGAACCGCCGACCTTCCGATTTTCAGTCGGACGCTCGTACCAACTGAGCTACCTGGCCTTACGCGGTCCTGACGGGACTTGAACCCGCGACCTCCGCCTTGACAGGGCGGCGAGCACTCCGACTGCTCCACAGGACCTTGCGTGTATCCGTGCCCCCAACGGGATTCGAACCCGTGCTACCGCCTTGAAAGGGCGGCGTCCTGGGCCGCTAGACGATGGGGGCGGCGCTGCCATCATCGCACACGACCCATCCGGCCCCGCCGGAGGCTTCGAAAGCATACGCGATGCCCAAGGTGGCCTCCAAACCGGGCATCAGCGCAGCTGGGTGATCCCGTACCGCTGCTTGAGGGTCGAAATGATCACCGGCAGGGCCGCGTAGGTGGCGTGCCGGTCAGCGCCGCCGTCGTGCATCAGCACGATCGAACCCGGCCGTACGGCGTCGAGCACGCGCGACCTGATCAGAACGGCGTCCTGCTGCTCCCAGTCGCGCGGGTCGACGTCCCAGTCGAGCGACGCCATTCCCATGGTCCTGGCCACCTCGACTGCCGCGGTCGTGAAGTTGCCGCCCGGGTGGCGGAAGAACGGGACCTTCGCGCCGGGCGCCGCGGCCCGGATCGCGTCGTTGGTCAGCCGCAGGTTGGCCCGGATCGTGGCCTTCGACTTCGTGCCGAGGTCCATCTCGTGATTCCAGGTGTGGTTGCACAGCGTGTGGCCCTCGTCCACGATCCGCGCCAGGAGCGCGGGGTACTTCTGCACCTGCATGCCGATCACGCAGAACGTGGCCTTGACGCCGGTGCGACGCAGCAGGTCGAGCACCAGCGGCGTCCACTGCGGGTTCGGTCCGTCGTCGAAGGTGAGCGCGACCGCGCGCTTGCCGGTCAGCCGGCGGCTGCCGAACGGGCCGGTGTTGGCCCGGGAGACCGGCGGTCGCGGGACGGCCGTGGTGTTCCTGGACACGACGGCTGGCGACGGGGTGCTCTCCTTGGCGGCGTTGCCCGGTCCGAGCGCGGCCGCGCCGGCGGCGGGGGCGGCCAGGCCGGCGTGCGGCGCGGCCGCGGGCACCAGGGCCGGCAGGTCTGGTCGCGTGGCGAGCCACCGGCCGCCGACCAGGATGGTCAGCACAGCCAGCGTCGCGGCCACCACGATGCGTCGGTTCATCGAGAGCACTCCGGGGGGAGGAAGCCGCCCACACCGTAGCGGACGGGTGCTCTTCGATCGACCAGCTACGCCGACGTAGTTCGATCGGTGGTCCGAGCGGCGGCGCTGACCAGGCGCAATGCGTCGGTGAGACTGGACGGCGACACGGCGTCGGGCGGGAGTTCGGCGGGTGACCAGCCGGGACCGGCGGCGAGGACGAGCAGCGGCCGGCGGTGCCCGGTGAGCAACGGCCGCAACTGGTCGACATCGGCGGTCGCCGATGCGTGCGACCACAGCACGACCACGGCCGGACCGGTGCGTTCCACGGCGTCGGCCAGGGCGCCGGGCGGCACCCGAGGGCCGAGCATGCGGCACGTGACACGGCCCTGCGCCAGCGCCGCCGACATGGCCTCCAGGGGCAGGCTGTGCTGCTCCTCGTCGGTGCAGGCAAGCAGGATGCGCGGCGGTTGCCCGCCGTAGGGCGGCCGCCGCACGGACGCCAGAACCTCGCTGACCGTACGGGAGAACAGGTGCTCGACCTCGATGAGCCGCTTGGTGGCGGCGTGCCGCTCACCGATGCCCTGTAGCACCGGCCGGATGACACCGTCCCAGGTGAGCACGACGCCGTTGTCGTCGAGGGCGCGCTGCATGATCTCGCGCATCGCGGCAACGTCCAGGCGTACGGCGGCGCGGGCGAGCCCTCGCGCCGTCGGGCCGGCCCTTCCGACGGGGATCGCGAACCCCCCGCCGGCGCGGCCCACCGGTGGACGAGGGGGTGCGGTGAGCGCCGGCGTGGTGGTGTCGCCGGGTGGCACGTCGGGCGCGTGCTTGGCCCAGTGCGCCGCCTCCGCCGGCGCCACACCCTCGGCGGTGAGCCGGCGCATGATGTCGAGGCGGGCGAGGTCTTCGGGCGTGTAACGGCGGTGATGGCCGGGCACGTGATGGCTCGGACCCAGCCCGTAGCGCTGATGCCAGGTCCGCAGGGTGGTGACGGCCACGCCGAGCCGGCGGGCGACGGCTCCGGCGCTCAGCGCCTCATCGGCCACCCGAGCGCTCCGCCGCATCGGCGCCCGTCGCATCGAGCCGGGCGGCCTGCTCGTACTCCTCCAACCGGGTGACGACCCCGGCCAGCCACGGCGCGAACGACCGTGACGAGGCGCGCATCTCCTCGGCGAGCGCGACCCGGTCGACCCACCGGACGTCGGCCACCTCGTCGGGGTTGGCCACCAGCGGCTCGTCCGCTTCGATCTCGGCGAGCAGCACGTGGTCGTACTCGAACTCGACCCGTTTGGTCGCCGGGTCCTCGGCGTAATAGACGTAGACGCCGACCTCGGCGAGCGCCACCGGGGCCAGCCCGATCTCCTCGCGCAGCCGGCGGTTGGCCGCGCCGGTCACCGAGTCGTCTGGGCTCGGGTGGCCGCAGCAGGCGTTGGCCCAGCGCATCGGGAAGCGCGTCTTCGTGGCGGCGCGCCGCTGCAGCAGCATCCGGCCGTCGGGGTCGACGAGCACCACCGAGAACGCCCGGTGCAGCCGCCCGGGCGGGAGGTGAGCCTCCTCCACGGTCGCCTGACCAAGCGGGCGCCCGTTGTTGTCGACGAGCTCGACGAGGTGGTTTTCGCGTGAACCGGTCAACGGTCTCCTCCTACGACGCGGCGGGCTGCCAGCCGGCCCGAGATCAGGACCATCGGCACGCCGACCCCGGGCTGGGTCCCGGAGCCGACGAATACCACGTTGGACAGTGCGGGGTGGAGATTGCCGGGCCGGAACGGCCCGGTCTGCCAAAGCGTGTGCGCGGCCGCGAATGGCGTTCCTGCCGCCATCCCGGCAGCGGCCCAGTCGGCCGGCGTCACCACGCGCCGCACCTCGACCCCGTCGGCGAATCCGCGGTAGCCCCGCGACTCCAGCGTCTGGGTGAGCTGGTCGGCGTACCGCTCGCCGAGACCGCTAGCCCAGTCGTACGGTGCCTTGTCGAGGTTCGGTACGGGCGCGAGCACGTAATAGCTGTGCCGGCCGGCGGGCGCGACGGCGGGGTCGGTGCGGCTCGGGTTGGTCACGAGCAGGGACGGGTCGGACATCAGCTCGCCGCGGTCGATCAGCTCGTGGAAGGTGCCGCGCCAGGATCGTCCGAAGTGGACGTTGTGATGCGCGATCCGGCCGTACGCTTGGCGCGAACCGACGTGCATGACCACGCACGACGGCGAGTAGCGCAGCCGCCGCACGGGCTGGGCCGGAAGCAGGTCGCGGTAGGCGACGGGCAGGTCCGGGTTCAGCACGACGACGTCCGCCGGGATCCGCTCGCCGTCGCCGGTGACCACGGCGGTGGCACGGCCGGCCGAGGTCTCGACGCGCGCCACCGGGGTGCCGTACCGGATCTGGACGCCGTGCTTCTCCGCCGCGCCGGCGAGCGCCCGGGGCAGCGCGTGGATGCCACCCCGCGGGTGGCAGACGCCGGCGACCGAGTCCAGATAGGCGATGACCGCGTAGATCGCCAGGGCATCGTGCGGCGCGAGGCCGGCGTACATGGCCTGAAACGAGAAGATCCGGCGCGTGCGGGGGTCACGGAAGTACTGGTCGATCTTCGTCTGGAGCCGCCGGAACCCGCCGAGCACGAGGAGCCGGAGCAGGCCGGCGGTGATCAAATCGGTGGGTGCGTCGAAGTTGCGGTCGATGAAGTCGGCGCGTTCGAGCCGCCACAGCTCGCGGGCGAACTCGACGAACCGCAGGTAGCCCTCGGCCTCGCGCGGGCCGCAGACCCGGGACACCTCGCCGGCCATCCGCGTGCTGTCGGCGATGACGTCCAAGGTGGACCCGTCCGGGTAGTGCGCCCGGTATGCCGGGTCGAGAGGGGTGAGGTCGAGCCAGTCACCGAGCACCTCGCCGACGGCCGCGAGCGGCTCCGCGATGAGGTCGGGCATGGTGAGCACGGTCGGCCCGGTGTCGAACTCGTAGCCGTCGACGCTGAGGCGGCCGGCCCGTCCGCCGGGCAGCGGCTCGCGTTCGAGCAGGGTGACGCCTCGCCCGGCGCCGGCCAGGTGCAGGGCGCACGCCAGCCCGCCGAGCCCCGCGCCGACGACCACCACGTGGTCCGTCGGGCCGGTGACGGTACGCACCTTGGACACCTCCCTGGCCACCATCATGACGGCCGGTGGGTCGCGGACACCGCCAGAGTGGTCAGGGCGTCTCGTGCAGTTGCGTCGATCGGCGCGCCGAGCAACGCGGCCACGGCCGCGTCGACGCGCTCGTCGACCATGGACTCTATGCTCTTGACCGCGCCGGTATCGGCGACGATCTCGGCCAACCGGGCGACGTCGGCGTCGCATCGGTCGAGCTCGGCGCGCTGCCAGTCGGTGGCGCGCTCGCGGGCCAGGAGCAGCAGAGCGGTCGGTTTGCCGGTACGCAGGTCGTCACCGGCCGGCTTGCCGGTGACAACCGGATCGCCGTAGACGCCCAGCAGGTCGTCGCAGAGCTGGAAGGCCTCGCCGACGGCCGTGCCGTAGGCGGTGTACGCCCGGTCGATCCCGTCCGCGAGGCCCTGGGCCAGGGCCGCGCCCAGCAACATCGGTCGTGCGACGGTGTCGCTGGCGGTCTTGAGCCGGGCCACCCGCAGTGCCCGTTCGACCGACCAGCCGCGTGCGTCCGCCTCGCCGAGCACGTCGAGGTACTGGCCGGCGACCGCCTCGATGCGCATCTGGTCGTAGCAGCGACGGGCCGACAGGAGCGTGTCGGGCGGCACCTCGGCACCGGCCAGCAGGCGGTCGGCCCAGACGAGGCAGAGGTCGCCGAGCAGGACGGCGCCGGAGGTGCCGAAGCGGGCGGGGTCCCCGCGGTGGCCGGCTGCGGCGTGGTCGGCGGCGAGCACCTCGTGGGCGGTCGGTCGGCCGCGCCGGGTGGCGGAGCGGTCCATGACGTCGTCGTGGATCAGCGCGAACGTGTGCAGCAGCTCGAGCGCGGCCAGCGCGGGGAGCACCTCCCGCGTGGTGACGTCCGGGTCCGCGACCCCTCGCCAGCCCCAGTAGGCGAACGTCGGGCGAAGGCGTTTGCCGCCCGCCAGCACGCAGTCGCGGGCGGTCCGCGCGAACCGGCCCAGCGCGGGGTCGGTCACCTCGAGATCGGCCACCTCGGCACCGAGGAAATCGGCGAGCATGTCCTCGAGGGCGCAGGTCAACGCGATCTCCTGCGCGGGGAGGCGGGTCGCGGTGCGCGGGTCCGCGGCGAGCGTGTCGTTGGCCACGGGGCTACGGTACCCTAGAATCGCGAGTTGCGTCGATTGCTGAGTCGTATTTGCTCCGGAGGTGCCATGGACGGGATTCTCGCGGCCGCGTACGAACGCTGCCGTGAGCTGCACAAACGGCATGGTCGCACGTACTATCTCGCGACCCGGCTGCTCCCGGCCTGGAAGCGGCGGCACGTGCACGCGTTGTACGGCTTCACCCGTTATGCCGACGAGATCGTCGACCGCACGGACGATCTGCCGCCCGCCGAGCGGGCCGCCCGCCTCACCGCGTGGTCGCGGCGGTTCCTCGCCGGGCTCGAAGGCGAGCCCGTCGACGACCCCCTGCTGCCGGCGGTACTCCACACGATCGCCGTCTTCGACCTCGACCGCGACGACTTCGCCACGTTCCTGCGCAGCATGGCGATGGACCTTACGGTCACCTCCTACCCCAGGTACGACGATCTTCTCGACTACATGGAGGGCTCCGCCGCGGTCATCGGGACCATGATGCTGCCGATCCTGGGCTCCGACGATCTCGCCGCCGCGCGCGAGCCGGCGCGCCAACTCGGCCTCGCGTTCCAGCTCACCAACTTCGTCCGCGACGTCGCCGAGGATCTCGAGCGCGGCCGCACCTACCTGCCCGACGCGGACCTGCAGCGCTTCGGCGTGACCCGGGCCGACCTCGGCGCTGCCGCCGCACGCCGCGCGGCGACCGAGCCCATCAAGGCCTTGATCGAGTTCGAGGTACGGCGGGCGCAGAAGCACTACGCCCTCGCCGCGCCCGGGGTGACCATGCTGGCGCGCGGCTCGCAACGCTGCATCAGGGCGGCGTACACGCTCTACGGCGGCATCCTCGACGAGGTCGTGGCGGCGGACTACGACGTGTTCCTGCGCCGGGCGACGGTGCCCAGCCGCCGGCGCGTCGCGGTCGCGGCGCGCGCGATGCTCACCCGGTCCGGAACGCCCGTCGCGTGGCCCGGTCCGGCTTCGGCGCCGCGGCCGTCGGCCGGGGTGGGCTGATGAAGACCGCAGTCGTCCGGTTCACCCGCAACCCGTTGCACCACTGTGGACCATTGAGCACAGCAGGCGCGAACGGCTTGCCAACCGAGTAGACGGCGACCACCGTGCCCGCCGTCCGCTCATATCGCCGGGCCCGCATCGCGCCGGCTGCCCACCCGGGCGACGACGAGGCGGCCGCGATGCGGGACCGCCCGGCTCGCGCCGCACTCGACGCCGCTCGCGAGCCGGCCCGCGAACACGTCCCGCTCGGGCTCGAACGCGTCGTCCACATGTCCGTGCAGGGTCGTCACCTTAGTGAAAGGCTTGGCTGCATGACCGATGAGCAGCGGGTGGACGTCGCCGTGATCGGGCTCGGCGTCGGCGGCGAGGAGGTCGCCGGCAAGCTCGCCGAGGCCGGCCTGTCGGTGGTCGGCATCGAGCACAACCTCGTCGGCGGCGAGTGCCCCTACTGGGGCTGCGTGCCGAGCAAGATGATGATCCG
>DATDJX010000452.1:0-2505 GCA_036520275.1 Asanoa sp.
GCCGTGTCCCGGGCGGTGACCGTCGTCGGCCCGGCGGTGCCGGTGACGACCGCGACGTTGTCGAAGCTCGAGCTGACGTTCGGCCGGGTGCAGGTGTAGCTGGTCGAAGCGCCCGGCGCGAGCGTGCCGATCGTCCGGTTGCAGTTCGGCGAGAGGGCGTCCGTGACCGTGACGTTGGTCAGGGCGACATCACCGGTGTTGGTGACCGTGATCTTGAAGGTCGCCGTCTTGCCGACGGTAACCGTCTGCGACTTCGGATCCTTGACGATCGAGATCGCAGGGTGGGTGACCGGCGGCGGCGGCAGCGGGGTGACCGTGACCGCGGCCGTGTCGCTGGCCGAGACGTTCGGGCCGACCGGCGGCGTGCCGGTCGCGACCGCCGTGTTGGTGAAGTTGGAGGTCACGTTGGCGAGCGTGCAGCTGTAGCTGAGCTGGTCGCCGGGAGCCATCGAGGCCAGCTGCGGGATGTCGGCCGAGCTGCGTGCGCAACCGGGCGCCTGGGCGTCGGTCACGTGCACGTCGGTCAGGGTCGCATCACCGGTGTTTTTGACCGTGATCGTGAAGGTGGCCGTGCCGTTGAAGGCGACCGTCTGCGAGTCCGGCGTCTTCGCCACCGAGATCGCCGGGTTGATCACGGTCACGTGGGCCGAGTCCTCGGCGCTGACCTTGTCGCCCACCTCGGGCGTGCCGGTTGCGACCGCCACGTTGGTGAAGCTGGCGGTGTTGGCGTCCCGCGAGCAGGTGTAGGTGACGGTGTCGCCGGGAGCCATCGAGGCGAGCCCGGGGATGTCGGCGCTGGTGCGGGCGCAGCCGGGCGCCTCCGCGTCGGTCACGGTCACGTCGGTCAGGGTCGAGGTGCCGTCGTTGATCACCTGGATCGTCCAGGAGACGCTGTCGCCGTTTCGGATCACCTGCTCGTCGGGCGACTTGACGACCGAGATGTGCGGCTGGATCACCAGCGGGTTCTCGTTCTCGTCGCCGCAGGCGGTCGCCGAGCCGAGGTTGTTGGCGTCGCCGCTGTAGGTCGCGACCCAGTGGTAGACGCCGGGCTGGCTGACGGTGATCGAGGGCGAGTCGTAGGAGCCGTCGCCGTCGAGGTTCGTGTTCGTGACCGGGCTGCCGGGCTTGACCTCGTTCGCCTCCGAGCAGTCTGCGCCGAGGAAGAGGCGGAAGGTGATCGTGCCGCCCGCACCGCTGGTCGAGCCCGAGAGCGTCGCCGTGTCGTGCAGGTCGACCGTGCCGGCCGCACCGATCCGCTGCGTCGGGCCGGCGTCGGTCGTCAGCGAGGTCGGGCGCTTGTTGACGACGACGTTCTCGTTCGCCTCGTTGCAGCCGTTCGCGGTGGCGCTGTTGTTGGGGTCGCCGCCGTAGTTGGCGATCCAGTGGTAGGTGCCGGCCGAAGTGACGTGGATCGCCGGCGAGACGTAGACGGTGGTGCCGGCGACGACCGTCTTGGTGACCGGGCTGCCTGCCACCTCGTTCGCCGGCGAGCAGTCGGCGCCGAAGTAGAGGTGGAAGGTGATCGTGCCGGAGGCGTCGCTGGTCGCACCGACGAGCGTCGCCGTGTCGGTCAGGTCGCTGCCGGCCGCTCCGAGCGTCAGGTCGTCACCGGCGTCGGTCGTGACCGTCGGCGAGGCCTTGCCGACCACCAGCGTCTCGTCGGTGCAGACGCTCGAGGCGGCGTTGTTGTTGGCGTCGCCGGAGTACCAGGCCCGCCAGTAGTAGGTGCCAGCCACGTTGAAGGTGGCATCGTCGGAGTTGGGCACGATGTGATTCGTGACCGGCTTGTCGCCGGCGCTGGTGCCGCCCGGGCTGGCGTAGGTGTTGGCGGCGTCGTTGCAGGCCGCCAGGCTCGAGTAGTAGCGGTACTTGACGGTGCCGCCCGCGTCAGCGGTGGCGCCGGTCAGCGTCGAGGAGTCATGGATCGTGCCGCCGACCGTGATCGAGCTGCTGGAGAGCGTGGTCGCGATCGTCGGCGAGTGCGGGTTGACCGTGAAGCACTCGAGCGTCTGATCGGTGTGGTTGCTCGGCGAGTAGGGCGCGAAAGCATCGGGCGTGTACTCGCCGCGGAAGCAGTAGTGGCCGACCGCAAGCGGCGTGAAGGAGGCCGAGACCGCCTGGCCGGCGGAGATCGTGACCGCGCTGCCGACTTGCGTTCCGCCGAAGGTGCAGTCGGGGTTGGCGACCGCGGGCCCGCAGACGAAGAACTTGACCGTGCCGGTGACCGGACCGTTCGAGCCGGAGAGGGTGGCCGTGTCGGTCACTGAGGCACCGAGCGTGATCGAGCTCGGGTTGGCCTGAGTCGTGAAGACGGCCGGGATCGGCAGGATCCCGGAGGCCTTCAGCGAGCGGTCTTGGTTTCCCAGCTGGGTGTCGTCGAGCGTCAGCAAGCGCATGTGGTACGGCGAGCCGGAGATCGCGCTGGCGCTGTTGCCGGCGCCCCAGTCGATCTGGGAGGCGATGTGACCGCCCCAGGCGATCACGACGGTGGGATCGGTCGCCGTG
>DATDJX010000453.1:0-4072 GCA_036520275.1 Asanoa sp.
CGGCCGCGAGCCCGCGGGTGAGTCGGTGGGAGCGGTGAGTGATCATGCGCACGACACTGCTCCGCGCCGGTCGACGAGCGGTCGAGGCCGGGTATACGCCCGCTTCTACCGGGAGTATGGTCGGCGTACCGTGCCCCAATCCCGCTGCGCGGGATGTATCTGCGCCTCCTAGGGCCGGTCGAGGCACGCCTCGACGGCCAGTCGATCGCCCTCGGCGCGCCCAAGCAGCGCGCCGTGCTCGCGATGCTCGCGCTCGAGGTCGGTCGGACGGTCTCGGCCGATCGCATCGTCGAGGGCCTGTGGGGCGAGCAGCCACCGTCCAGCGCACCGAAGATGGTCCAGCTGTACGTGTCGCACCTGCGCCGGCTGCTCGAGGGCAACGGCGCCCAGATCGTCACCCGCGGCCGCGGTTACGAGCTGCGGCTCACCGACGGCGACGTGGACGCGGTCCAGTTCGAGCGCCTGCTCGGGCAGTCACGCGTACGGGAGGCGCTCGCGCTGTGGCACGGCGCGGCGCTCGCCGACGTGGCCGACGAGCCGTTCGCCGCCGCCGAGATCCACCGGCTGGGCGAGCTGCGCGTGCGCGCGGCCGAAATGGCGATCGACGCCGACCTCGCGGCGGGCCGCCACGGCGAGCTGGTCGGCGAGCTCGAGGCGCTCATCGACGAGCATCCGCTGCGCGAGCGGCTGCACGCGCAGCGCATGCTGGCGCTCTATCGCGACGGCCGTCAGGGCGACGCGCTGAACGCCTACCGCGAGGCGCGCGCAGTGCTGGTCGAGGAGATCGGCGTCGAGCCGGGTGCCGAGCTGCAGCGCCTCCAGGAGGCGATCCTGGCCCAGGATCCGGCGCTCGAGCCCGCCTCGCCGCCGCCCGCGCATGCGATGCCGCCCGCGCGGCCGCCGCCCCGTCGCGCGGTGCCACTGCTCGCGATCGCCGCGCTGCTGCTGTTTGCGGGCGTCGTGGCGTTCGGCGTCAGCCGCGTGACACGGCCGGACAGCCTGGCGCGGATCGACGAGAACGAGGTCGGGCTGATCGACGCCGACAGCGGCCGGATCACCGCCCAGTACGCCGTGGGACACGGTCCGCAGGCCGTGGCCGCCGGCGCCGGCTCGGTGTGGGTCGCCAACCGGTTGGACGGGACGATCTCGCGGATCAACCCCGACCATGAGGTCGTGGCGATCGACGTCGGGGGCGAGCCGAGTGGGCTCGCGTTCGGCGCCGGGTCGCTGTGGGTGGCGGACGGCCAGGGCCGCACGGTTGCGCAGGTCGACCCGGATACCAACAAGGTCGAAGGGAGAATCGAGGTCGGCAACGCCGCGCACGCCGTTGCCGTCGGCTCCGGCGCGGTCTGGGTCGCATCCGCAGTCGATGCCACCGTCGTGCGGATCGACCTGGACGGCGGAGCGCCGAAACGGATACCGGTCGACGCGCAGCCGTCCGCGCTGGCGGCCGGGGCGGGGGCGATCTGGGTGGCGAGCGAGGCGACGGCGCGCGTGATCCGGCTCGACCCGCGCTCGGGTACGCCGCTCGCCCCGATCCGCGTGGGCAACGGTCCCAGCAGCGTCGCCGTGGGTGCGGGAGCGGTGTGGGTGGCCAACCGGCGGGACGGCACCGTGTCACGGATCGATCCGACCACCGAGGTGACCGAGACGGTGCCGGTGGGGCGAGAGCCGAGCGCTGTAGCGACCGACGAGGGTGGCGTCTGGGTGGCGAACGCGGGTGATGGCACGCTGATGCGGATCGATCGCCGCAGCCTCCGGGCGACCAAGACGATCGCGATCGAGAGCAGCCCCGCCGCGCTGGCCGTGGTCGACGGCGACGTATGGACCGCGGCGATCGCGGGCACCGCCGCGCACCGCGGCGGCACCCTGCGCGTGCGCATCTCCGCCGACGCGAAGTATCCGTTCCGGTTCGACCTCAGCTACGACACGCGGGTGGCTCTGCTGTCCGGGCTCGTCTACGACGGCCTGGTCGGCTACCGGCGAGCCGGTGGTTCGGCCGGCGGAACGCTCGTGCCCGACCTGGCCCGCGACCTGCCGGAGGCCGGCCCGGACGGGCGGACGTATCTCTTCAGGCTGCGCCCGAACCTGCGCTTCTCCAGCGGAGCGCCCGTCACGCCCGCGGACGTCCGCGCGTCGCTCGAACGCCAGCTGCAGGTGCCCGGCGGCGGGTCGGGCTACTTCCCCATTCGCGGCGCGGCGAGCTGCAACGCCAGACGCTGCGATCTCTCCAAAGGGATCGAGACCGACCCGGTGGCGATGACCGTCACCTTCCATCTCAGCAGGCCCGACGTCGACTTCCTGCACAAGCTCACGGTCGCCTCGGTCGTGCCGGCCGGGAGCCCGGCGCACACACGGCCGCCCCCGGGCACCGGCCCGTACACCTTCACGCGCTTCGCCCGGTGGAGTGTCCGGCTGGTCCGCAACCCGCACTTCCACGTGTGGTCCCCCGACGCCCGGCCCGACGGCTTCCCCGACGAGATCGCCGTGCGGCTCGGCGCGCCGCGCGCCGAGGTCGCCGCAGTGGAAGACGGCATGGCCGATATCGCCCTCTTCTATTACGGGATCGGCCAGGTCGCCCGGCTTCGAACGCGGTATGGCGCACGGCTGCACACCGATCCCAACCCTGGGACCTGGTTCGCGTTCATGAACGTCCATACGCCGCCGTTCGATGATGTTCACGTCCGGCGGGCGCTCAACTACGCCGTCGATCGCGGCCGGGTCGCCGAGCTCCTCGGCACGCGCGAGACGCACGTGCCGACGTGCCAGCTGTTGCCCCCGGGAATGCAGGGATACACGCCGTCGTGTCCCTTCACCGCGAACCCCAACCCCGCCGGTACCTGGAACGGCCCCGACGTGGCCCGGGCGCGTCGCCTCGTCGCCGCGTCCGGGACGCGCGGCATGAAGGTCGAGTTCTGGGGGAGCCACCCGCGGGAGTCGCTCGGGCGTTACTTCGCCGCGCTTCTGCGCCGGCTGGGTTATCGCAGCTCCGTGCGTACGTTCGACGACATGATCCAGGTCTTCGAGACCTCCGTGAACGAACCCCGGCGCCCCCCGCAGATCGGGCTCTGGGGTTGGGGTGCGGACTCGGCCTCGCCCCTCAGCTTCCTCAAGCCGCTCGTCTCATGCTCGGCGGGCGGAGAGAACCTCTCGCACCTCTGCGATCCGGAGATCGACGCGCAGATGGAGCAGGCCGCCGCCGCGCGCGGTCCGGAGGCGAGTGAGCTGTGGCGGCACGTCGAGGCCTCGCTGGCGGCGCAGGCGCCGACCGTTCCGCTCGTCAACGAGAACTTCGTGTCGCTCGCCGCTAAGAGGGTCGGCAACTACCAGCACCACCCGTTATCGGGCCCGCTGCTCGACCAGCTCTGGGTCAGATGAGCCAGGGGGCAGGGTTGCACCACCCGGGGTCTTGGTGCGCGCGCCCTGGCATCGACGGCGCCGGCAAGGGAGACTCGGCTCAACCTCGGAATAGGAGCCTGCGATGTGTCGCTGGATGGCGTGGCTTGGGCAACCGGTGTTGATCGATGAACTGCTCTTCAAGTCGCCGCACGGGATCGTGGACCAGAGTCTGCACTCACGCATGGGCGCAGAGACCACGAACGGCGATGGGTTCGGGCTCGGGTGGTACGGCGGTGGGGAGGGGCCTGGCGTCTACCACAGCGTCTCGCCCGCCTGGTCGGATGCGAACCTGCGCGAGCTGGCGGCGCATATCGAGTCCCCGCTGTTCATGGCGCACGTGCGAGCTGCGATCGGCTCGCCGGTGCAGCAGACGAACTGCCACCCGTTCCGCGACGGCCGCTGGCTCTTCGTGCACAACGGCTTCCTCGCCGACTTCGCCACGCTGCGGCGAGACCTCATGCTCGCCGTCGATCCCACGCGGTTCGCCGACATCCACGGGTCGACGGACACGGAGGTCGTGTTCTACCTCGCGCTCGCGTTCGGGCTCGAGGACGAGCCGATCGACGCGCTCGAGCGGACGCTCGGCTTCATCGAGGCGACGGCCGACCGGCACGGCGTCGGCGCCGCGGTGCAGGGCAGCTTCGGCGTCGCGGACGGCGACAGCCTGTGGGCG
>DATDJX010000454.1:0-11361 GCA_036520275.1 Asanoa sp.
CGCGGCGTAGTCGTCGACCCGATCCCACGGAATGTGCAACGCCACACTCGGCGCCACCCCGGTAAACCGGTGCACCACCGCCGCGTCGGCCACCTTCTCAAACGGATCCCGCGGCACCCCCCGCTGCGCGAACACCTTGAATCGGGTCCCCGAATTCCCGAACGCCCACGACGGCGTCTCGACCCGCTGCCCCCGCAGCACCTCGAGCACCCGCGACCGCGTCGTCGGATCAAGCTCGCCCATCATCGCCCTCCGGTCGCTAGCCCTTGACGCCGCCGGCCGTCAGGCCGGCCACGATCTGCCGGTTGAAGAACAGGAACATGATCAACGGCGGGATCGTGATCAGCAGGATGTCCATGAACAGCAGGTTGTACTGGCTGGTGAACTGGCTGGAGAAGTTGTAGACGGTCAGCTGCACGGTCGCGTTCTGGTCGCCGGGCAGGAAGTACAGCGGGTTCTGGAAGTCGTTGAAGATGTTCACCGACTGCACCACGATCACCGTGATCGCGACCGACCGCAGCAGCGGGAAGATGACCCCGAAGAACAGCCGCATCGGGCTCGCCCCGTCGATCGTCGCCGCCTCGTCGATGTCGCGCGGGATCGTCGCGATGAACGCGCGGAACAGCAGGACGCAGAACGAGATTCCGAACGCCACCTCGACGAGGATCAACCCCGGCATCGTACGGAACAGCCCGAGACCCTGCAGCACCCAGATCGTCGGCACGACGGCCGGCGGGATGATGAGACCGGCCAGCACCAGGAAGTTGATCAGCGGGTTCCACCGCGACTTGCGGCGCTGCAACACGTACGCCACCATCGCCGCCAGCACGACCAAGATCGCCACGCTGACCACGGTCAGGATCGTGCTGTTGATGAAGGCGATGATGAGCATGTAGTCGCGGGCCTGCACCACCTCCTGGAAGTTCTGGACGAACTGCAGCTTGCTCGGCCAGGAGAAGGCCAGTTGGGAGGCCTCGGACCGGTTCTTGCCCGCGTTCACCACCATGAACAGGAACGGCACGATGAAGAACACGAACGACACGACGATCGCGGCGGCGCTGAGCCAGTAGTTCCTCTTCGGCCGCGCCCGCTTGACATGCGGCGCGGTCAGGGCGGCGGCGCTCACAGGTCGACCTCCTTGCGGTTGAGGAACCAGAACAGCGGCAGCACGATCGCGGTGACAAGCAGGAACAGGATCACGTTGCCCGCGGTCGACAGGCCGTAGAAGCCGGCCTGGTACTGCTTGTAGATGACCGACGCGATCACGTCCGAGCTGAAGCCCGGACCGCCGCGGGTGGTGGCCCAGATGAGGTCGAACGAGCGCAGCCCGCCGATCAGCGACAGGATGATGACGGTGACGGTGGCCGGCCGGGCCAGCGGCAGGATGATGTGCCGGAACGTCGACCGCGACCCGGCGCCGTCGACCCGGGCCGCCTCGAAGTATTCGCGCGGGATCGACACGATGCCCGCGATGTAGATCAGCGTGGCGAGGCCGACGCCCTTCCAGACGTCGATCAGCGCGACCGAGAACAGCGCCAGGTCCGGGTTCGTGAGCCAGCCCGGTCCGGTGATGCCGAGGACGCCGAGCGTCTCGTTGATGAGGCCGCGCTCCGGGTTCATCAGGATCTGGAACATGATGCCCACGCCGATGCCGGAGAGCAGCACCGGGAAGAACACCACCGAGCGCAGGTAGCCGCGCGCGACGATCTGCGAGGTCAGCAGCACGGCGAAGACCATCCCGAGGACGACCTTCAGGCCGGAGGTCACGACGCCGTAGATGAGGGTGTTGGTGAGGCCCTTCACCAGCGCCGGCTCCTGGAAGAACGACACGAAGTTGTCGAAGCCGATGAAGTGCGAGTCGAAGATGCTCCAGCGGGTCAGGCTGAAGTAGAACGCCGCGAACGTCGGCAGCAGGAACAGCGTGCCGTAGATGATCGTGGCCGGCAGGTAGAACCAGTACGGGTACTGGTGATCGATGCGGTGCTTGCGGCGAACCTTCGCCGTCCTGGGGGTGGCACCGCCGCGTGCCGCACCGGTGGGGACGGTCGTCGTTGTCGTGGTCATGGGGAGGCCCTCCTCCGGGCTCGGGGCCGGTCCCGCGCCGCGCCAACGGCGCGGGACCGGAGGATGGGCCTACCAGCCCGGGAGCCCTAGCTGCTGAGCCTGCTTCTTGACGTCCTGGTCGTAGAGCGCGGCGCCGGCGCCGGCCTTGCGGATTCCGGAGCCGACCTCCACCGTGATCTGCTCGAGCGCCGGGCCCTTGATCGGGGACAGGAACTCCAGCGCGAGGCTGGACTGCCCGGCGTTGTCGAAGTACGGCTGCTGGTCCTTGACCGCCTGCGGCGCGTTGTCCGGCAGCGTGCAACCCTTGACCGCCCACGGTCCGCTCGGCATCGCGCCCTTGCCCTGCGAGGCGCAGCCGTCCGAGCTCGCGATGAACGCGAGGAACTTCTTGGCCGCGTCGAGCTTGGCGCCGGTCGTGGTCGTCGGGATGTAGACGCCGGCCGGCGCCCACACGGTCAGGCCGTTCTTGGCCGCGTCGTCGCCCGGGAGAGCGAACAGGCCGATGTCGTTGAGCTGGTTCGGGAAGTTGGCGGCGATGCCGGCGACCGCGAACGTGAGCATGGGGTACTGCGCGCCCGTGCCCTGGGCCAGCAGCTTCTGGCCGTCCTCGAACTTGGCCGAGGCGAAGTCCTTGTTCAGGTAGCCGGCGTCGTGCACGTCCTGCAGGTGCTGGAAGCCCTTGACGGCGGCGGCGTCGCTGGCGAACTTGGCCTGACCCTTGGTGTACCGGTCGGCGAAGTCCGGCTCGGCCGCGGCCACGTTGTGGTAGTCGCCGAGCACGAACAGCTGCGACGTCCAGGTGTCCTGATAGGTCTGGATCACCGGGGCGACGCCGGACGCCTTGATCTTCGCGTTGTTCGCCATGAACTCGGCCCAGGTCTTCGGGACCTGCAGACCGAGCTTGTCAAAGATCTTCTTGTTGTAGAGCACGGCCCCGGCCATGAAGCCGCCCCACGGCGCGCCGTACACCTTGCCGTCGGCGGTCACCGTCGTCTTGAAGTTGTCCTCGAGGTTGCCCACCCAGGACTGGTCGTCCAGCGCAACCAGGTTCTTCTGCGGCGCGATCGCCTGGAACAGCGAGCCCGAGTTGTACTCGAACACGTCGGCCATGTCACCCGTGGACAGCCGGGTCTTGACGAGGTTGTCGCCGTCGCTGCCGCCCGGGCGGCTGTCGACCTTGATGGTGATGTTCGGGTTCTTCGCGCTGAAGTCCTTCGCGAGCTGGTTCGCCGTCGAGATCGTGGTTTCGGCGTTGTCGACGAGGAAGGTCAGGGTCACCTTGCCGCCACTGGAATCGCTGCTGGAGCCCAGGCTCCCGGCGCTGCAAGCGGAGAGCGCCAAGGCGCCGACCGCGACGGCCACGAGCGCGCCCAGGCGCCGTGGCGAGTTGGTCATCATAGCTGGACCTCCGGATCGATGGGTATGAATCGTTTCAATGCGAGGGGCGGCACCGGCGTCCGAGGCGGCCACCGTACGGTCAGCCGTCGGCGCGGTGCGGCCCGTCGGCCGGTGAGTGGAAAACGCGCGCGACGCGTTCCTTGAACGCGGCGGCGCCGGGTGCGAAACCGTGGGCGGATATCGCGTCGGCCACCGCCGCGGCCGGCGCGTCGAGATAGCGGCCGAGCCGGCCGGCCGCTTCGGCGTCGGACCCGGCGACCCGGGTCTCGACGGCGGCCGCCGCCACGGCCGCCCAGGTGCTGGGGTGGTCGAGCACGTCGCGGACGGTCGCGTCCGCGGGCAGTGCCGAATCGGCGGGAACCGGGTCGGCGCCGTCGAACTCGTGCTGTCCGTGCCCGACGCGCACGGGGGCCGACCCGTCGGGAAGGTGCACCTCGGCCGTGGCGCCGACCGGCACCGTGACCGAGAGCGCGAACCGCCCGTCGCGCCGCCGCCAGGACACGGCGGCCTCCCCGTACGGCGTGAGGTGCCGGGCCGACGCCCAGTCCAGGCCGGGTCCCGGCACCGGCCGCACCTCGATCTCGCGGTACCCGGGCGCCGCCGGCGCCAAGCCGGCGATCCGGCGGTGCAGCCAGTCCGCCACGGCGCCGAGCGCGTAGTGGTTGAACGAGGTCATCTCGCCCGGGTTGATGCTGCCGTCGGGCAGCATGCTGTCCCAGCGCTCCCACACCGTGGTGGCGCCCATGGTCACGGCGTACAACCACGACGGCACGCCGGTCTGCAGCAGCAGGCGGTACGCGACCTCCGTCGCCCCGGCCGACGTCAGCGCGTCCTCGACCACCGGCGTGCCGACGAACCCGGTGCTGATCCGGAACGCCGACGTGCGTACGAGGTCGGCCAGCCGGCGGCCGGCCCGGGCCCGCTGCCCGGTGTCGGGCAGCAGGTCCCACTCGAGCGCCAGCGCGTAGACCGTCTGCGCGTCGCTGAGTACCCGGCCGCCGGCGGTGACGTACTCGCGGGCGAACGCGGCCCGCACCCGGGCGGCGAGGTCGCCGTAGCGCGCGGCGGCTTCGGCGTCCCCGACGACCGCCGCCGCGTCGGCAACGAGTTGCGCGGATCGCGCCAGGTAGGCGGTCGCGACGACGTCGCGGTCGGCCTTGGCGTCGGCCGGCGCCTGCGGCGGGGCGGTCGGGTCGAGCCAGTCGCCGAACTGGAAGCCCCCCGACCACAGCAGGTCGTCGCCGGCCAGGCCCACGATCCGGTCCACCCACGCGGCCATGCTCGGCAGCTGCCGGGCGAGGATGCCGGGGTCGCCGGTGCGCTCGTAGAGCACCCAGGGCACGATGGTCGCCGCGTCGCCCCACGCCGCGGCCGCCGGGCCCGGCGTGCCCAGCACGTCGGGCACCACGAACGGCACGGAGCCGTCCTTCTGCTGGTCGGCGGCGAGGTCGGCCAGCCACGAGGAGAGGAAGCCGGCGCTGTCGTACAGGAAGCTGGCCGTCGGCGCGAACACCTGGATGTCGCCGGTCCAGCCGAGCCGCTCGTCACGCTGCGGGCAGTCGGTGGGCACGTCGACGAAGTTGCCGCGCATGCCCCACACCACGTTGTCGTGGAAGCGGTTGAGCAACGGGTGGGAGGACTCGAACCACCCGGTGCGGCGCAGGTCGCTGTGCAGCACCACGGCCTCGACGTCCTCGGCCCGCAGCCCGTCCACCCCGGCGACCTCCGCGTAGCGGAACCCGTGGAAGGTGAACGTCGGTTCGAGCACCCGCTCGTCCGGGCCGTCCAATACGTACGAGTCGGTCGCCTTCGCCGTGCGCAGCGGGCGGACGCCGAGCTCGCCGCCCTCCAGCACCTCGGCGTGGCGGACCACCACCTCGTCGCCGGGCGCCAGGCCGCGCACCCGCAGCCGGACCCAGCCGACCAGGTTCTGCCCGAAGTCGACGATCGTCGCGCCGGACGGCGAGGTCGTGACGGCCACCACGGGAAGCACCTCGGTCACCCGAACCGGCGGGCCCTCCGGCGCCACCAGCCGGGCCAGGTCCTCGTCGCGGAGGTCGACCGCGCCCGTCGGGTCGGCCGGTCGGGCGGCGCGGCGCAGGTCGGTGCGCTGCCCGTCGTAGAGGTCGTCGGCGACCACGTCGCTCTCGCCGGCCGTCCACGAACCGTCCGTCGCGAGCACGTGTGTCGCCCCGTCGTCGGTGGTCACCTCGAGCTGGCCGAGGAACGCCAGCCGGTCGCCGTAGTGCGCGCGTTCGCCGCGGAAGCCGAGCCGGCCGCGGTACCACCCGTTGCCCAGCGCCACGTCGACGACGTTCCCGCCCGGACGGACGAGGTCGGTCACGTCGTAGGCGTGGTAACGCAGCCGGTGCGCATAGCTGGTCCAGCCCGGGCTCAGCTCGTCGTCGCCGACCCGGCGGCCGTTGATCTGGGCGCGCCACAGGCCGTGGGCGCTCGCGTAGAACCGGGCCCGCACCACCTGACCCGGCACGTCCAGGGTGCCGCGCAGCACCGGCGCCGGCATGTCGAGGCCGCCCAGGCCGCGTGGGCTGACGAAGCGGGCCGTCCAGGCGTCGGGGGAGTAGAGCCCACCCTCGGCCGTCGCCGGCTCGCTCCATGGCGACCAGGCGCCGTCGGCGCCGCGCACCCGCACCCGCACCGCGACGGCTTCCCGCGCGGCGAGCGGCTCGGCGGGCCAGGGCACCAGGACCTGGTCGGTCGATTCGACCGCGTATCGCTGCGTCGCTCCGTCGCCGCGGACGACCTCGATCTCGGAGCCGGCCTGCGTCCAGCCGGGCTCGGCGTGCGGCACCAGCCACGACAGGCGTGGCGCGGGGGTGCCCAGGGCGAGGACGGTACCGGCGTCGGTACGGTGTTCGAACCTGGGGCCGGCGGGGGCGGCGGGGGCCATCGGCGCTCCACGTGAAGGGGGCGGGTTAAACCGGTTGCCGTGGATTCTGTAACGTTTCAGTCGGCCCGGGCTAGCCCGCACTGACCCGGAATTAGCACGAAATGCGCTTCGGCCGTAGGCTCCGGCCATGGGAGACCCACCGGTCGAGCGCGCCGGGGCCCTGCTCTACATGACCGACGCCTCGCTCGCCTACGCCGGGCACTACGTGCACGAGGACGCGCATCCCGTCCATACCCACGCGTTCGTGGAGATCGCGGTCGTGATGGGCGGCGCGGGGCAGCACCTGTCGCTCGCCGGCCGCCAGCCGTTGGCGGCCGGCGACGTCATTCTTCTGCGCCCTGGCGTCTGGCACGGCTACGAGAACTGCCGCCACCTCGACCTCTACAACTGCTGCTTCTCCACCGAGCTGCTCCAGGCCGAGCTGGCCTGGACCCGGGAGGACCCGCTCCTGGGCTACCTGCTCTGGACCGGCCCGCACGCCCTGCAGCGCCGCGGCATGCTCACCACCGCGCTCGACGACGCCGGCTTCCGCGAGTGCCTCGAACACCTCGAGGGCCTCGACGCGCTGCGCTTCAAGCCGATCGGCCTGCACCGCGGCGACGTCATCGGGCGGCTGGTGCTGTTCCTGAGCGCGCTGGCGCGTGCGGTCGCCCGCGACGGCGATCGCGCCGTCCAACCCGCCGGGCCGACCCACCCCGCCGTCGTGCAGGGAATGCGGCTGATGGAGGCCCGGCTCAGCCATGAGTGGACGCTGACCGAACTGGCCGGGCGGCTGCACCTCACGCCCGGCTACCTCGTCCGGCTCTTCAAGGAGTCCACCGGCCTGCCGCCGATCGCCTACCTGTCGCGCTATCGCGTCGAGGTCGCGGCCTCGCTGCTGCTGCACACCGACGACTCCATCGCGCAGATCGCCCAGTCGGTGGGTTGGCCCGACCAGAACTACTTCGCCCGCCGGTTCAAGGCGCACTACGGCCTGCCGGCGTCGACCTACCGCACCCGGTTCCGCCACCAGGCGGCGCGGCTGATGTCGCGGACGCTCGACGCCGCCCCGAGCGGCGTCGGCTAGGCGAGTCCCGAACACCGGCCCGTGGTGGAACGTGGACCGGGTCAACGCTCTCAGCCGGTTGCGAGCGGCCGTCGGCGGTGAAACCCCGGTGAAACCGCCTGAACCGGCCGCGCCGCACGCTGTGCCCCATGAACGCGATGGCAATCCAAGCGCAGGGACTGCGCAAGGCGTACGGCGACAAGCTCGTCCTCGACGGCATCGACCTGGCGGTCCCCGCCGGCACGATCTTCTCGCTGCTGGGACCGAACGGTGCCGGCAAGACCACGACCGTGAACATCTTCTCGACGCTCATCGGCGCCGACGCCGGCGAGGCCCGGATCGCCGGCCACGACGTCGGCCGCGCTCCGAACGCCGTGCGCAGCGCCATCGGGATGACGGGTCAGTTCTCGGCCGTCGACGGGCTGCTCACCGGCGAGGAGAACCTCATCCTCATGGCCGACCTGCACCACCTCGGCCGGGCCGAGGGGCGGCGGCGGGCGGCCGATCTGCTCGCGCGGTTCGACCTGACGGAGGCCGCGCGCACGATGGCGGCCAACTACTCCGGCGGCATGCAGCGGCGGCTCGACCTAGCGATGACACTGGTCGGCCGGCCCGAGGTGATCTTCCTGGACGAGCCGACCACCGGCCTCGACCCGCGCAGCCGGCGGACCACCTGGCAGATCATCCGGGAGCTCGTCGCCGGCGGCGTCACCGTCTTCTTGACCACCCAGTACCTCGACGAGGCCGACGAGCTCGCCGACCGGATCGCCGTGCTCGACCGGGGCCGGATCGTCGCGGACGGAACCGCCGACGAGCTCAAGCGGCTGGTGCCCGGCGGTCACGTCCAGCTGCGGTTCGGCGGCGCCGGCGCGCTCGCCGCGGCGGCCCGGGCGTTTGACGGCGCGAGCCGCGACGACGAGGCGTTGACGCTGCAGGTGCCGGGTGACGGCGGCGTCCGCGCGATCCGCGCGCTGCTCGACCGGCTCGCCGCCGCCGGCGTGGAACCGGAGGAGCTGTCCGTGCACCTGCCCGACCTCGACGACGTGTTCCTGGCCCTGACCGGGCGCCCGTCCGAGACCGAACCGAACCAGGCCAAGGAGGCCGTCCGATGACGACGTACGCCCTCACCGACTCGGCGACGATGCTGCGGCGCAACCTACGCCACGCGATGCGCTACCCGGCGCTGTCGTTCGGCACCGCCGTGCTGCCGATCATCTTCCTGCTGCTGTTCCGCTACGTCTTCGGCGGCGCCATCGGTGCTGGCATCGGCGGCGGCGGCGACTACACCGACTACCTCGTGCCGGGCATCATCCTGATGACGGTGGCGGCCGGCACCACATCGACAGCGATCTCCGTGTCGACCGACCTGACCGAGGGCATCGTCGCCCGCTTCCGGACGATGCCGATCGCGCGGGTCTCCCTGCTGACCGGGCACGTGCTCGGCAGTCTGTTGCAGACGCTCGCCAGCACCGTCGTGGTGTTGGGCGTCGCGTTCCTGATCGGGTTCCGCACCACGGCCGACCCGCTCGAGTGGTTGGCGGTGACGGGCGTGCTGGTGCTGCTCACGTTCGCGTTGACCTGGCTGGCGGTCGCGCTCGCTTTGGTGTCGAAGAACCCGGAGGGCGCGAGCAACATCGTGCTCCCGTTGGTCATCCTGCCGTTCCTGGGCAGCGGGTTCGTGCCGACCGACTCGATGTCCACGGGCGTGCGGTGGTTCGCCGAGTACCAGCCGTTCACCCCGATCATCAACACCCTGCGGGGCCTGCTGATCGGCACGTCGATCGGGTCGGACGCATTCGTCGCCGTCGCCTGGTGCATCGTGATGGCGGCCGTGGGGTTCCTCTGGGGCCGGGCGCTGTTCAACCGCGACCCGTCCCGGCGGTAGAACCGACCTATGGACGCTCGGCCAGGGCCGCGAGCGCGGCTGCGCGCAGGCCGGCACGGTCGAGACCGGCGTACGACGACGCGTCGTCGTCGTACGCCGGTCCGTCCGCTTCCCGGGCGGCCGCGCGAGCCAGTGTCGACGACATGGTGGGCTGGAAGCCGCGCAGGACGCGGAACCGCTCCGACATGGCCACCAGGCGGGCGCCCGAGCGGTTGGCGCCGCGGGCGATGTCCACCATGGACAGCGCGAGCAAGAGGCTGCCGACGATCGGCTGGTCCATGAGGAACGGCGGCCGCCGGGTGCCCGGCGGCTCGAGCATCGCGGCCACCCTGGCCGGCAGGCTGTCGCCGAGCGGCGCGATCGCCTCCGTCCGCCCATGCCGGGCGTGTGCGACCACCGCGACCGACTGGGCCTCCAGCATCCACGGGTCGAGGCCGGCCGGCTCGATCCTGAAGAGCGGGTCGCGCGCCGCCACGCGCTGATCGAAGACCCGCCGCCACAGCTCGAGCCCGCCGTCGACGTCGCCGCGGCCGAGCCGGATCTCTGCCTTGAGCGCCATGGCGTAGCTCGCCGTGTCGTACTGCTCGTCGACGGTGTCGCGCTCGGCCGCCTCCGTCCACCGCTGTGCCTCGTCGAACTCGCCCATCTGCAGGCACGCCAGCGCCAACGCCCAGCGCAGGCCGATGTTGTCCGGCCACGGGCCGACCCGATCCATCGCCGCCAGCGAGATGAGCAGGTGCCGGTGTGCCTCGGCGCCCTGCTCGGTGAGCAGGCACAGCTCGCTGAACCGGGCGTGGACCAGGATTTCCAGCCACGGCGTCGACCGACCCACGAACGAGTCGAGCATCCGGCGGCCGGCCTTCAGCGCGCTGTCCATGTCGCCGCGGCTCTCCCAGACGTACGTTGCGACGCCGCTGGCCAGCGCCGCCACCAGCGGGTGCTCGCTGTCGCACAGCGCACGCAGCCGGGATCCGTCCCAGGCGTGCTCCTCCACCGTGGCCTCGATGAGCATGGCCATCGCGCCGACGAGCGAGCCGGGCGGTCCGGCGGCAACCGGCGCAGGATCACCACCGACCGCATCGCCCGTGGACCCTGGATCATGAACGAGTTGAGCGCGTAGAGGGTCGCGGCGGCGCGGACGGCGCCGGTGAGGTCCGGCGGCGGCCGGAAGTGCGACAGGGTCGGCTCGGTCTGCGCGGCGAGCGTGACCAGGCGTGGGTAGTTGGTCTCGACCGTCCATAGTGCGGCGAGCGCGGCGGAGGTCGCCGCCACCGTGGCGGCGTCGTCACGGGCCAGCGCGAGACGCAGCGCCAGCGTGAGGTTGTCCTGCTCGGCGCGGACCACGGCGGCGGCGGGGAACGGGTCCGTGTCGAACAGCGTGTGGTAGCGCGTCCGGCCGAAGTCGCGCGCCCAGACGAGCAGCGCGCCGGTCACCCGGTCGGTCTCGCCGGTGGCCTCCCGCTGCGCGGCGCTGAACTCGCGGACGGTCTCCAGCATCCGGAAACGGGTGCCGGAGGGGGTCTCGACGACCTTGAGCAGGGACTGCCCGACCAGGTCCTCCAGCACGTCGGCGGTGAGGTCGTCGCCGAACACCCGCTGGGCGGCGTCCGCCGTGAACCCGCCCGGGAAGATGGACAACGCTCGCATCGCGCCCTGCCCGCTCGGGGCGAGCAGGTTCCAGCTCCAGTCGACCACCGCGCGCAGCGTGTGGTGGCGTTCGGGCGCGTCGCGCAGCCCGCCGCGCAGCAGCGCGAACCGGTCGTCGAGGCGGCGTGCGATCTCGGCGACCGACATCACCCGGACCCTGGCCGCCGCCAGCTCCACCGCGAGCGGGAGGCCGTCGAGGTGCCGGCACACCTCCTCGACCGCGCCGGCTGGCAGGTCGACGCCCCGGCGCGCGGCGCGCGCCCGCTGGCCGAACAGCTCGACCGCGGTCTCCAGGCCCAGCTCGGGGAGCAGGTAGACCGACTCGGACGAGAGTTCCAGCGGAGCTCGGCTGGTCGTGAGCACCCGCAGGTCGGCGCTCATGGCGACCAGCACCCGGACGAGCTCGGCGAC
>DATDJX010000455.1:0-2840 GCA_036520275.1 Asanoa sp.
ATGGCCGTCCTCGGCGTGCCGATGCTGCTGGGCCCGATCGGCGGCCCCATCCTCGGCGGCTGGCTGATCGAGGCCGCGTCCTGGCATTGGATCTTCCTGATCAACGTGCCGATCGGCGTGATCGCGTTCCTGAGTGCGCTGCGGGTGCTGCCCAAGGACCGGCCGCAGCCCTCCGAGTCGTTCGACTTCCTCGGCATGGTGCTGCTCTCGCCCGGCCTCGCGCTGTTCCTCTACGGCGTCTCCTCGATCCCCGGCGAGGGCACGGCGATGGCGGCCAAGGTGCTGATCCCGGCGCTGATCGGCGTCGCGCTGGTCGTCGCGTTCGTGCTGCACGCGCTGCGCAAGGACCACCCGCTGATCGACCTGGGCCTGTTCAAGAACCGCAACCTCACCGTGGCGGTGGTCACGATGACGCTGTTCATCGTCGCCTTCATGGGCGCGATGTTGCTGATGCCGAGCTACTTCCTGCAGGTGCGCGGCGAGACCACGCTCAACGCCGGCCTGCTGCTCGCGCCGCAGGGCCTCGGCGCGATGCTCACCATGCCGGTCGCCGGTCGCCTGACCGACCGCATCGGCCCCGGCAAGCTGGTGCTCGGCGGCATCGTGCTGATCGCGCTCGGGATGAGCGTGTTCACCCAGGTGACGGCCGACTCGTCGTACATGGTGCTGCTCGGCGGGCTGTTCGTACTCGGCATGGGCATGGGCATGACGATGATGCCGATCATGTCCGCGGCGTTGGCCAGCCTGACCAACCAGCAGGTGGCGCGCGGCTCGACGCTGATGAACATCGTGCAGCAGACCGGCGGCTCGATCGGCACGGCGGTCATGTCGGTCATCCTGACGAACCAGGTGCTGGCCAGCCCGGCGGCGAGCGCATACTCGGCCGTGACGCAGGGTCAGGTGCCGGCCAGCCAGGTGCCGCCCGCGGTGCTGGAGGCGGGCCGGTCGTCGCTGGCGAACGCGTTCGGCCACACATACGTCGTGGCGCTCGTCCTGGTCGTGCTGTGCATCGTGCCGGCGCTCTTCCTGCCGCGCAAACAGATCCCGCGCGCGGTCGAGCCCGATCGGGACGACGACCTGGTCGCGACCGCCGGCATGTACTGACCGTTCACGCGCGCTCGTGACGGGCGTCGGGTCGTGAGCGCTTCCGCTCGGCGGTTTCCGCCCGTGCCCGTCGATGGCCTCCGGCCTACGGACCGGTGGTGGACTCCACGACCGTCCGGCCGTACACGGGCCGTCGCCTCGCCGTCCTGGCGCTGCTGCTCGGCGGCTTCACGGGGTTCGGGCCGCTCTCGATGGACCTCTACCTGCCGGCGTTCCCGGCGCCGGCGGACGACCTGCAGGCGAGCGAGGCGGGGTTCAGGTGACGCTGACGGCCGACGTCATCGGGCTGGTGCCGGGGCAGCTCGTCCTCGGGCCGCTGTCCGACGCGCGGGGACGCCGGCGACTGCTCCTCGGATCCACGCTGGTATGCGAGGCCGCCTCCGTCCTCTGCGCACTGGCCGCGTCCGTGCCGCTGCTGGTCCGCTGGCGGTTGGTGCAGGGCGCCTCGGGCGGCGGGGGGATCGTGTTGGCGCGCGCCATCGCGGGCGGCGTCGAGGCGGCCGGCCGTTCTGGCTCTCATGACGGTGTCCAGCGTGGCGCCGATCGTGGCGCCGGTGCTCGGCGGGGTGTGCTGGCCTGGACGGGCACATGGCCGCCGATGTTCCTGCTGCTGGCCGTCGTCAGCGCCGGGCTGGCCGCGGCGGGCTGGCGGGTGCCGCCGGAGACGTTGCCGCCGTCACGGCGGCACGGTGGCGGGCTGCGCCGCACCGGCCGGGCCTTCGCGGACCTCGCTCGGGACCGGGCGTTCCTCTATTACGCGCTGACGGTTGCCTTCGCGTACGCGTCGCTGTTCGGGTACATCGCCGGGTCGTCGTTCGCGCCGCAGCAGGCGTACGGGCTGTCGGCCACCGCGTTCAGCCTGGTCTTCGCGCTGAACGCGGCGGGCATGGTGGCGTTGGGGCTGCTCAACGCGCGGCTGGTGCGGACCGTCCCGGTCCGGCGGCTGCCGCTCATCGGTCTGGTCGTCTCGACGGCGGCCGCGGCGGTGCTGGTGTTCGTGGTCCTCGGACCTCCCTGGGCCTCGCGGCCGTCCTGCCGCCGCTGTTCCTGGTCGTCGCCAGCCGCGGGCTCGTGTCCGCCGATGCGACCGTGCTCCGGGGTGGCACGGGCGAGCGGCGCCGGTTCGGCGTCCGCCGTGCTGGGCGCTTGCATGTTCGGCGGCGGCATTCTCGTCTCGCCGCTGATGGGGCTCGGCGACGCCGCGGTCGCGATGGCCGTCGTCGTCGCCGCCGGGGCGATCGCGGCCCTGCTCGCCACGGCTCTGCTCACCCGCCGATAGATCCTTCGCCGCGAGCCCGACGGTGAATGTGGGCGCCCGCCTCGTCACGGCGCATGCAGGTCGGGGCGCAGGGGAGGTCGGGCGGTGAGCCACCATCACGCGGTCCGCCGTCGGCGCGCTGTTCCACTTTGTCGAGGCCCCGGGCCGGCCGGTTGGACAGCGTCACCGACATCGACGTGGCAGGCATGGCGGTCGGCCCGCACGCCGCAGCGGCATGCTCGTGGGCTCGACTGTTCCCACTCGACGCGGTTGCGTTCCAAGGCCGGCCGGTTCTGCAGCGCGACCGACGTCGACGTGTGGGCTGACCCTCGGCCCGCACGTTCGTTCGGGCGGTGCGATCTGTTCCGCTCAGGCGGCATTGCGTTTCGCGAGGCGGTGCGCGGCTACCGTGGCCGAGGTCGAGGTAATGCTGGGCGTTCGGCGTGGTCATATCAGAGGTCCCGTCGCTGGATGACCA
>DATDJX010000456.1:0-4104 GCA_036520275.1 Asanoa sp.
CGCCGAGGTTGCCCTGCTGGAACACCCAGACGACCGCGCCGAGCACCGCGCCGATGCTCAGCGGGTTGGTGAGTGCCGCCTTGACCGGCAGCAGCACCGAGCCGGTGAACATGAACCCGTCACGAGGACGTCCACCGAGGACGGGAGGTCGCGCGCAGCACGTGCGACCGCGTCCTGCGACCGCCCGCGCAGCACGGGCGATCGCGTCCCGCGATCGCTCGTCCACGTTGGCGTTCAGCACCGCCGGGTCGCTGCGCACCACCACCGGGCCGGCCACGGCCTGCACGACCATCAGGCTGACCGAGTGGGCGAGGATGTCGTGCATGTCGCGGGCGATGCGCTCCCGCTTGCGCGAGGCGGCCTCGGCATAGTTCGCGGCGAGCGTGCGGGGCGCGGGTCTCGAGCGTCGCGATCAGCTCGCGCCGGGAGCGTGCGATCGCGCCGAGCGCGTACGCCGCCGCCACGAACGCGATGACCGTGGTGCCGAGCGAGGCCGCGGGCGGCCCACCGGGCCTGACCTCGGTCGGGCCGCCGTCGTCTGCTCGGCCGGTCGAGTACAGGTTCGTGGCTGGGTCTACGCTGAAATATCTTCCGACCGACAGAGGGCCGGGGCATCACCTTGGTGGCCACATGGCGGAAACGCCGCCGAGCCGCATGGAAGTCACGGCCGACGTGGCGGGGATCGCGTCGATGCCGGGCACTCTGGCCGGCCGGGCCGAAGCGCTCCTCGAACCGCTGCACCGGGTGATCCCGTTCGAAGCGGCGTGGATCAGCCTGGTCCACGGCGAGCGCCGTCGTTTCGTGTCCCTGGTCAGCCACGGGTACAACGAGCCGACCTGGGCCTACTTCGCGGGCCGGACGGTGTTCGACGAGGCCGCGCTGCTGGGGCTGGGCGTGCCGCGCCCGCCGATGCGGATGCGGGACATGCCGGTGCCGTGGCCGGAGCTGCGCGGCTGGGCGGAGCACCTCTGGCCGGCCGGATTCCGGGAGGGACTGGGTGCCGGCCTGTTCGCGCCGGACGGGCGGCAGGTCGGTCTCCTCACGCTGAACACCGACGACCCGGCGCATCCGACCGCCGACGCGCGCGACCTGGTAGGAACGCTCACTTCGATGATCGCGGCCGCGGTCGACCCGATGCGGTCGATCTCGACGGTGGCCGGGATGGTGAGCGACGCGACCGCGGGGGTCGTGCTCAACCGGGCCGGTGACCCGCTTCCCCTGCCGGGATTGCGGTCCCACGTGCTGCTCCTCGCCGGGTCCGACCTGCTCCCGGTGGCGTTCTCGCAGCTCAACGGCCGGACTGTCGCGTCGTTCCTGTGCCCCTACCGGGCGGGGCAGTCCGCCGACCGGCAGGTCAGGATCACCGTGCTGGCGTGCCCGCCGGAGGTTCCGGACTACCTGGCCGCCATCGTGCTGGTCTCGCCGGTCGGCGACCTGCACGGCCTGACCGCTCGGGAGCTGGAGGTCCTGGGCCTGGTGCTGGAAGGCTGGCCGAACCTGCGGATCGCCGCCGTACTGTTCCTCGCGGAACGCACCGTCGCCGCGCACCTCGAGCACATCCTGACCAAGCTGGCCGTGCCGACCCGCTCCGCGGCGGCTGTCCTCGCCCTCCGGCAGGGCCTGTACATCCCTCGCCAGCTCACCCTCGGCCGGGAGTGAGACGGGTGCACTCGCGCGGCGGCGCACACTTCCGCCGGAGATCACGCCGCGCCGGGGAGGGTCACATCCTCATGGCCACGGTCACCTACACCTCGCCTGCCACGCCGTGACCGGCGTACGGCCGTAGGCACTACGGGTATGGTGGCGCCGAGGAGCCGGGCGTTCGACCGGCCGGGAGTGCGGTGAGGCAATCGTGAGCTGGAACCAGCTTCTCGTCGATGAGCCCCGACCCGAGATCGCCGGCTCCGCGGTGCTCCTGGGTGACGTGCATGTCGGTGCGGGTGCGATCCTCGCGCAAGGCCTGGTCGTGCGGGCGCACGACGGCGCGGTGAGCATCGGCAACCACTCGGCCGTCCTGGAGAACGGCGTGGTGATCGGCACGCCCGAGCATCCGGTCCGGGTCGGTCAGCGCACCGTCTTCGGCCACCGCGCCACGATCGTCGGCGCCACCATCGGCGACCTGTGCGAGATCGGCAACGGCGCGATCCTGATGCCGGGCTCGCGCCTGGGCAACGGCTGCATCCTGGGCGAGGGGACGCTCGTCCCACCCGACACGGTGATCCCCGACGACGCGGTCCTCGTCGGACGCCCGCCACATGTCATCCGGTCGGCAACCGACGCCGACCGCGAGCGGCTGGCGGTGCTGCGCCAGCACCAGACCGACCTGACCGACTTCCCGGGCACCGTCGTGCGCCGGCCGATGCGAGCAGGAGAGCGCATGGGGACGCTGTACGCCTACCGCGACAAGACGCCGTCGGTCGGCGCCGGCACGCTGCTGTTCGACTCGGCGGAGATCACCGGTGACGTCGTGGTGGGCGACGACTCGCTCATCGGCGCCGGCGTGAAGATCATCGGTGACTCGCACGGCCCGGTGCGCATCGGCTCCCGGGTGCAGATCCTGGAGAACACGGTTCTGCACCTGCTGCCCGACAACGAGCTGATCGTCGACGACGACGTGGTGATCGGCCCGGGTGCGATGATCCACGGCTGCCGCATCGGCCGCGGCAGCGTCGTCGAGCCGGGCGCGATCGTGTGCGACTGGAGCGTCGTCGGGGCCGAGTCTGTCGTACGGGCCGGCGCCTGCGTCAAGCAGCGTGACCGGTTCGACGCCCGGTCGGTGCTCGACGGTTTCCCCGCCAGGCTCGTCGACGCCCTGAGCGCGCCGCCTCCGCGGCCGGGCTGGGCGCTGCCCCTCGACGCCGTCGCTACCCTGCGCCGCGTGGGGCGCTGATCCCACCCGCGGGCCGTAGGCTCTACGCCCATGCCGCGTACCCGCGTGTACCGCGATGGCGCGTTGGAGGCCGAGGGGTTCCCGATCTCCGACGTTTCCACGTACATCGCCGACCCGTCGGCCACAGTGTGGGTCGACCTGTATCGCCCGCGAGCCGACGACCTCGCCGCGATCAGCGAGGAGCTCGGATTGCACAGGCTGGCCGTGGAGGACGCCATCCACGAGCACCAGCGTCCCAAGCTCGACCGCTATGACACCCACTTGTTCGTCACCGCCTACGCGGTCCGGCTGGATCCCGCGACCGGGGTGCTGGACGCCTACGAGGTGGCCGCCTTCATCACCGCCAACGCCCTGGTGACCGTCCGGAAGGACGAGGGCTTCGACATCGACGCCGTCCTCGCCCGGTGGGACGGGTCCAGCGATCTGGCCAAGTACGGCGTGTCGTTCCTGGTGCACGGGCTGCTCGACGACGTCGTCGACACCCACTTCGAAGCGGTGCAGGCGCTCGACGAGCAGATCGAGGGCTTGCAGGACCAGTTGTTCGCCGACCGGCCGCAGACCCGCGCGCTGCAGCTACGCACGTTCGAACTGCGCAAGAGCCTCGTCCTGCTGCGACGGATCGTGCTGCCGATGCGCGAGGTGGTCAACTCGCTGCTGCGCCGCGACCTGCGGGTCGTCCACGAGGCGATGCAGCCGTACTTCCAGGACGTCTACGACCACGTGCTGCGCGCCTCGGAGTGGACCGAGTCGCTGCGCGACCTGGTCAGCACGGTGCTGGAGACCAACCTGACGATGCAGAGCAACCGGCTGAACGTGATCATGAAGCAGGTGACCAGTTGGGCGGCGATCATCGCGGTGCCGACCGCGGTGACCGGCTTCTATGGCCAGAACGTGCCCTACCCCGGCTTCGGCCACCCGATCGGCTTCTGGACCTCGACCGTGGTCACCACGGGCGCGTCGATCGGCCTGTTCTGGTACTTCCGTCGCAAGAACTGGATCTGACCTGCAGGGAGGGCTCGGCGCGCTTGCTAATGGGCCGGCGTGTTCGCCGACCTTAGGCCGCTGTGACCGGGCGAGCCCGACGTCGAGCCGGTGCGCCT
Organism: Asanoa sp.; assembly: GCA_036520275.1. Lineage (GTDB taxonomy): Bacteria > Actinomycetota > Actinomycetes > Mycobacteriales > Micromonosporaceae > Asanoa. Next base: position 3,991 of record DATDJX010000456.1, read on the forward strand.
CGCCCGTGTCGTCGACCGAGCGCCGCCCGGACGGTCCGCGTCCGGCGGGCCGGCGGACCGTGCCGCACCGGAGCGGACAAGGCGCGGTCAGCGGGCGGCGAACACGGCCGCCAG
>DATDJX010000457.1:0-22982 GCA_036520275.1 Asanoa sp.
CAGACTCACGCGCTCTCCTTGCTCGGCGGCCCCGGCTGGGGCGTCGTCTGTACGCGGGCCGTGACCGAGCGTATTCGGCCTCGTCGCTGGTCGCCAGGCCGCGCGCACGCGGATTCCCCAAATCCCGCCTCGCTAACCACCCAAACCGGGACACACAGCGCCGTACCACCCGGTTTGAGTCTCGCGAAGCTCTGCCAGCCTACCTCTTCCGGGCATGCCCGACCTCCCTCCGGCGGGCGGCGTCGTCCCTTGCGCCCCGTGCGCACCGGGTGCGACGTTCGGCCGCGGGACCACTGCGCCACCGGCCCCGCGGGCCGTAGGCTGAGGCGTTACCACCCCTGCCACAGGGTTTGCCGGGTTTCGCGTGCGGGCACCTCGTGGTCAGCGACCGGGCCGACCGCGTCGGCATGGAGGAGGTAACACGATGTTCGGAATCCACCTGCTGGACCGCCGGAGCACTCCGGAGCGGGTGGCCGACCAGGCCTGGGAGTACCTGCTCTCGGCCGCCGGCTCGGCCAAGGACACCGCCCGCGCCGCGGGTCACCGCGCCAGCGACCTGACCAGCGACACCGGTAGCAGCGTCAGCAGCGCCGTCGGCGGCGTGGCCGACGAGGCCTACCGCCGCGCGAGCGCCGCGTTCGACGCGCTCGCCGGGCGCCGCGCCCCCACACCCTGGACGCTGATCCTCATCGCCGGCGCCGTCGGCGCCGTGGTCGGCTGGGTGGCGGGCAGCGCGTCCCGATCGGCACTGCGCCGGTTCAGCGACAGCGACGAGGACCGCACCGTCGACAAGATCGAGTTCGTCGACGCCGACCGCCCGGTCCCCCTCGACACCTGACACCCGCTGCGGCGCGGCGGTGGCGCGTTGCCCGGGCGGGGGCGAGACGCCACCGCCACGCCCACCGGGGGGATGATCGCCCGATCCTCATGTGAACGGCGGCCATCGTGCCGGTCCGGCGGATGATGCGCGCGAGTGTGCGTAATCAGGCGGCTTTCCCCGCCTGAGGCACACTTGGCCTTGTGCCGGGTTCGCTGAATGCGTTGACAGACCTCGTGGCCGCCGGCGGCGTGTGCGTGCTGAGCGGCGCCGGCATCTCCACCGAGTCCGGCATCCCCGACTACCGCGGGCCGGGCGGCGCCTCCCGGCGGGTCAGCCCCATGACGTACCAGACGTTCATCCGCGACCCCGACGCGCGCCGGCGCTACTGGGCGCGCAGTCACCTCGGCTGGCAGACCATCATGCGGGCCGCGCCCAACGCCGGCCACCTCGCCGTGGCTGACCTGCAGGCCGCCGGCGTCCTCGCGGGTGTGCTCACCCAGAACGTCGACGGGCTGCACCAGGCCGGCGGCGCGCGCGACGTCGTCGAACTGCACGGAAACCTCGACCGGGTGGTCTGCCTCGACTGCGGCGCCGGCTCCGGGCGTGCGGACCTGCACGCGCGGCTGCAAGCCGCCAACCCCGGCTTCACCACCCTCGCCGCGCGGGTCAACCCCGACGGCGACGCGGAGCTGGCCGACGCGCAGATGGCGGCGTTCACGACGGTGGACTGCGTACGCTGCCGCGACGGCATGCTCAAGCCGGACGTCGTGTTCTTCGGCGAGAGCGTGCCCGCCGCCCGGGTGCTGCGGTCGTTCGCCCTCGTCGAGCGGTCCCGCGCGCTGCTGGTACTGGGCTCGTCGCTGACGGTGATGTCCGGCCGGCGGTTCGTGCTGCGCGCGGCCAAGCTCGGCATCCCGGTCGCGATCGTCAACCTGGGCCCGACCCGAGGCGATCCGTACGCATGCCTGACCGTCGACGCGCCGCTCGGCGAGGTGCTGCCGGGCCTCGTCCGCGGCCTCGGTCTGGTCACCGCCTAGCCGCGGCGCAGCTCCGTGCGTCGCCACCCCGGGTTCAGCGGGTGGGCGGGGGCCCATCGCACCAGGTAGGCGTCGTACCCGGCAGAGGCGCGCAGGCGTCGCCGGCTGCGCCGCACCAGGTCGGACTCGCGCTCGGCCAGCGCCGCCCGGACCCGGACGGGGTCGCCGGTCGCGTCGAGCTCGGCCAGCACCGCCTCGATGACGGGGAACGGGTAGTACCCGCGGCGCAGCAGTGCCACCACCCGCGCCCGGCGTAGCTGCGTCTCGTCGTAGCTGCGGTAGCCGGTGCCGCGCTCGCGCTCGGGCCGCAGGAGGCCGCGGCGTTCCCAGGCGCGCAGGACCGGGGTGCGGACGCCGACCAGCCGGGCGACCTCGCCGACGTGCCGGGGACGCACCGGCGGCCGGGCGGGCGCCGCGGTGACCAGGCTCTCCACCGCCTCGCGGATGCCGGCGATCTCGGCCCGTTCCCGGTCCAGCGCGGCGTGGCCGGCGTCGAGCGCCGCCAGCGCGCCGCCGAGGTCGCCCTCGTGGGTGGCCCGCATGATCCGCCGGGCCCCCGCCCATCCGTGGCCGGCGGCCAGCTCGCGCAGCGTCGCCAGCGCGGCGACATGCACCTCGGCGAAGCGGCGGTGGCCGCCGGGGCTGCGGTCGGCCGCGGGCAGCAGGCCCTCGGCGAGGTACGTCCGCACCTGCTGCACCGAGATGCCGGCGCCCCGGGCGAGCGCCGAGGCTGCCACGCGGGATTGAGACTTTTCGGACCCGATCGCCGGCTCCGCCCATGCCGTCATCGTCGAATTCTCACATGGGTGTTCAATGACACGATTGAAGGCATGACCACCCCTTTGCCGATCCGGCTCATCCACGTCGTCTCGGTCGCCCCGCTCACGCCCCGCCTGGTCCGCGTCACGTTCGGCGGCGACGACCTCGCCGGCTTCGCCCTTGCCGGTCCCGACCAGCAGGTGAAGGTGCTGTTCCCGCGCGCCGGGCAGGGCGCGCCGGTGCTGCCGGCACCGGCCGGCGACGTCGGTCGCTGGTATGCGTCCTACCTGGACATCCCCGCCGAGGCCCGGCCGTGGATGCGCAGCTTCACCCTGCGCGGCCACGACCCGGCGCGGAACACGGTCGACATCGACTTCGTGCTGCACGGCCCGAACGGGCCGGCTGCGCGGTGGGCGCTCGGTGCGGCGCCCGGCCAGGTGCTTGGCATGTTCGGCCCGTCCGCCGACTTCGCCCGGCCCGTGCCGCTGCTGGACTCGGTGGCCGCCGCCGACTGGTTCCTCATGGCCGGCGACGAGACGGCCCTGCCGGCGATCGGCACCCTGCTCGACTGGCTGCCCGCCGGCACGCCGGCCCTCGCGTTCGTCGCGGCCGAGGAGATCCCCTTGCCGACGGCGGCCGACGCCGTCGTGCGCTTCGTCGCGGACGGCCCGGACGGGCTGGTGGCGGCGGTCCGCGCCGCCGCCTTGCCCACCGACCGCGCGTTCGCCTGGCTCGCCGGCGAGGCGAGTGCGGTCCGCGCGCTCCGCCGCCACCTGGTCGAGGGCCGAGGGTTCGACAAGCGGTCGATCGACTTCGCCGGCTACTGGCGGCGCCGCCTCAGCCAGGACGACGCCCCGACGACCGACGACCTCGCCGACGCCCGGGAGATGCTCGCCCTCGCCGGCGGCGCCTGACCCGCCGACCAGCGCACGAAGATCTCGCCCCGCCCCCGGCCCCCGTCGATCTTGCAGTTATCCCCCTCCGGTGGCCGCGTTCGTCCGTTTCGCGGGGGGCACAACTGCAAGATCACCGGGTCAGGAGAGGGCGGTGCGGATCGAGGAGGCGATGCCGGCGCCGTCGAGGCCGTGCGCGGCCAGGATGTCGCCGCGGGCGCCGTGGGTCAGGAACCGCTGCGCGAGACCGAGCGTACGGACCGGCGTCGGCACCCCCGCCGCCCGGACGGCGCGCGCGAACGCGTCGCCGTACCCGCCGTGGCTCCCGTTGTCCTCGACGGTGACCACCAGGCCGTAGTTCGCCCCCGCCGCAGCCAGCCCCGGATCCACCGGAAGCAGCCATCTCGGGTCGGCGACCGTCACGCCGATGTCCTCGCGGCACAGCTCCTCGGCCGCCGCGACCGCGGCGGTCGCCGTCGCGCCGACCGCGATCAGCAGCACCTCGCGGGCGCCGGCCGTCCACAGTACGTCGGCGCCGCCGACCGTCCCCACCGGACGCAGCGACGCGCCCACGTCGGCCTTCGGGAAGCGCATCGCGGCCGGCCCGTCGTACGCGACGGCCTCGCGCAGCTGCCGGCGCAGCTCGTCGCCGTCGCGCGGGGCGGCGACCCGCATGTCCGGCACGGTGCCGAGCAGCGTCAGGTCCCACATCCCGTGGTGCGATGGGCCGTCGGTGCCCGTGACCCCGGCCCGGTCGAGCACGAACGTCACCGGCAGCCGGTGCAGCGCCACGTCCATCAGCATCTGGTCGAAGGCGCGGTTGAGGAACGTCGCGTAGACACAGACGACCGGGTGCAGCCCGCCGATCGCGAGGCCCGCCGCACAGGTCACGGCGTGCTGCTCCGCGATGCCCACGTCGAAGACCCGGTCCGGGAACCGGGCGGCGAACGCGGTCAGCCCGGTGGGGCCAGGCATCGCCGCGGTCAGCGCCACGACGTCGGAGCGCGCCTCGCCCAGCGCCAACATCTCGGCGCCGAACACCTCGGTCCAGGAGACCTTGGCCGGCGCGCCAGCCGCCGGCGTCGGGCTGACCGTGTGCATCTTCTCATCCTCGTCGGCCTCGGCCGGCGCGTACCCCAGGCCCTTGCGGGTCAAGCAGTGCACGACAGTCGGCATGCCGAGCCCGCGGGCCTTGCGCAGCGCCGCCTCGACCGCCGGTTCGTCGTGGCCGTCGACCGGGCCGAGGTAGGCCATGCCGAGCTGCTCGAACACCGACCGCGACGCGCCGGCCGACAGGTCGGCGAGGTGGCGGGCGACGGCGCCCGCCGTCGGCGCGTACGACCGACCGTTGTCGTTGAGGACGATCACGACAGGCCGCTGCGGCGCCGCGGCGATGTTGTTGAGCGCCTCCCAGCACATGCCGCCGGTGAGCGCGCCGTCGCCCACGACGGCGACCGCCGTGCGATCGGTCTCGCCGCGGACGGTGAGCGCCCGCGCCAGACCGTCCAGGTAGGACAGCGAGGTGGACGCGTGCGAGTTCTCGACGAGGTCGTGCCGGCTCTCCGCCCGCGACGGGTAGCCGGACAGGCCGCCGGCCTGGCGTAGCCCGTCGAGCCCGGCGCGGCCGGTCAGCATCTTGTGCACGTACGCTTGGTGTCCGGTGTCCCACAGGATCGGGTCGCGCGGTGACTCGAACACCCGGTGCAGCGCGATCGTCAGCTCCACGACGCCCAGGTTGGGCCCGAGGTGGCCGCCCGTGCGGGTGACCGTGTCGATCAGGCGCTCGCGAATCTCGGCGGCCAGCGCCGGCAACGCCGACTCGGGCAGCGCGCGCAGGTCGGCTGGACAGGTCACGGTGTCGAGGAGGGACATGGTCTCACCCCCCGACGGTCGCGCGCAGCGACTCCTTGAGCGAGCCCATCGTCGCGATGACCGCGGTCGGCTCGTAGCCGCAGTGCGCCATGCAGTTCGCGCAGCGCGGGTCCTTGCCCCGGCCGAACGCCTCCCAGTCGGTGTCCTCGATGAGCTCCTTGTACGTCGGGGCATAACTGTCGTCCAGCAGGTAGCACGGGCGCTGCCAGCCGAGCAGCGAGTACGACGGGATGCCCCACGCGGTGCATTGCAGGTCTCGCTTGCCCTCCAGGAAGTCGAGGAAGACCGGCGAATGGTTGAGCCGCCACCTCTTGCGTCGCCCGTCGGCGAACGACTTGCGGAACAGCTCCCGGGTCTCCTCGACGCCCAGCCAGTGCTCCTGGTCCGGCGCCTTCTGGTAGGCGTACGCCGGCGATATCTGCATGTTGTCGACCTCGACCACGTCGTTGAGGTAGTCGAGCACGCCGATCACGTCAGCCGGTGTGTCGGTGTTGAAGAACGTCGTGTTGGTCATCACCCGGAAACCGGCCGCCTTGGCCTGCCGGATCGCCTCGATCGCAGCCTCGAAGCCGCCGGCCTTGTTCACCGACTCGTCGTGGCGCTCCTTCAGCCCGTCGATGTGGACCATCCAGGCGAAGTTGCGGTGCGGCTTGAACCTGTGCAGGTGCTTGGGCAGCAGCAGCGCGTTGGTGCACAGGAACACGATCTTCCTGCGGCCGAGCAGCTGCCGCACGATCTGGTCGATCTGCGGGTGCATGAGCGGCTCTCCGCCGGCGATCGACACCATCGGCGCACCGCTCTCTTCGATGGCGGCGACCGCCTGCTCGACCGGCATGCGCTGCTTGAGCAGCGACGCCGGCTGAGCGATCTTCCCGCAGCCGGCGCACTTGAGGTTGCAGGCGAACAGCGGCTCGAGCTCCACGAGCAACGGAAACTTGTCGTTGCCCCGCAGCTTCTGCTTCATCAGATACGTGCCGAGCCGGACGGTCTGGCGCAACGGCATGGCCATCGTTCAGCTCACCTCCTTCGGCAGGGTGAAGCGGACGTCTTCCGGTTCTGCTCGGGTTTCCCGGACCGTGACCGTGCCGAGGCCGCCGATCCGTTCGATCAGGTCGTCCACCAGGCGCGGCGGCGCCGACGCCCCCGCGGTGACGCCGACGCGCGCGGCGCCGGCCAGCTCGCGCAGGTCGACGTCTTCCGCGTCGTTGACGAGCCGGGCCGGCACGCCCTCGCGCTGGGCGACCTCGACGAGGCGCAGCGAGTTGGACGAGTTGGCCGAGCCGACGACGAGGAGGAGGTCGCAGTCCCGGGAAATATCGCGGACCGCGCGCTGCCGGTTGGTCGTCGCGTAGCAGATGTCGTCACGGCGGGGTCCCCGTAGCGCCGGGAACCGCTGCCGCAGCACGGCGGCGATCCGCTCGGCCTCGTCGACGGCGAGGGTGGTCTGCATCGCGTAGGCGACCCGCTCCGGGTCGGGCGGTGCGACGCGGGAGGCGGCCGTGACGTCCGGCACGACGACCACGTCGTCGGGCGCCTCACCGACGGTGCCCTCGACCTCCTCGTGGTCGGCGTGGCCGATGAGGAAGACGGTGGTGCCCATGCCGGCGTGGCGGCGGACCTCGCTGTGCACCTTGGTGACGAGCGGGCAGGTGGCGTCGATGACCGACAGTCGCCGCCCGGCCGCCTGGGCCCGCACGGCCGGCGACACCCCGTGCGCGGCCAGAACGAGGACGGCGCCGGGCGGCACGTCGTGCGCCTCGGCCACGAACACGGCGCCGCGGCGTTCGAGATCACGCACCACGTGTGCATTGTGGACGATCTGCCGCCGCACGTAGACCGGCGCGCCATACCGGTCGAGCGCGCGGTCCACGACGTCGATGGCGCGCTCGACGCCGGCGCAGAACGAGCGCGGGTTGGCCAGGTGCACCTCGCGCGGGCCGACCGCCGCCGCCCAGGCGTCGATCGCCGGCACCGCGCGGCGCAGCGCGCGCAGGGCGGCGATCCCGCGGGTCACGGTCGCGGGCCGCAGCAGCGGCTTGTCGTCGGCGTCGGCGATCGCTCTGACGACCGCGAACGGCTCCCCGCAGGACGGCGCGAGCCAGCCCGACTCGGTGTCGACGGCGAGCGCGCCGGTCGCCGCGAGGGCCCGCCGGGCCGCGCCGTCGACCACGCCCGGCCGGGACGCGACCGGTCCGACGTGGACGGTCAGGCCGAGCCGTCCCAGCTGCCCGGCCAGCAACGGCGCCGACGGGCAGGACACGGGCGGGCCGTCCGGTCGCCGCACCTCCGAGGCCACGACGACGTCGCCGGGCCGCACCTCGGGCCCGAGCCCACCGCCGACGCCGGCGACGAGCACCGCCCGGCCGGCCAGCCCGGCCGCGGACACCCCGGACCGTCGCGGTCCCATTCCCGACCGCCGGACCGGCGTACGGGCGCCGCGCAGCGCCGCCCGCTCCACGACCATGGGCGTGCAGACGGTGACCCCGCCGGTCACGACGAGGCCTTCAGGTAGCGTCCCAGCGCGGTCACCGGGAACACGATCCGGTAGAGGTGGTAGTTGATGTAGAAGTCGCCGGGGAACCCGGTGCCGGTGAACTGGTCCTCGTCCCAGCCACCGTCGGGTCGCTGGCTGTCGACCAGGAACCGCACGCCACGGTGCACGGCGTCGCCGTCTTCGCCCGCCGCGAGCAGGGCGAGCAGCGCCCACGCGGTCTGCGACGCGGTGGAGGTGCCCCGGCCGGCCCACGACCGGTCCCGGTAGGAGCGCAGGTCCTCGCCCCACCCGCCGTCCGGATTCTGGTGGGCCTCCAGCCAGGCCACCGCTCGCCGGATCACCGGATCGTCCGTGGCGATGCCGGTCGCGACGAGTGCGGGCACGGCCGCGCCGGTGCCGTAGACGTAGTTGGCACCCCACCGACCGAACCAGGAGCCGTCGGCCTCCTGCGCCGTCAGCAGCCAGGCCACGCCACGCGCCGCGGCCACGGAGCCGGCCCGCCCCTCGGCAGCCAACATCTCGACCACGTGGGCGGTGACGTCGGCGGACGGCGGGTCGATGACGGCGCCGAAGTCGCAGAACGGCAGCTTCGTCAGCAACTCCCGGGTGTTGTCCGCGTCGAAGGCGCCCCATCCGCCGTCGCGGGACTGCATGCCGGTGACCCAGGCGACACCGCGGTCGACCGCGGCCCGCACGGCCATCGGGTCGGGGTGGCCGGCCGCGGCGCGCCGCAGCGCCAGCACGATCTCCGCGGTGTCGTCGGTGTCCGGGTACAGGTCGTTGGCGAATTCGAACGCCCACCCGCCGGGTGCCAGCTTCGGCCGGCATACGGTCCAGTCGCCCGGCACCGAGATCTCCTCGCCGAGTAGCCAGTCGACGGCCCGCCGCACCACCTCGTCGTCGGCCCGCACCCCGGCGTCGAGCAGCGCGATGACGGCAAGGCCGGTGTCCCACACCGGCGACTGGCAGGCCTCCAGCCGGCGTACGACGCCGCCGGGTGTCGCCTCCCGGACGATGAAGCCCTCCAGACCCTTGAGCCCGTTGGCGATCGTCGGGTGGTCCAGCGGGTAACCGAGCAGGTGCAGCGCGAGCAGCGAGTAGACCCATGGCGGCTGAATGCCGCCCCAGGAACCGTCGGCCTCCTGCCGCTGCTCGATCCAGGCGGCGGCGCGCCACCGCGCCGCGCGGCGCAACGGCCGGATCGGCCGCCTCGCGTACGCGTGCAGCCCGCGGTCGACCAGCTGGAAGAACCCGCTCCAGGTCCACGGTCGCGCCGCCCGCGACGGCGTGACGCCGGTGCGCAGCTCGTCGACCGTGAACGGCAGCGGCCGCACGGGACGCAGGCTGCCCACGACGGTCAGCGGCACCACCGTCTGGCGTGCCCAGCAGGCCCAGTCGTAAACGTTGAGCGGGAACCACCGCGGCAGGTAGATCATCTCGACCGGGAGCTCCGGCAGGTCGTCCCAGCACCAGGCGCCGAACAGCGCGAGCCAGAGGCGGGTGAACACCCGGGTCGCCTCGAGGCCGCCCGCGGAGTGCACGTAGGCCAGGGCACGGGCCATGTGCGGCTCGTCCGGCGGGTCGCCCGCGAGCCGCAGCGCGACCCAGGCCTCCACAGTGGCGGACAGGTCCGACGGCCCACCGTGGAACGTCGCCCAGGTGCCGTCGGCGCGCTGCTGCGACCGGATCCACCGCGCCGCCTCGTCGGTCTCCTGAGCGGTGCGGATCCCGAGAAACTCGCGCAGCAGCAGGTCCTCGGCGTCCATCGTGACGTTGGTGGCCAGCTCGCCCTTCCACCAGCCGGCCGGGTCCTGCCGCGCGCACAGGTGTGCGACGGCGCGGGCCAGCGCCCGGACGGCGGGGTCGGCGGGCTCGGTCGTGGGGTCCGAGCGGGGGGTAGCCGTCTGTGTCATGAGTCCCGGTCCACCACGAATCGGGCCAGCGCCAACAGGTCGGCGCGGGCGCGCGGGTCGAGCTCGACACTGGACAGTGCCGCCTCGGCGGCTGCCATCCGTTGCCGGGCCTCGTCCAGCGCCCACTCGCGGGCGCCCGTGGCGAGCAGCAGGTCGGCCACCCGGGAGACGCAGGCCGGGTCGGCCTCGCCCGCACCGGCCAGCCAGGCGCGCAGCTCGGGGTCGACGCCGCGGCCGATCGCCCAGGTGACCGGCAAGGACTTCTTGCGCGCCCGCAGGTCGGAATGCACCGGCTTGCCCGTCACCGCCGGGTCGCCCCAGATGCCCAGCACGTCGTCGACGAGCTGGAACGCCAGGCCGAACTGGGTGCCGAAGGCCTGCAGCGCGGTGACCGTCGGTGCCGGCGCCCCGCCGAGCAAAGCGCCGATCGCGGTGCTCGCCCCCAGCAACGAGCCGGTCTTCGCGGCCGCCATGTCCAGGCATTCGTCGAGCGTCACGTCGGCACGCTTCTCGAACGCGAGGTCGTCGGTCTGCCCGCGGGTCAGCTCGCGGGTGGTGGTGGCGAGCACCCACGCCGCGCGGGCCGCGGCCGGCGAGTCGGACTCGAGCAGCACCTCGTGTGCGAGGGCCACGAGCGCGTCACCGGTCAGGATCGCGGTTGCGGACCCCCAGATCGACCACGCCGTACGGCGGTGTCGGCGCTCGAGGTCGCCGTCGAGCAGGTCGTCGTGCAGCAAGGAGAAGTTGTGCACCAGCTCCACGGCGACCGCGCCGGGCAGAGCGACGTTGCCGGGTGCGCCGACGGCCTCGGCCGCGAGCAGCGCGAGCGCCGGTCGCACCGCCTTGCCCCCGGAGCCGGTCGTGGGCACGCCGTCGGCGTCGCACCAGCCGAAGTGGTAGGACGCGACAAGCCGGCACGTCGGATCGAGCCGCGCCACGGCGTCGCGCAACGCCGGCACCGCCGCCGCACGACTGCGGTCCAGTGTGGAGACCATCGTGGTCATGCGTCAGCCTCGCTTCGCTCGGCAACGGCATGACCGGCCGGACAGAGCCTGATGACCTCTCCTCGCTCGGTCATGCCGCCACCTCCTCGCGATCGGTGTGGTCGGTCGGGACGGTGCCGCCGTGGAGGAGGGCACGGGCGGCGGCGTCTCCGCTGCGCACCGCACCCTCCATCGTGGCCGGCCAGCCGGTGTCGGTCCAGGCACCGGCGAGGAACAGGCCAGGCAGCCCGGAGACGGTGGTCGCCCGCAGCGCCCGGCTGCCCGGCGCCGGCCGGAACGTCGCGTCGCGCTCGCGGGTGACGAAGAAGTCGATCACGCTCGCCGCGGCGAACCCGGGCAGCAGCCGCGCCAGCTCGGGCAGGAGCTTATCCCGGATCGCGGCGACGGGGAGATCCACCCATGCCTCGGCGGCCGACAGCGAGACGGCCAGGTACTGTCCGACGGCGAGGCCGGACTGCCGCGTCCGGTCGAACACCCACTGCACCGGCGAACCGACCGCCGCGACGAACGGTTCTTCGAGCACCCACCGGTCGAGGACGACGTGCACGTTGACGATCGGCGAGCTGCCGAGGCGGTCCGCCCAACCGGCCGGCGCGCTGACGGCTCCCGGTGGTGCCAGGGCCCGCACCGCGATGGGCGCGACGGCGAGCACGACCTGGTCGGCCATGTACTCCCCCGTTCCGGTGCTGACCTGCCACCCGCCGGCCCGCGCCGACAGGTGGGTGACCCTCGTGGCGGTGTGGACGGTCGCGCCGGCCGCGCCGAGCCGGGCCGCCGCGGCGTCGCCGTGCAGCCGCTGCAGCGGCACCAGCGACCACCCGATGTCGGCCGCGCCCGGGTCGGTGAGCAGACCCACCTGGAAGACCATGGCGGCCAGCGCCAGCGAGGCGTCGTCGGCGCGCGCGTTGAGCGTCGCCACGCCGACGAGGTCCCACAGCGCCTCGACGGTCCGGGCGTCCTGGCCGCGGGAGCGCAGCCAGTCGCCGAAGCTCCGCTCATCGACGGCCGGCGCGGCCCGGTCGAGGCGGCGCATCGCGAGCGCGGCGCGCACGAACCGCAGCCTTTGCGCCGGGCGCAGCAGCCGGTAGCCGAGCAGCGCGCTGCCGAGGTGCAAGGGCGCCGGCAGCCCGTTGCGGCGCAGCCGCGCGGCCCGACCGTCGGCTGCCGACCGCACGGGGATGTCCAGCCGGCCCTGCAGGTGCACCTGGTCGGCGACGCCCAGCCGGTCCAGCAGCGCGCGGTAGGCGGTGCAGCAGCGCAGGAACACGTGCTGCCCGTTGTCGACGTCGAGCCCGTCCCGGCGGAACGAGTAGGTCAGCCCGCCGAGTCGGGGCCGTCCCTCGAGGAGGGTCACCTCGCGGCCGCCGTCGGCACAGCGCAGCGCGGCCGTGATCCCTGCCAGGCCGCCGCCGATGACGACGACGCGCCCACCCCCCGGACCGCCACTCACGTGTCGGCCCCCATCAGCGCCCGCGCCGCCACGCCCGCCTTCTGCCACGTCGACAACGACAGCCGCTTGTCGTACACCGCGCTCGGTTCGGCCGCGATCCGGTCGAGCAGACGCCGATATATCCCGGACATGGCGGCGGTGCAGGCCGCGCTGCGCCGGTCGAGCAGTGGCATCAGCCGCAGGCCGGTGCCGTACCAGTCGCGGGCCCGCCGCGCGGCCGCGGTGATCAGCTCGGCCAGGTGCCCTTCCTTGTCGGACAGCGCGCCCGTCTCGTCGATCGCGAGCTGCACGCCGTAGGTGTCGAGGTCGTCCTGCGGCAGGTAGACCCGGCCGTTGAGCAGGTCCTCGCGGATGTCGCGCAGGATGTTGGTCTGCTGCAGCGCGATGCCGAGCGCGTCGGCGTAGCCCGAGGCACGCGGATCGGGCCGCGCGGCGAACACGCCCAGGCAGAGCCGCCCGACCGAGCCGGCCACGCAACGACAGTAGCCGACGAGGTCGTCGAAGCTGCGATAGCGCCGGCCCTGCACGTCCATCTCGACGCCGTCGACGAGCTCGTCGAACGCGGCGAGCGGCACCGGGAACCGCCGGGCCGCGTCGGCGACGGCGACCAGCACCGGGTCGATCGAGCCGTCGATCGCCTCAAGGTCGGCGCGCAGCGTGGTCAGCGCGGCGGCCTTCGCCGCGACCGGCAGGTCACCGTCGCCGACATCGTCGATCCGCCGGGACAGCGCGTAGAGCGCGCAGAGCGCGTCGCGCTTGTTCCGGGGCAGCAGCCGGATGCCGTAGTGGAAGTTGCGGGCCTCCGCGCGGGTGATGGCCTCGCACACCCGGTAGGCCTCCGCCACAGTGGAGCCACTCATGCGACGGCCCCCCGTTGCCGGAGGACCGCGACCAGCTCCCGAACCACGTCGCCGCGGCGTACCGGTGGATGGACCGGCACGACCGACCATCTCCCTCGGCGCATCGCCCGCACCGCCGCCCGTCCGCCGGCGACGTAGCCGGCGACGGCGATCCGCGCCCAGCCGCGCAGCTGCCCCACGAGCGGCAGGCCCTCGTCGAGCAGGCCGAGCGCGCGCTCTGCCTCGAACGCCACCAGGCGGCGCAGCGCGGGCGTGGCGGCTGGCGCGTCGAGATCGGCCGGCGACACGCCGTGCCCGGCGAGGTCGTCCAACGGGAGGTAGATCCGGCCGGCCCGGCGGTCCTCGGCCACGTCCTGGCAGTGCTCGATGATCTGCAGACCGGTGCAGATCCGGTCGGACAGCGTCACCCGTTCGGGTGTGCTCGCGCCGAAGATCTCGAGGACGATGCGGCCCACCGGGTCGGCGGACAGTGCGCAGTAGCCCACCAGGTCGGCAAAGGTCGCATAGGCCGCGACGCTCTGGTCCTGGAGGTTGGCCGCGACAAGGTCGTCGAACGGCGCTCGGGACAGGCCGCACGCCGCGACGGTCGCGGCGAGCCGGCGCAGCACGGGCGCGCTCGGCCGCGCGCCGGTCCAGATCCCGTCGAGGTCGGCGCGGAACGCGGCCAGCAGCGCGACACGGTCGCCGGGCGCCTCGTCGCCGAGGTCGTCTATGACGCGCGTCACGTCGTACACAGCGGACAGGTGGGTGCGCACGGTCCGAGGCAGCACCCGCAGAGCGACCGGGAAGTTTTCCCCGGTCTCCCGATCGCGTAGATAGCGGTCGATGTCACCGCCCGCCCGGGCAGCCCATTCGGACCCGGTTGTTTCGCCCTCCACATCCGCTCTTGTGGGCCCCATACGATGATGCTGCGCTGTGACCCCGCCGACGGTCTGTAGTTCAGCGAGTAAATCTTGGTGGGCGAAGTTGTCACACGAGCACAACCCGATGGCAGAACGGCACGTCAGTGCGGTAGACCGGTACCCGTGGAAGCGATGGGAAACCTGTCCGGCGGTCAGCTGGCACGGCTCGTCCCGGCGCTGGCGGACCACCTGCCGCGGATCCTCGACGAGGTCCGCGACCGGTTCCGGTCCGAGTGGCCGGACTACGCGGAGTTCCTGGAGCACGAGCAGGACGAGGTGACCGCGGCCGCCATCGCGTTCGTGACCTGGCTCGTAGAGGCCGCCGAACAGCCGTACGAGGAGCTGCTCGCCGACGCCGAGCACGCACCGCACACCAGCCTGTTCGAGGAGATCGGCCGCATACAGTGGCAGGAGGGTCGAGACCTCACCTCGCTGCTGTCGGCCTACCAGGTCGGCGCGCGGGTCGCCTGGCACCACGTGTCGAAGGCGGCGCTGGAAGTGGGTGTGGAGCGCGACGCGCTCGCCGCACTCGCCGAAGCGGTCTTCGTCTTCGTCGACCAGCTCTCCTCGTCATCGGCCCGCGGGTACGTGCGGGAGCAGTCCGAGGCCGGTGCCGAGCGCGAGCGCCAGCGTGAGGAGCTCGTCGAGCTGCTGCTGTCTGGCCGCTCCGACGGCGCGACCATCCGCGCGGCGGCGAGCCGGGCCGGTTGGACGCTCCCCGCGGAGGCCGCGGTGATCCTGGTCGAGCCGGAGAATGCGATCGCCCAGTCCGTGCTGTCCCGGTTGGACGGCTCCTGCCTGCTATTGCGCAGGCGGGCGTTGACCGGTGCGATCGTGCCGACGCCGGCGGGGCCCGGGCTGCGGCAGCGGTTGACCCGCGCGCTGCGCGGCGCCGGCGCGGTGATCGGTCATGCCGTCGCGCTCGAGCACCTGCCGGCGAGCGCCCAGATCGCGGAGACCGCGGCGATCCTGCTGCGGGAGGGCATCCTCGTCGACGACCCGGTCTTCGTCGACGAACACCTCGACGCGATCCTCGTACATCGCGACCCGCGCCTGCTCGCCGCGCTGCGCCGCACCGTGCTCGCCCCGCTCGCCGGCCAGCCGGTCGCGGTGCAGGACCGGCTGGTGGAGACCCTCACGTCCTGGCTACGGCATTTCGGCGACCGCCGGGCGATGGCCGCGGAGCTGCACGTGCACCCCCAGACCGTCCGCTACCGAATGGGTCAGCTGCACGCCCTGTTCGGTCCCGCGTTGGACACGCCGGAGACCCGGTCGAGGCTCGTGCTCGCGCTGGCGTGGAGTCGGCCGTCCGGGCCGCCGGCCGGCCCGCCCGTCGCCGCCGAGCGGGCCACCAGGGCGGCCTCGACCCGGTCGCGCGGCGCCGACGCGGGCGACAGCTCGTCGAGGGTGGCCCGTAAGGCCAGGACGAAGCGGTCCGCGTCGTCCACCAGTGCCGGGTCGAGGCTGACGCCGACGAACAAGGTGCCGTCCCACCCGATCACGCCAACCGCGAGCGGCGCCCCTGGCGCCAACGGCAGGACCGGGTAGACCTCCTTCATCGCACCGCCGCCGAGCCGGTAGGAGCCGACCGGCCCCGGCATGTTGGAAACGATCGCGGAGAAGTAGCGCCGCCCGTACACGGTGCGGGCGAACCAGGCCAGCAGCGGCGGCGGCAGCACCGCGCACACCACGCCCATCACGAACCGCGAGCCCAGCGCCCGGGTGCCCGTGCGCAGCCGCCGGCTGCGCCGCCCGGTCTCGGCCAGCCGAGCCGGCTCCGACTCCGGGCCGAGCGGCAGGTCGATCATCACGGCGGCGGTGACGTTGCCCTCGGCGGTGTTCTCCGGCGCCCGCATCATCAAGGGCACCGCCGTCCGCACCGAGGGGGGCAGCGCGGCGGGGTCGACCACCTTGCGAAGGGCGCCGGCAACGGCGCTCAGCAGCACGTCGGTCAGCCGTACGCCGTGGGCGCGCGCGATGTCCCGGGCCTGCGGCAGCGGCACCGCGAGCCGGCCGAAGCGCCGCCGCTCGTCCGCGCCGGCGGGCAGCGGATGTTTGTTGTTGCCGTCGCCGGCCAGCTGGGCGACGCCGACGAGCGCGCCGAGCGCGCGGCGCAGCGACGACGGCGCGCCCGCGGGCAGGTCCGGCGCGGGCGGCACGGGGTCGACCATCAGCACCGCCTGCGCCATCCCGCCGATGCCGTCGGCGACGACGTGATGGATGACGAACAGCGCGGCGACCTTGCCCGGGGCGAAGCCGGTGACCGCGATCCAGCGCCACGGTGGACGATCGCGCGGCAGCGGCGTGGACTGCATGTCGGCGGCGAACTCGTCGAGTGCGCGCATGCCCCCTCGCCGGGCGTCCGGGCTGGAAAGGTCGACGTGCGGGACGTGCCAGGCCCAGTCGAGATCCTCGGCGGGCAGCCAACGCGGCCGCCGCCAGCGCGCGGGCGGCGAGAGCCGCTGCCGGAACCGGGGCACCTGGTCGAGGCGGCCCCGAACGGTGGCCGCCAGCCGGTCGCGGTAGGTGTCGGGGTCGTCGTCGTCCATGACGATCAGGCCGCTGATGTGCTGCGGCGCCGCGGGCGTCTCGACGTGCAGGAAGAACGCGTCGGCCGAGGGGACGCGAGGACCGGGCACCACCTTGCCAGGCCGGTCGCGGAACAGCGACATCATCGCCACCGACAGCCAGACCAGGACGGCGCCGCCGACCGCGTCGAGCCAGTAGTGGTTGCCGGTCGCCATGATGACGAACGCGGTCAGCGAGACGTGGACGGCGCTGATCGCCTGGACCCACCAGCGACCCGATACGCAGGCGAGCACCACGCTCACCCAGAGGGCCCACCCGATGTGCAGCGACGGCATCGCCGCCATCTGGTTGGCGTGCGAGACCAGCGGCGAGCCCCACGAGCCGATCGTGTCGTCCTCGAGCACGGTGTCGACGAAGCCCGACCCGGGCAGCAGCCGCGGCGGCGCCACCGGCCAGAGCGCGAAGCACCCCATGGCGACGACGTTGAGCAGGACGAACGAGTTGCGCGCCCAGCGGTAGGTCTCCGGCCGCCGCCGCCAGAGCCAGATCAGCAGCCAGAGCGCGCTCGCGACGTAGGTGAACGCGTACTCGTAGTTGGCGATGACCCGCAGCACCTCGTGCGGGGCGAGCCACGCGTTGAGCCACTCCTCGACGGGCAGCCCGAGCGCCCGCTCGAACGCGAGGATGTCGCGCCCGTTCTGCCGCGCGGTCTGCGCGCGGGCCGGCCCGACCAGGTGGTCGCCGACGATGTAGAGCCCGAACAGGAGCAGGCCGATGGCCAGCTCTCCCCACGCGTTCGGCCGGTGTGCGGCGGGATCGGCTGGCGCTCCCACCGGTTCAGACCCGTCGCGCGGCCCCGACGCCGGAAAGGTCACACAGGTCTTGTAGCACGACGGGTCGCCGGTTGTTCATCGATCGGACACTCGAATGAGACGAGTGTCACCTCAGGCCGTGGCCGGCGCGAGCCCGAACCGGAACGTCACGTCGGGGAGTCTGCGCAGGCAGCGCACCCCCCAAGCGACGCAAAGCACGATCATGAGCGCGGTCAGCAGGCCGCTGAACAATCCGCGCGAGAGCAGCCCGAGGTCGAACCCGAGGTGCAGGAAGCCGAGGTTCATCCCGGCGTCCAGCAGGCGGCCGGCACCCCACAGCGCGGCGGTCTGGGTGAACACCCGTCGCATGCCGCGGTGGTGCAGCAGGTGCACCGGCAGCGCGATGAAGTCGCGGGCGAGCCGCATGGTGATCGGCCGGCCAGCCAGCGCGCTGCCCAGGAACAACGTGGCCATGAAGATCGATCCGACGACCGGCTGCAGGAGGTAGACCAGCGCGCTGGACAGGATCAGCGCCACCGTCGCGCGGGCGCACAGCATGCCGGCGCAGACCAGCAGCGTGCCGGGCAGATGGCGGCCGCCGATCCAGCGAATGGCGACCGTCAGGACGCACCACCCGAGCACCGCGGACAGCGCGGCCATCAGCCCCACGGTGTGGAGCAGCAGGTAGAGCAGGGCGGTGGGGACGAGAACGGTCTCCGCGAACAGCCGCAGGGCCTTCAGGAGAGCCGGCCTGACGGCGCCGATCTCGATCACGTGTATGTGCTTTTCGAGGGTGGAAGCCATGACCTCGACGTCCGTGTGGGGGCTAGGACGGCCTCAACGTACCCGATCCAGCTTGGGTTAATACATCGGAGTCGTCGTTTGCGTCGGTCTTGACGAGCGGCGAATGGGCTAAACCGACCGCACCGACCGAAATCAGGGCACCCGAGACGGCCAATGCGGCCAAAGCTCCCGGCGTTTCCGGCGGCACCGCGCCGAACGCATACACCCCCAGGAGGTAGCTGGCGATCGGGTTCGTGATCGACATGGCCGCGACGGCCGCCGGCAGCGACCCGCCGGCGAACGCGCCCTGCTCGATCAACAGCCCCGCGGCGGTGGAGAGCGCGAGGACGTAGCCGGGCCAGTCCCTGGCGGTGGCGGCGACCCCCCGGTTGAGCAGGTCGTCGCTGGTCAACTTGATCATCGCCGCGCTGATCGCGAAGCACAGCCCGGCGCCTATCGCGAACATGGTCGCCCGCACGAGGCGCGGCATCCCGACCGAGACCAGCAGGATCACCAGCACCGCGGCGGCCGCGACCAGGCAGGCCAGGACGAGCCGGCCACGCTGCGGCTGGTCGGCCAGCGGCGCCACGTCACGAACGGCGAGGAACACGGCGAGGCCGGCCGAGATCGCAGCAGCGGACAGCCAGTCGCGCAGACCGGGACGGCGACGGTCCCATGCCGCGGCCATCGGAAGCGCGAAGAGCAGCTGGGTGACGAGCAGCGGCTGGACGAGGGCGACCGACCCGAAGTACAGCGCAACGGCCTGCATGACGAAGCCGACGAGGTTGGTGACCCAGCCGATCAGCCACAGGGGTTCGCGCAGGAGGCGGCGGATCAGCCACCAGAGTCCGACGAAGATGTCCGTCCGGCGCGGGTCGCGCCCGTTGCCCGGTCGCGCCCCGTTCGGCCGTTTCCCGTGGTGTGCCGCGCGCTGCTGGAGCGAGGCGGAGGCGGCGAAGAGGAACGCCGCCAGGAGCCCGAACCCCACGGCAAAGAGCACGACATTTCCTTACCTGGTCCCAAGTCCTTTCATTGATCTTCTCACGTGGCGCTCAGCTGCCGCCGAAGCGCCCCGCGAGCGTGCGGTAGGCGCCGGGCGCCAGGCCGCGGATCGCGACCGGGAGCCGCAGCCACCGCGGGCGGTAGGCCTCGGCCCGTTCGCGCTCCACCAGAGCGACGAGTGCCTCCGCGACGTCGCCGGCCGGTAACGGGCGCGGGCGGGTACGGCCGTACGGAAGGCCGCGGCGCGTGAAGAAGCCGGTGTCGACGACGCCCGGCACGAGGACGCCGACGCTCACCGGCCGGCCGTTCAGCTCGAGCCGCAGGCTCTCGGCGAACACGTCGAGGCCGGCCTTCGTCGCCGCGTAGGCGGCCTCGCCGGCGACGCCCGTACGCCCGGCGATCGAGGTCACGTACACGAGCGCGCCCGCGCCGCGGTCCAGCATGCCGGGCAGGAGCGCCCGGGTGAGCGCGAGGGGTGCGGCGAGGTTCGCGGCCACGAGGGTCCCGATCCGCTCGGCGGGCATGGCGGCGAACGGGCCGGCGTAGCCGGCGCCGGCGTTGGCCACGAGCACGTCGACGCGGCCGGCCGCGGCGATTGCCTCCGCGGCGAGCGCGTCCGCCGCGCCGGGCTCCGCGAGGTCGGCCACCAGGGGCACGCCACCGATCCGGTCGGTGAGAGCCTTGAGCGCCTCCACGTCGCGGCCGTGGGCGAGCACGGTCGCCCCCCGGTCGGCCAACAGCCGTGCCGCCGCCCGCCCGATGCCCGACGACGCGCCGGTGACCAGCACCACCGCCCCGTGGATCCGCATCTGGCCATTATGGGCGACCGTCGCCCCGCTGGCTCGGACATCCTGGCCCGCTTGGACGAGCCGCTACCCCGATCGGCGCCGGCGGCACCGGTCCGGAGGCCTGGCATGGTAGGAGGGCGGATCGCCGGCTGCCACGGTCCGGTGCGGATCGTCCACATGAGAGGGGGCTGCGCTACGCAGCCCGACTTCGTACCGACGCCGATGTTCAGGGGCGCGGTCAGCACGGCCTGGCCGGTGCGGCCGGAGCGCCCACGGTCCAGTGTGCTGAGGGTGGGGAGCTGACGGCGCGGATGGGCCATTCACGTCCTCGCGTAGCGATGATCTACCAGCACAACGACCCGCGGCGGGATGAACGAGCTGCGGGCGCGACCTGCTGCGCGACGGCCGCTGGCTCGCTCCTGACCGGTCGCCGCGCCGGTCAGCTCCAGGCCGGCGGGTTCTTGCGGGGCTGGTTGAACCGGATCATGTTCCCGGCCGGGTCGCGGAACGCGCAGTCGCGCACGCCGTACGGCTGGTCGATGGGCTCCTGGAGCACCTCGGCGCCGGAGGCCCGGATGTGCTCGAAGGTGGCGTCGCAGTCGTCGGTGGCGAAGCCGACTGCCCGCAGCATCCCCTTGTGCAGCAGGTCGGTCATCGCCTGCTTGTCCGCCGGCGAGGCGTTCGGATCGGCTAGCGGCGGTTCGAGGACGATGTCCAGTTCCGGCTGGTTCTTCGGACCGACCGACAGCCAGCGCATGCCCTCGAACGAGACGTCGTTGCGGACCTCGAGGCCGAGCACGTCGCGGTAGAAGGCCAGCGCCTTGTCGTGGTCGTCGACGGCGATGAAGGTGTGTGAAACCGTGATGTCCATACCGGTCACGCTACGGTTCCGGCCGCGCGGCCGGCTTCTCGATTCCTGACCGGCCTGGTCATAATCTTGGCGTAGCAGCCCGGGATGGCGGCCGCCGCCCGGTGGTTGCCGGCCCGGTACGCGCTCGGACTCTGCCCCACCAGCTCGGTGAAGCGGGAGCTGAACGACCCCAGCGAGGTACAGCCGACGGCGAAGCACACCTCGGTGACGGTCAGGTCGCCGCGGCGCAGCAGCGCCTTGGCCCGCTCGATCCGCCTGGTCATGAGGTGGCTGTAGGGCGTTTCGCCGAAGGCATCCCGGAAGCTGCGGGAGAAGTGCCCCGCAGACATCAGCGCCTCCCGGGCGAGCGCGGGCACGTCCAGCGGCTCCGCGAAGTCGCGGTCCATCCGGTCGCGGGCCCGGCGCAGCCGGACGAGGTCGTCCCGGTTCACCGGTCCAGCATCCCACGCCGGTCCGACACGCGCCCCGTCGGTGGCGCCGCGACAGCGGGCCTGAGCAGCGCCCGTGCGCCTGACCGCCTGCCTGGCCCGCTGACATGCACCAGCGAGGGATCCGCACCCCGCCGGAGGTGTCACAGCCGGGGCCGTCGTCTTGTCTTATGGGGTGCAGGAACTCCTCGACGAAGGTGTTGATCATGAGAGTGTTTGTGGCGGGAGCGTCGGGAGCCATTGGAAAGCAGCTGGTGCCGCGCCTGGTTGCCGCCGGTCACGAGGTTCACGGCATGACGCGTTACGTGTCGAAGCAGGCGATGCTCGAAGAGCTGGGCGCTGTGCCGGTGGTGGCGGACGCACTTGATCCCGATCGAGTCGCGGAGGCGGTGGGGAGGGCGAGGCCAGACGTGATCGTCCATCAGCTGACCGCGATCGGACCGCTGGACATGCGTCATTTCGATCGCGATTTCGCGCTGACCAACCGGCTGCGGACCGAGGGGACCGACCACCTGCTCTCCGCCGGGCAGGCGGTGGGCGTGCGACGGTTTGTCGCACAGGGGATAGCGGGATATGGCGTGTACGCGCGCGTCGGCGGGCCGGTCAAGAGCGAGGAGGACCCGCTAGACCGGACGCCCGCGCGCAAGATGCGCGAGACCCTGGCCGCAATCCGGCATCTCGAGGAGGCGGTCCTGGATGCGCGCTGGACGGAGGGGATCGTGCTGCGCTACGGCGCGTTCTACGGGCCGGGCACCTCGATGGCGCCTGACGGGGAGCAGTTCGAGCTGGTCCGCAGGCGCAAGTTTCCGCTGGTCGGCGACGGCGGCGGGGTGTGGTCCTTCATCCATGTCGCCGACGCGGCGGAGGCGACGGTCGCGGCGGTCGAGCACGGCAGTCGCGGTGTCTACAACGTGGTCGACGATGACCCCGCCCCGGTCGCCGCGTGGCTGCCCGCGGTGGCGCAGACGCTGGGCGCCAAGAAGCCGATGCGCGTGCCGCGGTTCATCGGACGACTGTTCGCCGGGGAGACCGGCGTGATGATGATGACCGAGCTTCGCGGCGCTTCGAACGCGAAGGCCAAGCGCGAGCTCGCGTGGCGCCCGGCGCACCCGAGCTGGCGGCAGGGGTTCGCGGCGGCATGACCGATCGCGAGCGACTGCTTGACGAGCTACGGCCGGTCGCGTTCGCGATCGCGTACCGGATGCTCGGCAGCGTCGCCGAGGCCGAGGACGTGGTGCAGGAAGCGCTGCTACGGGTGCATCAGGCGCTCGATGCCGGCGAGCGGATCGCGTCCCCGCGCGCGTTCGTGGCCACCGTGACCACCCGGCTGGCGATCAACGAGCTGCGCTCCGCGCGCGTCCGCCGCGAGCACTACGTCGGCGAGTGGCTGCCAGAGCCGATCATCACCGACGGCCGCGACGATCCGGCCCGGCACGCTGAGACGGCCGATTCGCTGTCGCTGGCGATGCTGGTGCTGCTGGAGAGCCTATCGCCCGAGCAGCGAGCCGTGCTGCTGCTGCACGACGTGTTCGACTACCGGTATCCGGAGATCGCGGCGATCGTCGGCAAGAGCGCGGACAACGTGCGCCAGCTCGCCACCCGCGCCAGACGCCACCTCCAGCAGCGCCGGCCTCGCTTCCACACGACGCGGGAGCAGCGCGACGAGCTGGTACGACGGTTCTTCGCGGCCGCCGAGCGCGGCGATCTGGCCGGGCTCGAGGCGCTGCTCGCTCACGACGTGGAGTTGACCGCTGACGGCGGCGGC
>DATDJX010000458.1:0-7210 GCA_036520275.1 Asanoa sp.
GTCGCCGAGCGCGGAGGCGACGAACGTCGGCACGGTGGCGGTGGTGGGCCTTTCTCCGGAGAGCTGGACCGACTGCGCCATCAGGATCGTGGGCAGCAGCATGCCGAGCATCGCGCCGATGAAGAAGAAGCCGAAGAACAGCACGTTGAGGATGAGCAGCACGTAGTGCCACGGCCGAGGCCGGGCCGGCCGCGGCAGCTTGCTGTTGAGGTAGATCAGCAGGAACGGGTAGATCAGCGCGCCCAGGTTGGACATGTTGGCCGACCACTGCACCAGGTTGACCGGGAGGGCGAGGTGCAGGATCACCGCGATGATCACCAGCAGGGCCAGCATGAACGGGTAGTAGAAGCGGCGCGGGTCGCCCTCGATCAGGCGCCGCAGCCGCGGGCTGTTGGCGTGCGCGGCGTCGGTGGTGACCCGCACCATGCCCTCGAAGATGCCGAGCTGGGTGCTGAACAGGATCAGCACGCCCAGCACGAGGACGATGTAGAACATGGCGCGGCCGTACTCGGGCTCGAGCGCGGCCGCGGCGAAGGTCGGCACGTTGGCCGTGGTGGGCCGCTGACCGGAGGTCTTCACCGCGTGCGCCATCAGGATGGTCGGCAGCAGCATGCCGAGCATCGCGCCGACGAAGAAGATGCCCCACATGTCGGTGAGCAGCAGCCGGTACCAGCGCCGCCAGCGGCCGGCGTTGACCCGGTCGTCGGCGAACGTGACCCCGTTGTCGAGCAGGGGCGCGCCGGTGCCGCGCAGGCCCGAGAGGAAGCCCGTGCGGTAGCCCATCCCGTACCCCTTGTCGCGGTAGTGGCCCATCACGTACCAGTTGAGGCCCGAAGCGAGCGCGGTGAAGCCGGCCAGCGCGCCCAGCTGGGTCGCGCTGATCCCGGCCGGCGGCGCCGCCGGCGTGACGAAGCCGCGGATCCCGTCCCACCACAGCGAGAACGGCACCACGAACAGGTCGATCAGCAGCAGGCCGATCAGGATCGCGCCCACCATGAGCCAGTTGGCCAGCTCCAGCGCCCGGCTGATCCGCTTGGCCGCCGCCGTGATGAGGAAGACGAGCACGAGCAGCGCGATCGCCCACACCCGCGGCTCCTCCGCGCCCGCGGGCGCGACGCGCCCGTGCACGAGGGCGTAAACGCCCTGGCCCGCCGAAGCGGCCCAGCCGCCGGCGATGAACGCGAAGATGATGACGAACACCGACAGCGGGGCCCACAGCAGGTAGCCGGGCGGCACCCGGCCCCAGCCGACCACCGGCGCCTCGCCGGTGGCCATCACGTAGCGGGAGCACTCGACGTTGTAGAACGTCTGCAGCAGCGCGGAGACGAGGATGACCCAACCGACACCGACGAAGCCGTACTGGCCGACCGCCTGCGGGCCGAGCAGCCATTCGCCGCTGCCGATGGAGATGCCGAGCGCGATGAGGCTCGGACCGAGGGCGTACATGAACAGCTCGCGCAGGCCGATCCGGCGAACCCCGAAGACCTCTTCCGGGTCGGGAAGGTCGGCCACGGCGAGCGGGGGACGGCTGACCCCGAGCGGATAGGACTCGATCCGTTCCGCGTGGACATCGGAAACCTGATCCATGTGGTGCCTCCTGGAGAGAACACCCCCGACGCCATCCATGATGATCCATACCGCGGATCGGGGCAAGGACGTCCGTGCACCAGAGCCGACCGGCCCGACCCGGCGTAATGTCGGGACCGATGGAGCGGGATCGGGCGGCGACGGTGATCGCGCGGATGCGCGCGGTCGTCGGCGAGCGGTGGGTCCTCGTCCACGAGCACGAGCTGCGCACCTACGAGTCCGACGGCCTGCTGCAGTACCGGGCGCTGCCCGCCGTGGCCGTGCTGCCCGGCGACGCCGACGAGGTGCGGCGGGTCGTGGCCGCGTGCGCGGAGGCGGGGATGCCGTGGGTGGCCCGCGGCGCCGGCTCGGGGCTGTCCGGCGGCGCGCTGCCGGTGACCGACGGCGTGCTGATCGTGCTGTCCCGGCTGACCCGCATCCTCGAGGTCGACCTCGACAACGGACGGATCTGCGTCGAGCCGGGCGTCACCAACGCGGCGGTGAGCGCCGCCGTCGCGCCCGACTTCTTCTACCCGCCGGACCCGTCGAGCCAGGTGGTCTGCACGATCGGCGGCAACGTCGCGGAGAACTCCGGCGGGGCGCACTGCTTCAAGTACGGCTTCACGACCAACTACGTCACCGGCCTCGAGGTGGTGCTCGCCGACGGCACGACGGTGATGCTCGGCGGCCCCGCGCTCGACCCGGCCGGGTACGACCTCGTCGGCGCGTTCGTCGGATCCGAGGGCACGCTCGGCGTCACCACCAAGGTGTGGCTGCGGGTGGTGCCGGTGCCGGAGAGCGTCCGCACGCTGGTCGCGTTCTTCGACTCCACCCGCCAGGCCGGCGAGGCGGTGTCGGCGATCGTCAAGGCCGGCGTGGTGCCCGGCGCGATCGAGATGATGGACGCCACCACGATCCGGGCGGCCGAGCTGATGGCGCACGCCGGCTACCCGGTTGGCCGCGGCGCCGCGCTGCTGGTCGAGCTCGACGGCGCCGAAGCCGAGTGCGCCGCGCAGTTCGACCAGGTGACGGCCGTCTGCCGGGACAAGGGCTCCGACGACGTGCGGGTCAGCCGCGACGAGGCCGAGCGCCAGCTGTTCTGGAAGACCCGCAAGGCGGCGTTCCCGGCGATGGGCCGCATCTCGCCGAACTACTTCGTGCAGGACGGTGTCGTGCCGCGCACGACGCTGCCCGATGTGCTCACCCGGATCGAGGAGCTGGCCCGCGCGTACGACCTGGTCGTCGCCAACGTCTTCCACGCCGGCGACGGCAACCTGCACCCGCTGGTCTGCTACGACGGCGCCAAGGACGGCGAGGCGGCCCGGGCCGAGGAGCTCGCCGGCCGGATCCTCGACGTCTGCCTCGACGCCGGCGGGTCGTTGACCGGGGAGCACGGCATCGGTGTCGACAAGCGCAAGCACATGGCGAAGATGTTCGGCGAGGACGACCTGGCCGCCTTCCAGCGGCTGCGCTGCGCGTTCGACGAGCGCGGTCTCGCCAATCCCGGCAAGGTCATGCCGACGCCGCGGCTGTGCGGCGAGGTGCCCGGCCCCTACCGGCAGCACCCGCTGGAGGCCGCCGGGCTCGCGGAGCGGTTCTGATGCGGCCCACGTCCGTCGCGGACGCGGCCGAGCTGATCCGCAAGCTGGCCGACGACGGGCGTACGGTCCGCCCGGCCGGCGCCGGCAGCCGCGCCGGCTGGGGCGGCACCGACCCGCAGGGCACGGTGGCCGTCGGAACGGCGGCCCTCGACAAGGTCGTCGCCCACAACACCGGCGACTTCACCGCCGTCTTCCAGGCCGGCGTGCCGCTCGCGGCCGCCCAGCGGGCGCTGGCCGCCGAGGGCCAGTGGCTCGCCGTCGACCCGCCCGACGCCGGCGGCACCATCGGCGGGCTCGTCGCCACCGCCGACTCGGGACCGGCCCGGCACCGCTACGGCGGGGTCCGCGACCTCGTCATCGGCATCACCGTGGTGCTCTGCGACGGCACGATCGCCCGCAGCGGCGGCACGGTCATCAAGAACGTCGCCGGGTACGACCTCGGCAAACTCTTCGTCGGCTCGTACGGGACGCTCGGCCTGGTCGCGGAGGTGGCCGTCCGGCTGCACCCGCTGCCCACCCGCACCGCGACCGTGCTCGCCGAGACCGGCGACCCGGCGTCGCTCGGCGCGCTGGCGCTGGCCCTCTCGAAGCGGCCGCTCGAGGCCGCCAGCCTCGACGCCGCCTGGCACGACGGCCGCGGCCGGATCCTGTTGCGCTTCGCGGGCGTGACCGCGCCCGCGCGGGCCCGCGCCGCCGCCGCGTCGGTCGCGGCCACCGGGCCGGTCGGGGACGCCACCGTGGTCGACGACGACGACGCGTTGTGGGCGGCCCAGCGCGCCGGCCAGCGCCGGCCCGACGGCGCCGTGCTCAAGGTGTCCGGACTGCCGACCGACCTGCCCGTGGTGATCGCCGCGGCCGAAGCTGCCGGCGCGGCCGTGGTGTCCCGGGCCGCGCTCGGCCTGTCCTGGCTCGGGTTCGAGGGCGGCGACCTGGCGGACCGGCTGCGCGCCGCCCGCGCGGCCCTCGCCCCGCGCGCCTGCGCCGTGCTCGACGGCGCGCATCTCGTCGACGCCCCCCTGCCCGCGCCCGACCCCGCGGTCCGCGCGCTCGCCGCCCGGGTCAAGTCCCGCTTCGACCCGGCGGGCGCGATGCGCCCCGGCGTGCTGGTCGGAGGCGCCGGATGACGACCGCCTGGGACGCCCTGCGTCCGCCCGACCCCGCGCTGATCGGCGCCTGTGTGCACTGCGGGTTCTGCCTGACCACCTGCCCGAGCTACCAGGTGTTCGAAAACGAGGCCGACTCGCCGCGCGGGCGGATCCTGCTGATGCGGGTCGGCAACGAGGAGGGCTCGGCGCTGTCCGACCAGATGGTCGAGCACTTCGACCGCTGCCTGGGCTGCATGGCGTGTGTGACCGCGTGCCCGTCCGGCGTGCGGTACGACCGGCTCATCGAGCAGGTCCGCCCGCAGCTGGAACGCAGTCCGCTGCGCACCCGGCGCGACCGCTGGCACCGCGCGGCCATCTTCGCGCTGTTCACCCATCCGGGGCGGCTGCGTGCCGTGGCGCCCGCGCTCGCCGTGTCCAGCCACCTGCCGGTGCGGCGGGTGCTGGGGGAGAAAGGGCTGCGTACCAGGCTCGGCGCCCTGCTCGGCCTGGCCCCGAAGGTGTCGCCGGCCGCCCCCTTCCGCCGGCTGCCGCGGGTGACGCCGCCCGCGCCGGGGGTCGCGCCCCGCGGCCAGGTGGCCTTCCTGCAGGGCTGCGTCAACCGGGTGCTGTTCGGGGACGTGAACGCCGCCACCGTGCGGGTGCTCGCCGCCGAGGGCTGGCAGGTGCACGCGCCGGCCCGTCCGCGGTGTTGCGGTGCGCTGCCGTTGCACTCCGGGGCGGAACCGACCGCGCTCGCCCTGGCTCGCGAGACGATCGCGCGGTTCGAGGTGTACGACACCATCGCGGTCAACGTCGCCGGCTGCGGCTCGGCGATGAAGGACTACGGGCACCTGCTGGCCGACGACCCGCGGTGGGCGGCGCGCGCGCAGGCGTTCTCCGCGAAGGTCCGCGACGTGCACGAGCTGCTCGCCGGCCACCCGGCACAGGCCACCCGGCACCCGGTGGCGCTGCGGGTCGCGTACCACGACGCCTGCCACCTCGCGCACGCCCAAGGCATCCGTGCGGCGCCACGGGACCTGCTGCGCGGCATTCCCGGCCTCACCCTCCTCGAGCCGCGCGAATGGGAACTGTGCTGCGGCTCGGC
Source organism: Asanoa sp. (assembly GCA_036520275.1). Classification (GTDB taxonomy): domain Bacteria; phylum Actinomycetota; class Actinomycetes; order Mycobacteriales; family Micromonosporaceae; genus Asanoa. Next base: position 5,358 of record DATDJX010000458.1, read on the forward strand.
CGGCATCTACAACCTCACCCAGCCCGCCGCCGCCGTCGAGCTCGGGCGGCGCAAGGCCGCCAACCTCGCCGCGACCGACCCGGACGCGATCGCCGCGGCCAACCCCGGCTGCGCGCTGCAGATCGCCGCCCACCTCGACCGGCCCGTTCCGGTGCTGCACCCGATGACCCTGCTCGACCGATCGCTGCGGGGAGCCGACACATGACCGAGCGCGGCGAGGTCATCATCCGGCTCGGTCCGTTGGGTCATGGCGCCGCCGCGCGGTACCTTCGACCGACCGCGCCGGATGGCACGTGCGAAAGCGAGGCGGCGTCATGAGCCTGAAGCCCGTCGACGCGCCCGAGCTGGACCCGCGCGCCCGCGACGAGATCCTCTCCGCGGACGCGGTCGCCTTCCTGAGCGCGTTGCACGAGCGTTTCGACGCACGACGCCGGTCGCTGGTCGCTGACCGGCGCGGCCGTACGCCGCCGGCCGACTTCCTCTCCGAGACCGCCGACGTGCGCGAGGGCGGGTGGCAGGTCGCCCCGCCCCGGCCCGACTACGCCGACCGGCGGGTGGAGATCACCGGGCCGACCGACCGGAAGATGGTCATCAACGCGCTCAACTCGGGCGCCCGGGGGTTCATGGCCGACTTCGAGGACGCGAACAGCCCCACCTGGCGCAACCAGGTCGAGGGCCAGGCCAACCTCGTCGACGCGGTCGAGGGCGCCATCTCGGACGACTCGTCGGACGGCCGGCGCTACGCGCTCGCCGAGCGTGTCGCGACGTTGCTCGTGCGCCCCCGCGGCTGGCACCTGCCCGAGAAGCACCTGCGCGACGACACCGGCATCCCCGCGTCGGGCTCGCTGGTCGACTTCGGCCTCTACGCGTTCCACTGTGGACAACGCCTGCTCGACCGCGGCAAGGCGCCCTATCTGTACCTGCCCAAGCTGGAGCACCACCTCGAGGCGCGGCTGTGGAATGACGTGTTCCTGTTCACCCAGGAGGCACTGGGTCTGCCGCACGGCAGCTTCCGCGCGACCGTGCTGATCGAAACGCTGCCGGCCGCGTTCCAGATGGAGGAGATCCTCTTCGAGCTGCGCGACCACTCGTACGGCCTGAACGCCGGCCGCTGGGACTACATCTTCTCGATGATCAAGACGTACCGCGACGACCCGGCGTTCGTGCTGCCGGACCGCACGTCGGTGACGATGACCGCGCCGTTCATGCGCGCCTACACCGAGCTGCTCGTCGCGACCTGCCACCGGCGCGGCGCGTTCGCGATGGGCGGCATGGCGGCGCTGATCCCGTCCCGGCGCGACCCCGACGCGAACCGGCGCGCGATCGACGCCGTCCGGGAGGACAAGCGGCGCGAGGCCGGCGCCGGGTTCGACGGCACCTGGGTCGCGCATCCCGACCTCGTGCCGGTTGCGACGGAGGAGTTCGACGCCGTGCTGGGCGAGCGGCCCAACCAGATCGACAGGCGGCGCGACGAGGTCGCGGTTACGCCCGAGCACCTGCTCGCCGCGGGGGAGACGCCGGGGTCGATCACCGAGACCGGGCTGCGCAACGACGTCAGCGTGGGCTTCCGCTACCTGTCGTTCTGGCTGTCCGGGCGCGGCGCCGCCGGCATCGACGGCCTGATGGAGGACGCCGCGACCGCCGAGATCGCCCGCTCCCAGGTATGGCAGTGGATCCGCCACGGCGCGCGGTTGGACGACGGGCGGACGGTGACGCGCGAGCTGGTCCGGACCGTGCTCGACGAGGAGATGGCCCGCATCCGCGCGGACGTGGGCGACGACGTGTGGCACAAGGGTCGCCCCGACGAGACCCGCGACGTGTTCACCCGGATCGCTCTCGGCGACGACCTGCCG
>DATDJX010000459.1:0-5368 GCA_036520275.1 Asanoa sp.
CCGTCGAGGGCCTCGAGGATCTCGGGGCCGGTGCCGGTGCGGTGGGCCTCCGGGTTGGCCGGGTTGGAGAACTGGTCGGGCAGGAAGACGTCGCCGTCCTGCGCGGCGGCGCGGGCGGCGTCGACCGCCTCGTTCATGCCCCCCAGGGACTCGACGAGCTCGACACGGGCGCCGTACAGCGCGGCGCCGCAGGACATGCCGGCCAGCACGCCCTCGACGCGGGCCAGGCCCTTGGCCAGCTCGATCGCGTCCTCGTCCGGGCACTGGACGATCTCGTCGACGATGTCGCGGTTGAAGATCTCGGGCACGAAGCCGGCGCCGATGCCCTGGATGCGGTGCGGGCCGGGCGGACCGCCGGAGAGCACCGGCGAGGAGAGCGGCTCGACCGCGACGATCTGCGCCTTCGGGTTGTGCTCCTTGAGCGCCTGGCCGACGCCGGTGATCGTGCCGCCGGTGCCGACGCCGGCGACGAAGTGGGTGATCCGTCCGTCGGTCTGGGACCAGATCTCCGGGCCGGTGGTCTCGTAGTGCGAGCGCGGGTTGGCCGGGTTGGCGTACTGGTTGGGCTTCCACGCCCCGGGGATCTCCTGGGACAGCCGGTCGGAGACGTTGTAGTACGAGCGGGGGTCCTCCGGCGCGACGGCCGTCGGGCACACCACCACCTCGGCGCCGTACGCCCTCAGGACGTTGCGCTTGTCCTCGCTAACCTTGTCCGGGCAGACGAACACGCAGCGGTAGCCCTTGAGCTGGGCGACCAGGGCGAGGCCGACGCCGGTGTTGCCGCTGGTCGGCTCGACGATCGTGCCACCCTCCGCGAGCAGGCCCGACTTCTCCGCCTCCTCGACCATCCGCAGCGCAATGCGGTCCTTGACCGACCCGCCCGGGTTCAGGTATTCGATCTTCGCGAGGACGTTCGCTCGGATGCCGTCCGTCACGCTGTGCAGCCGCACCAGCGGGGTGTGGCCGATCAACTCGACGACGTTGTCGTAGTAGCGCACCTCGTCGTGCCCTCTCCGTCATGGCTGCCGCTCAGGGCGGCGGTCGCCACCAGCGTAGATCCGCCGTCAGGACACAACGGTGCCGGGTATGACCGGGTCGCGCCGGGCCTCCCAGGCCAGGAAGCGCTCGGTCTCCGACAGGATGGCCCCGGCGACCCACGTGGCCATCAGCACGTCGTCGGCGAGGCCGAGGACCAGCAGAAAGGCCTCGGGCACGAGGTCGACCGGCGAGGCGATGTAGGCGACGGCGGCGACCATCATCGCCATCCGTACGCCGCCGTCGTACTCGCCGGTCGCCGTGGCCTTCATCATTCGCGGGATCGCCGCGACCCGCTGCGGCAGGCTCGGACCGCCGCGGGCACCGGCGAACAGCGCGCGGCCGAGCGCGGTGAACGCGGCCGTGCGCTTCAAGGTCCTGGGCATGGTGGGCTCCTTCCGGGGGTGTCCCGCAGCAATGGTGCCCGATCGGCGCCACCCCCAAGCCCTGCGCGAACAAGCCTTCCGCGAAAAGTCGGTGCGCCGCGTTAGATTCAAAGTGCTCAGGGCGTTCGCAGGGGGGCGATCGATGAGGGGGGACGACTTTCAGGGCTGGCGCACGGTCCGCGGGGCCGCTCGGGCCACCGCGGCCGGGGTGGGCGTGAGTGCCGTCACATTTGCGGCGGTGGTCGGCCTGATCATGGTGCAGGCCGACCGCGCGCGGCGGGTCATTCCGCTCGCGACCGCGCCCCCGCCCCGCGGCGACGGCCTCTACGGCGCCCGCTTTCCCGGCAAGCCGATCACCATGGTGATCATCGGTGACTCGTCGGCCGCCGGCTACGGCGTCCATCGACCCCGGGAAACGCCCGGCGCGCTGCTCGCCACCGGCGTCTCGCGGCGCCTTCGCCGGCCCGTCCGCCTCTACCGCTGCGCGGTCGTCGGCGCGCTCTCCGCCGCACTGCCGCAGCAGGTCGACGTCGCCCTCGAGCGCGAGCCCGACCTCGCCGTGATCCTCATCGGCGGCAACGACGTCACCCACCGCATCCCGGTGCCCGTGGCCGTGCGACACCTCGTTGACGCCGTCCGCCGGCTGCGCGCCGCCGGCGCCCAGGTGGTGGTCGGCACGTGCCCCGACCTCGGTGCGATCCAGCCCATCCAGCAGCCGCTGCGCTGGCTCGCCCGGCGCTGGAGCCGGCAGCTGGCAGCCGCACAGACCGTGGCCGTCGTCGAGGCGGGCGGCTGGGCGGTGTCGCTGGGAGACCTGCTCGGCCCCCGCTTCGCCGCCGAGCCGACCCGCATGTTCGCCGCCGACCGGTTCCACCCGTCGGCAGAGGGCTACGCGGTCGCGGTCTGGGCGATGCTGCCGACTGTCCTCGCGGCACTCGGCGCGGCCGAGCGCCGCGAGCCGCTCGCCGCGGGCGAGGGCGTCCGGTCGCTGCCGCAGGCGGCGCAGGAAGCGGCGAAGCACGCCGGCACGGAGGTCAGCGGTGCGAGCGTCGACGGGCGCGAGCGCGGGCCGCTCGGCAGGTGGGCCCAGCTGCGGCGACGCCCCGCGGCGTGGCGGGCCCAAACGCCCGCGCGGCGGTGGCTGCACACCCTTCGCCGAGACGCGGCACCGACTCCGGCCTTACCCTTGAACGGGTCGACCATGGAGGAACCGGCGTGAACGAACGCGGTGTAGTGGGCCGGCTCGGCCGGGCCGCGGCCATGACCTTCATCGCCGGCACGCTGGGCGGCGCGGCGGTCCTCGCCGGTGAGGCGGTGGCGGCCCGCAACCGCACGTACGCGCAGCCCGAGTTGGGTCTGGGCCTGCGCGCGGTCGTCGGCCGCGAGGGTGCGCCGCCACTGCGGCTCGTGCTGCTGGGCGACTCGTCCGCGATCGGCGTCGGCGTCGACCGCGCGGGTGACACCGTGGGTGGGCTGCTGGCCGCGGAGCTGTCCGCGGGCCCGGCCGGCTACCGGGTCCACCTTTCCAGCGTCGGCGTCTCCGGGTCCAGGTCGACCGACCTCGCGACCCAGGTGGCACGCGCCCTGCTCGGCGACCGCCCCGACGTCGCGGTCGTGCTGATCGGCGCCAACGACGCCGCCACCGGGCGCCGCCCCGGCGAAGCGGCGGCCTACCTCGGCGCGGCCGTGCGCCGCCTCCGCGACGCGCGTGTCGAGGTCGTCGTGGGCACGTGCCCCGACCTCGGCGCCGCTCGCGCGATCGCCCAGCCGCTGCGCGAGGTCGCCGGCTGGTGGGCCCGTCGCACGGCCAACGCCCAGTCGCGGGCCGTCGTGGCCGCCGGCGGCACGGTGGTCGACCTGGCCGCCGAGACGGGGGCGGTCTTCCGCGCCGACGCGGGCACCCTGTGCTACGACGGCTTCCACCCCTCAGCCGACGGCTACCGAGTGTGGGCACACGCCCTGCTGCCCGCGGTGACCACCGCCGCCACGGCGACCCGCAGCGTCTGATTGCCGGCCGATCGCCGGTTCCCGCGTTCGGGGCGAAAGCCGCATCGCGGCCCCGGATATGCACGATCGCCAGGAGTGCGCGAGTGTGAGAAATCGCGGCTTCGGCGTGGGTTACCCGGGGGGTTAACCTGACCAGATGGCCACCGTGTCCGATCGTGATGCCGTCATCGTCGCCACCGCACGTTCGCCGATCGGGCGGGCCGCCAAGGGGTCGCTGCGGGAAATGCGGCCCGACGACCTCGCCGCCACCATCGTGCGGGCCGCGCTCGACAAGGTCCCCCGACTCGACCCCGGCCTCATCGAAGATCTCTACCTTGGCTGCGGCCTGCCCGGCGGCGAACAGGGCTTCAACATGGGCCGTGTCGTGGCCACGCTGCTGGGCCGCGACCGGCTACCGGCCGCCACGATCACGCGTTACTGCGCGTCCAGCCTGCAGACCACCCGCATGGCCTTTCACGCCATCAAGGCCGGCGAGGGCGACGTCTTCGTCTCGGCCGGCGTCGAGGCCGTGTCGCGGTACGCGCGCGGCAACTCCGACGGCCTCCCGCCGCAGGCGCAGGCGCTCGTGGATGGCAGCTGGGAGAACCCGGTCTTCGCCGAAGCCATCGCCCGCAACGCGGTCCGCGCGCAGGGCGGCACGGACACCTGGCATGACCCGCGCGACGACGGCTCGCTCCCCGACATCTACCTGGCCATGGGCCAGACCGCGGAAAACCTGGCCCAGGTCAAGGGCGTCACCCGCGCAGACATGGACGAGTTCGGCGTACGGAGCCAGAACCTCGCCGAGAAGGCCATCGCCGACGGGTTCTGGGCCCGCGAGATCACGCCGGTCACCACGCCGAGCGGGAAGGTGGTCGACGCCGACGACGGTCCGCGCCCGGGCGTCACGCTGGCGGCCGTCGCGGCGCTGAAGCCGGTGTTCCGCCCGAACGGCCGGGTCACCGCCGGCAATTGCTGCCCCCTCAACGACGGCGCCGCCGCCGTCGTGGTGATGAGCGGCGCCAAGGCCAGGGAGCTCGGCATCACCCCCTTGGCCCGGATCGTGTCCACCGGCGTGACCGCGCTCAGCCCGGAGATCATGGGCCTCGGCCCGGTCGCGGCGACCGAGCAGGCGTTGGCCCGGGCCGGCATGACCATCGAGGACGTCGACCTGGTCGAGATCAACGAGGCGTTCGCCGCGCAGGTCATCCCGTCCTATCGCGACCTGGGCATCCCGATCGACAAGCTCAACGTCAACGGCGGCGCGATCGCCGTCGGCCACCCGTTCGGGATGACCGGCGCCCGCATAACCGGCACGCTGCTCAACAGCCTCGACTGGCACGACAAGACGATCGGGCTCGAGACGATGTGCGTCGGCGGCGGCCAGGGCATGGCCATGATCTTCGAACGCCTGAGCTGACGCTAGTCAGCATGGAACGGCCGGCCCTATCCGCCTCTGACGGTTGATCCCGTTCGTGGATCATCCAACCCTTGCGGGTGGAAGGAGCCACACCGGAAGGGAGCCGGCCGTTATGGGTGCCAGTGTCGCGCGCAGCGTCGGTCCGATCCACCTCGGGTTGGACACCAGCAAGAACAGCATCGCGGTGGGGATCCTGCGCCCGCACGAGGTGTCCCCAGACGTGGAGAAGATCTTCAATGATGAGGCGTCGGTGCGGCGGCTGATCGACCGGTTCGCCGACCGGTCGATGCTGCGGGTGTGTTATGAGGCCGGGCCGACCGGGTTCGGTCTGTACCGGCTGCTGCGCTCGATGGGGTGGCTTGTGTTGTGGTAGCCCCGTCGCTGGTACCGCGCTCGCCCGGGGATCGGGTCAAGACCGACCGGCGCGACTGCCGCCGGTTGGCCCGGTGGCACCGGGCCGGGGAGCTGGTCGCGATCCGGGTACCCACGCCGGAGGAGGAGGCGGTGCGCGACCTGTGCCAGGCCCGGGCGCCGACCGGAC
>DATDJX010000460.1:0-4199 GCA_036520275.1 Asanoa sp.
CGCCATACCGGACGCCGTCATCAACGCCGCCTCGGCCCCCTCCAGCTCGGCGATCTCGGCGGCGGCCGCGTCGACGGTGGGATTGGCGAACCGGCTGTACCAGTGCTCGGTCAGGCCGCCGTCCGCGATGTCCTGGTACGCCACGTCGTCGAGGAAGAAGGTTGCGGACTGGTAGATGGGCGGAACGACCGGCCGGGTACGAGCCAGGTAGCCGGCGGACTTGGCGGCCCTGCCGGGCCGGGTGTCGGGCGCGCTCATGCCGCCAAGCTAGTCGACCATGACCCCGACGACGGTCGGGACCGCCACGATGCCCTCGGTCGTCGGGTGACCGGTCGGCCCGTGATCGCGTGGAAGGCAGTGCGTTCAGCGCCCGAACGCCTGTGCGGCGGCCTTGACGACCTCCTCGTGGGACACGTCTCTGATGTGCTTGCTGAAGCCCCAACGGTGGCCGAACGGGTCGACGACCTGACCGAAGCGCTCTCCCCAGAAGGTGTCGGCCAGCGGATGGAACACCTCGGCGCCGGCCGCCAACGCGCGCTGCCACATTCCGTCGACGTCGTCGGTGGCGATGACAAGTGCGCAGTAGGTGCCACCGAGCCGCTTCGGCGAGACGACGCCGAGGTCGGGGAACTCCTCGGCGATCATGATCGTCGAGTCGCCGACCGCGAGCTCGATCGTCATGATCTTTCCGCCGGGCAGCGGGATTCGGCTGCGCTCCGAGGCGCCGAGCACCTCCGCGTACCAGGCAGCGGCCCGTTCGGGATCTTGGACGACGAGGTGGGCGGTGATGGTATGGGACATGGTTCCTCCTTCCGGCCGTCAAACGAGCCGATCCGCGAATCCGCGACGGTCGTCGTTCGGCTCGAGGTCGGTCGGCCGGCGGGTCCGCATTGCCGCCGCTGGCCGCATTACCCGATGTTGACCCGCGGCCGACGCCAGGACGGCGACGATGGTCAGCAGGCAGGGCACGGCCGCCACCAGGCCGAGCAGCCCGAAGCCGCCCGTGGCCATCAGCGGGCCCGCGCCGCCGCCGCCGACGGCCGCCGCCGCGCCCATGCCGAGCTCACCCAATCCCTCAGCGTGGCTGCGCGACGACGGCGCGAGGAGGGCCTCGCGCAGCAGGGCGCTGCCGCCGATCAGGCCCGCGTTCCACCCGATCCCCAGCAGCATCAGCGGGACCATGACGGCGATCCGGCTCGGCCCGGCCATGGCCGCGGAGACACCGGCGCACAGGAGCAGCACCGCGCCGGCGTGGATCACCGCGCGGCTGCCGTACCTGTCGGCCAGCCAGCCGGTCAGCGGCGAGGGCAGGTACATCGCGGCGATGTGGACACTGACCATCAGACCGACAAGCCCCATTCCCGCCCCGTGGTCGTGCAGGTGCACCGGGGCTACCGCCATCATCGCAACCATGGTGAGGTTGGCGAACGCGAGAACGACGAGGGCCAGGCGGATTCGGGGGTCGCCGAAAACCGCGGCCAGCGTCGCACCGGACGGCCGGCGCGCCGGCGTCCCGGTGCCGATGCGGTCGGTCCGGAGGCCGGCCGTCGCCAGGCGCAACGGGTCGGGACGCAGGAGGACCGTCAGCACGAGGGCAGCACCCGCGAACGCCGGCATCGCGAGCAGGAACAGCCCTGCCGGCTCCGGCAGTCCCAGTATCCGTGCCATGCCGCCGGAGGGGCCCAGCAGGTTCGGGCCGGCGACCGCGCCGACGCTCGCCGCTGCCACCACCGTGCTGATCGCGCGGGCCGGCCGGGCCGCGACATCCGCGGCGGCGTAGCGGGCCAACATGACCGCGGCGTTGCCGCAGCCGAGGAGCAGGCTGCCGACCAACAGCAACGACCAGTTCCGCAGCCCGGCGGCGGCAACTGCGGTGGCCGCCCCGAGCGCCCCGCCGACGTAGGCGGCGCACAACCCGACGCGTCGTCCGGCCCGGTCCATCAGGCGGGTGACGGCCACCGCGCCGATTCCCGATCCGAGCACCAGGGCCGCGAGCGGCATTCCCGCCGCCTTCGCGCTGCCGGTCAAGTCCTGCGCGAGCAGCGCACCGGCGGTGCCCCCGGCGGCGAGACCCACCGCGCCGAGCAGCTGCGCGAAGATCAACGCGCGGGTGATACGTCTCTGCCAGCGCTGCGACGGGCGGGGCGGGGTCGGCACGGCTGGCACGCTCCTTCGCGCGACGACGGTCAGGGGTGACGCGATCAGCGTCGCGTGACCGGGCGCACGACGTCCAACACCTGTTCCGCGCCGATTCACGCGGCTAGAGTGTCAATCCGTAACGGGTGAGGTGCGGCGGATGGCGGACGAGCTGGACCCCCGGCTTCTCCGGTACTTCGTGGCGGTCGCCGAGGAGTTGCACTTCACCCGCGCCGCGGGGCGGCTGCATGTGGCGCAGCAGGCGCTCAGCCGCGAGATCCGGCGGCTCGAGCGGCAGCTCGGAGTCAGCCTGTTCGCCCGTTCGACGCGCCGGGTCGCGTTGACACCCGAGGGCGAGCGCCTGCTGGTGCGGGCCCGCGACCTGCTCGCGCTCCGGGACCAGACCCTCCGGGAGCTGTACGAACTCGATGCCGACCGCCCCCTGCGCGTCGACCTGCTCGCCGAGGGGCACACCCCGGTGCGGGTGTTGCGGGCCGCCCGTGAGCGAGCACCACGGGCCGAGTTGGTCGCCCGCTTCCACGGCGGTTTCGGGGCGGCACTGGACGAGCTGCTCGCCGGTCGGATCGACGTCGCGTTCGGCCGCAGCGAAGGACTGCCGCGGCCGTTTCCGGCCAACGTGCTGTCCCGCACGTTGGTCCGCCTCGAGCCGATGGCGCTGTTGCTACCGGAGGATCACCCGCTCGCCGCGCGGACGACGGTGTCGCTGGACGCGCTGCGCGGGACCCAGGTGGATGCCAGCGTCGGCAACGACGAGGCACCCGAGTGGGTGGATCTGGGCGTACGGCTGTTGGCGGCGTTCGGGGCCGAACCGTCGCCACCCCACCTGCACGCCGAGGGGTTGGCCGAGACCGTGCAACACCTGCACACTCATGGGCGACCGATCCTCACGCTGTTCGAACGTCCGATCGCACCCGGTGTGGTCGTCCGCCCTCTCGTCGATCCGGTGCCGCTGTACGTGTGGACGATGGTCTTCCGCCGCGAACTACGGCACCCGGGCCTGGACGCCCTGCGGGCCAGCGTCGAGGAGCTGGCCCGCCGGGAACACTGGCACGACTCGCCGCCACAGGCATGGATCTGCGAGGCCGATGCTGCCGCCCTCCGAGTCCGCGCGGGGTCCGGGTCGGTCAGTGGCCCGTGAAGGCTTCGGCGAGCCACCACGAGCCGCCGTCGGACGTGATCTTGGCGTCGACGACCAGGGGTCGCGTCGGTGACGACTGCAGCCAGCGGGTGACGGTCCGCAGGTCGGCCGTCCGTCGGACGGTCAGACCGTCGGCGCCGAAGCCGGTGGCGAGGGCGGCGATGTCGGTGTCGGGGAAGGTGACGGTGCCAAGGTCGGCGTCCGGGCCGAAGTGGTGCACCTCGGCGCCGTACATCGCGTCGTTGTAGACGACGCACAGCAGCGGGACGCCCAGGCGTACCGCGGTCTCCAGCTCGGCGACCGACATGAGGAAGCCGCCGTCACCGGAGGCGAGGACGGGCAGCCGATCGGGCCGGGCCAACGCCGCGCCGATCGCGGTGGACAGACCCAGCCCGATCGACTGGAACGCCTGCGTGAAGCAGAAGCCGTACTCGTCCGGCACGCCGAGGTAGGCACTCGGGTAGCCCATGAAGTTCCCGGAGTCGACCGCGACGATCCGCTCGGCCGGCAGCAGGATGTCCAGCTCCCGGCTGAGCGTCCGCGGGTCGATCCGCTCGCCCGTCGACAGGTCCTCGGTCTCCTCGTCGTTCCACCGTCCGCGCCGGGCGATCGCGTCGGCCACCGCGGCGGTGCGGTAGCCCTGCCGCGCCGCTCCCCGGTCGGCGAGGCAGGCCAGTACGTCATCCGCGACGGAGCCGCAGTCGCCGACGACGCCGAGATCGACCGGCCGGTGCGCGCCGAGGGCCGCGTCGTCGAGGTCGACCTGAGCGACCGTCGCGTCGTCGGCGATCAGGCGGCCGTGCCGCATCGTCCACATGTTCAGGGCGCAGCCGAAGCCGACGATCAGGTCGGCGTGCGAGATCAGGTCGGCCGCCGTGGGCGAGGCGAACCCGCCGGAGATGCC
>DATDJX010000461.1:0-2714 GCA_036520275.1 Asanoa sp.
GTACGCCCGGGCCACCATCGCGGGCGCGAGGTCGACCCCGTACACGTCGAACCCCCGCGCGCGCAGCTCGGCCGCGACGAGCCCGGTTCCGACGCCGACCTCGAGCGTGCGCCCGGGCGCCAGCCACGGCTGCACGGCGTCGGCCAGCGCGCGTCCGCGCTCCTCGCCGCCGCGGGTCGCGTCGTACCGGTCGGCCACCCGGTCGAACGGCAGAGACTCCGTCATGCGCGACAGACTAGGCTATAGCGCCCCGGGCAGGTCGCCGGTCAGGTAGCGCTGGATCGTCGGCCCGACCGCCGCGACCACGGTGTCCGGCGGCGCCGACGCCATCGGCTCGATCTTGATGATGTACCGGACCATCGCGAGCCCGGCCATCTGGCTCGCTACCAGCGAGATCCGCATCGGGGCCTCGGCCGGGTCGAGCGCGAGACGCGGGAGCACCCGGCGCATCACCTGGGTGACGATGAACTCGCGGAACAGCTTGGCCGTCCACTCGCTGCCCACGGCCGAACGCAGGAGAGCCACGCCGGCCACGCCGGCGGGACCGTCCCAGATGGACAGGAATGTCCGCACGAGCCGTACGCCGATCGAGGAGCGGTCGCCCTCGACGGCCTCCCCGATGACCGCGGCCGGGTCGATGGGCACGTTCATCGCGGACAGGAACAGCCGGTCCTTGGTGCCGAAGTAGTGGTGCACCAGCGCCGGGTCGACCCCGGCGCTGGTCGCGATCCCACGGATGGACGCACCGTCGAACCCCTTGTCGGCGAAGGCGCTGCGCGCCGCGTCGAGGATGCCCTCGCGGGTGTCCGGGTTGCCGGGCCGGCGTCCGGTCCGTCCAGCCATGAGCGGTCCTTCCGCGGTGAGTCGATCAGGCCGTGCGCCGGCGCAGGGTCGCGGCGCCCAGCGCGAGGGCGAGGATCACCGCGCCCAAGACGATCAGCAGGTCACGCCACATCGTGCCGGTCGGGTCGGGGTGGGTGCCGACCTCGGTCAGAGCCTCCACGGAGTAGGACAGCGGCAGCACGTCGCTGACCGCCTGCAGCCAGCCCGCCATCTGGTCGCGGGCCACGAACAGCCCGCACAGCAGCAGCTGCGGCACGGCGACGACGGGCATGAACTGCACGGCCTGGAACTCGGTGCGGGCGAAGGCGCTGCACAGCAGGCCGAGCGCGACCCCCAGGACGGCGTTGGCGACCGCGATCACCACCACCAGCCAGATGCTGCCGGCGGTTCGCATGTCGAAGACCCAGTGCGCGACCGCGGAGGCGACCGTGGCCTGGACCGCCGCGACCGCACCGAACGCCACGCCGTATCCGAACAGCAGGTCCAGCTTGCCCACCGGCGTGGTGAACAGCCGCTCCAGCGTGCCGCTGGTGCGCTCACGCAGCATCGCGATGCTGGTGATCAGGAACATGATGATGAACGGGAAGACGCCGAGCATGGTGAGCGCGATCCGGTCGAAGACGCGCTCCTGCCCGTCGAACATGAAATAGAGCAGCGTGATGAGCACCACCGGCACCACGACGATCATCGCGATCGTTCGGGGGTCGTGGCGGAGCTGGCCGATGATGCGCCGGATCGTGCTGCGGAGTATGCGCGGGGACATCAGGCCGCCACCTTCTCCTCGTGGGCCCGGATCAGGTTGAGGAACGCCTGGTCCAGGTCGTCGGTGCCGGCCGACCCCTTGACGGCGACCGGAGTGTCGTCGGCGATGAGTGCGCCCTCCCGGATGAGCAGGAGCCGGTCGCAGCGGTTGGCCTCGTCCATGACGTGGCTGGAGACCAGCACGGTCGCGCCGTCGGCGGCGAATCCGCGGAAGCGTTCCCACAGCTCGTCGCGCAGCACCGGGTCCTGCCCCACGGTCGGTTCGTCGAGCACCAGGATCTCCGGGCGGCTGACGATCGCGCAGGCCAGCGACGCCCGGCTCTGCTGGCCGCCGGACATGTTGAGAACGAGCTGGTCCGCGGCGTCCAGAAGACCCACCGCCTCGAGCGCCTCGTCGGCGGCGGCCTTGCCCAGGCCGTACAGCGACGCGAAGTAACGCGCGTTCTCCCGACCGGTCAGGTCGTTGTACACGCTCGGCGACTGCGTCAGGTAGCCGACCTTGTGGCGGAGCGGCGCGGATCCGGCCGGCTCGCCAAGGACCGTGACGGTGCCGGACGCGACGCGCTGCACGCCCACGATGGCGCGCATGAGGGTGGTCTTGCCGCTGCCGCTCGGGCCGAGCAGCCCGGTGATGCTCCCGCGGTGGATGGCGCAGTCGAACCCGTCCAGGACGATGCGTTTTCCCCGCTTGACGACGAGGTCTCGGACCTCGATCGCGGTCTCCATCGGTTCTCCGTTCCGGTGCTCTCGGGAACTCATCGAGTGTTGAAATCAACGGTAGATGAATTCCATCCGGGAGCGCAAGCCCTTCTTGACTTCAGGTGGAGGAGACGGTGACCGCCATGGCGTCTCTTGTCGAGGCGGGCAAGGTGCGGCTGCTCGGCCTGCACGAGTGCCTTCGCCTCCGCGAGGGCGGGCTTCCGGCTCGTCGACGAAGCAGGCCCTGACCTCGTGCCAGGTACCGGCCACACGGGCCCCGCACGGCCCCGCGGAGCCGTGCGGAACAATCGAACGGTGGCTGTACCCGACACGACTCTCGACCCCGCCATCGCCGCGCGTCTCAAGCGCACCGCGGACGGCCTGATCCCGGCCATCGTGCGCCGGCACGA
>DATDJX010000462.1:0-11195 GCA_036520275.1 Asanoa sp.
AAGGGCGGCCTCGTGATCATCCAGGTCAGCAACGGCAAGGGTGCGCCACCGCCGAGCGGCCCCGGCAACCCAGGCGGCCCAGGCGGCCCCGGCGGTGGTGGTGGCGGCGGCGGCGGCGGCGGCGGCGGCGGGAGATGACCAGGTGCGGGCGCCGGTTGAGCCGGCGGCCGCGCCGTCTGCCGTGTCCGCGCGTGGTCGGCGACGGTACCGCAGCCGCCGCTATGGTCCCGTCGGCCGCTACGCGCCGAGCTGGCGGCGTACCTCCTGCGCCACCCGGCCGCCCTCGGCCCTGCCGGCCACCGCGGCCTGGGCCGCCTTCATGGCCGGGCCCATCTGGGCCCTACCGGTGAACCCGCCGGAGGCGAGCGCGCGCTTGACCGTCTCGGTCAGTTCCGCGTCGCTGAGCTGCTGAGGCAGGTAGCAGTCGAGAACCTCGCCCTCCGCGCTCTCCTTGGCCGCCTGCTCCGCGCGGCCCGCGTCGGCGAACGCCGTGGCTGCCTCGCGGCGCTTCTTGGCCTCTTTCGTGAGCACGGCGAGCACCTCGTCGTCGGTGAGGTCCCGCTTCGCCTTGCCGGCGACTTCCGCGTTTCCGATCGCGGCGAGCGCCATCCGCAGCGTGGAGGTGGTGAGCTCGTCGCGCGCCTTGAGCGCGGCGCGCATGTCGGTGGTGAGGAGGTCCTTCAGGCTGCTCATGCGAGCCAGCGTAGTTTGACTGCTCATGCGGAAGCGCACGGTATACGGCCTGTCGGCCGGGTTGGCGGCGGGCGCTGCGGCGTTCGCGTACGCGTCGCTGGTGGAGCGCAACATGTTCACGCTGCGCCGCTACGAGGTGCCGGTGCTCGTGCCCGACGCCGAGCCGCTGCGCGTGCTGCACCTGTCCGACCTGCACATGATGCCGGACCAGCGGCGCAAGCAGCGCTGGGTGGCCTCGCTGGCCGCGCTCGACCCCGACCTGGTCGTGGTGACCGGCGACAACATGGCCCATCCCGACGCGGTCTCGGGCGTACTGCGCGCGCTGCAGCCGCTGCTCGACGTGCCGGGCGCGTTCGTGTTCGGGTCCAACGACTACCGCGGTCCGGTGTGGCGCAACCCGCTGTCGTACCTGCTGCCCGAACGGGAGTACGTGCAGGGGGTCGAGCTGCCCTTCGACGAGCTGCGCTCGGTGCTCGTCGGCGCCGGCTGGGCCGACCTGAACAACGCGCGCACGTCGTTCAAGGCGGGCGGCCGCCTGGTGGAGGTCGTCGGCGTGGACGACCCGCACGTCTCGCGCGACGACTACGGGCTCGCGGCCGGTCCCGCCTCGACGTCCGCGGACCTGCGGCTCGGGCTGACCCACTCGCCCGAGCCGTACGTGCTGGACGCGATGGCCGCCGACGGCTTCGACCTGCTGCTGGCCGGTCACACCCACGGCGGCCAGGTGCGCGTGCCGTTCTACGGGGCGCTGGTGACCAACTGCGGGCTGCCCCGCTCCATGGCCCGCGGCCTGCACCGGTGGCCCGACTCGTCGGCCTGGCTGCACGTCTCGGCCGGCCTGGGCACGCATCCGACCGCGCCGGTGCGGTTCGCCTGCCCGCCGGAGGCATCGCTGTTGACCTTGATTCCGCGCTGACCGGATACCAGATTTGTCCGCCCCCAGGCGTGGGCTAGTATTGCTCGGCACGCTCGGGGTGTGGCGCAGCTTGGTAGCGCGCTTCGTTCGGGACGAAGAGGCCGTGGGTTCAAATCCCGCCACCCCGACCAGCTGAACAGCAGGTCGAAGGCCCTCCGCACGGAGGGCCTTCCGGCTACTCGGGAGCATCACCTGCCGCCGGAGGCAGCGAAAAGCAGCAAACGACCGCAGCACCCGAGTGTCGCGCTCTGGCACGCCGTCAGAGGCCAGCCACGTCTCGCATAGGAGTGCTGCAGGTTGGGAACCCTCAGCAGGCCGGCCCGCTGTAAGGACGGCTTCCCGACCCGCGCCCGGAATCCCGGGTCGAGGATCGGATCCGCTGCGCCATGGACACCGGCCTGCGCCGGCTGCCGTCCCGCGAGACGGTGCGCGGAAGCCGGATCGGGGCGGCCGTTACGCCGGCGGCAAGACGGTGGGCCCGCCGTGGGAACGCATCCTCCGAGCAATGGTGCGGGGATCTGCGAGCATCACAGTCGTGGCGCATCGGCTGTTGCTCGTGGGAGGTCCGGGCCGGGTCGGCAAGTCGTCGCTGGCACACCAGCTGCTGCTCAGCGAGGGGATTCCGTGGTTGTCCACCGACGTTCTGCGCACCGTGCTGCGCCGCGTGCTGCCGGAACTCGACGAGCTCGACCAGGGCGACGTGTCGGCCACCGCGGTCGGCGACCTGATGTACCCGCACCTCGAACAGGCCCTGGAGGTGTGTAGCGAGGAGGCCGAACAGTTCCTCGTCGAAGGACCCGACATCGTCCCAGCGATGCTTGCGCAGTTGACGGCCGCGCTGCCGGCGGTCTCAATCCGGGCCTGTTTCCTTGGCAACGCCAGCTTCTCGGGGAACGATCTTGCCGGCTACTGCGGGCCGAAGCCGCAGCACGCGGGTGCTTCCCGCGCCGAACTGGACGCCGCCGCAAGCTGGATTCGGCAGGAGAGCGGCTGGTACCGCCGAGAGTGTGCCCGGCTCTCGCTGCCATATGTCGATGTCGGTGACCTTGGCTTCGATGCAGCGATGGCGGAAGCGCGCCGGCACCTCCTCGGTGGCCCAGCCGTGGAAGGCGAGCCGCCTGGCCCCAGCCACTAGGTCGACTGCAGCGCCGATAGCAACATGTCTTGCCGGGCGCAGCCTCCCCGCTACGAAATGTGGTCGCTGGCAAAGGCGAGACGGTGTGGACTGGACGCGGAGGATTCCCGGTTGACGCGATGGTGCGGCGGGATGACGGCGCGGGCGAGGCCCAGCCGGGTCGTCGGCCCGCTCCGTGCGACGGCCGCGGCGGATGAAGGCAGGTCGGGATGGAGAAGGAAGATCTTCTGGAGCGGTACGAGGCCTACGGTGACGAAAGCGTCTACGCCGAAGCCAAGCGGCTGTACGAGGAGGCCTTGGCCGGCGATGGAGCCGATGCCCGCGTGCTGAACGAGTTGGGCTACCTCCAGGAGTGTCACGGCCGCCGGTCGATCCGCGCCGCCGTCGACTGCTACCAGCGGGCGATCGACGTGGACCCTCAGTGGCCGAAGCCGCACCTGCAGCTGATCCACGCGATGGCGGCGCTGGGAGAGACCGACACGATGATCGACCGCTACCGCCAGCGGGTCACCGGCGCGCCCGACGCGCCCGGCGCACACAGATTTCTGGCCCAGGCATACCTGTACGCCCACGATTACGACCATGCAGCGCAGGTCATCGGCGATGGCCTGGGACTCGCGCCCGACGATCCGTCGCTGATCGAGCTGCAGGGCGATCTGTTCGCCGCCACCGGCCGCGTCGACGATGCCCTCGCCCGCTGGCAGCGCGCCTTCACAATCGACCCGGACAACCTCAGCCCGCGCTACAGCGCGGCGTTCCTCCTGGAGCGCCAGGACCGCGTGGCCGAAGCTGCCCGGGAATGGCAGTTCATCATCAGGTGGTGCGACGAACGCGGATATGCCGTTACCGCGGACTGGCCCAGACGCGAGCTGCGGCGCGTTGAGCACCGGCTGGCAGGCGGCTGACCTTGCCATGAAACACCCCGGGGTCGTCGGCGACGCCCGTTGTCGTGGGCCCGACCATCGGCCGGAGGCCGAAGGCGAGCACGTGAGGTCAGACCGTGGAACGATCATCGCCGGGCCGCAGGTAGGCGGCCTGGGCCGGCCAGCCGGCCGTCAGCAGCGACCAACATCGACCACCGTCCATCACCGCTGACGCACGAACATCAGGTCAACGACCATGAGGTCGGTTGCAAGCAGGAAGGCCCGGACGAGTCCACCACGACACCGCTACCGCTGTCCCAGCGGACGGCGTGCAACGGCAAGCCCCGTCGGCCGCTGGACGACCGCCTGTGGGCCGCAGGAAGGCGGCGAATCCACCGGGTCAGCCGTTAGCGTTGACGGCCCCGGGGACGGCCGGCCCCTACGAGCAGGATCGGGGTGTTCTCCGGTTCCCCTTGGGCTCCACGGCAGTGCCGAGCAACTGGTGTCGAAGGCCATGGACGGTGCCGTCATCCACCACCTGGGATACCGCCGGCACGACGGGCCGGTTTCCGGCAGGCCGCGGATCCTGGGCCACCTCCTGGTCCACAGTCTGCGAACCGCGTTCGGGATCGGCCGCGGCGACAAAGCCAAGATCGTACCGTGGGGATTGACCGGAATCGTGGTGTGCGTCGCGGTGACATCGCTCGTTCTCCGCGTACGCACCGGCGCGCCCACCATCGGCTACCTCGACCTGCAGACCGCCATCACCCCGCTGCTGCTCGTTCTCCTGGCCACCATGGCGCCCGCTTTGATCGGGGCCGACCTGCGACATCACCTTCTCGACCTCTACCTGGCGCGTCGCATCCCGGTCAACGACTACCTGCTGGCCAAGCTGGGCGGGCTCGGCTGCGCGCTGTGGCTCGTTCTTGCCGCCGCCACGCTGATCACCGAGGGCGGCACCTTGGTCGCCGGCGGCACCGGCGCCCCCTGGCGCCAACTCGCGCACCTTGCCGGCGGCCTCGTCGCTGATCTGCTCTACGCATGCGTGTTCGCGGCCGTCGGGGTCGCACTGAGCGCCACCACCCGACGGCCGGCGCTCGCCGGCGCCTCGATCGTTGCCTACGTGCTGGCCTCCAATGTGGTCGGCATGGTCGGCGGCGGCCTGGTCGGCGGCGACCTCGGCAAGACGATCGGCCAGCTGTTGACCGCTCCGGAGATGGTCAACGGCCTCGCGACCTGGCTCTTCCGCGTGCATGGCACGAACGTCGACGGCTACGGTGGGGCTTTCCCCGTTGTCACCGTCGTGTTCGTCGCCGGGTGCCTGGCGTTCGCGCGGTGGCGGGTGGCGAGAACACCATTCTCCGCCCGGTGAGAACAAGACGACTGCGCTAACGCGGGATCCAGCCGCAGGCGTGGGTGCCCGCCGGGTCGTCGAAGACCAGCGCGAGATGCCAGACGCCGCCGGCGGGGTCGGTCGCTC
Organism: Asanoa sp.; assembly: GCA_036520275.1. Lineage (GTDB taxonomy): Bacteria > Actinomycetota > Actinomycetes > Mycobacteriales > Micromonosporaceae > Asanoa. Next base: position 5,088 of record DATDJX010000462.1, read on the forward strand.
GCAGCTGGTCGGCGAGCAACACGCGGGTCCACCGACGGCCCGTCGTCACCTGCGGCGCGGCCGGCTCGGGCGCGACCCGCGGCGTCGCGTCCACGCCGGCCAGCCTCGTGCCGTGCTGGCTCTGCTCGCACCACTCGGGCGCACCGAACGCCGGACGCACCTGAACCGGGTAGTCGCCGCGGGCACCGATCACGGATGACGCCGGGATGGTAGGCGCCTCCGCGCACACCGTGCCGACCGGCTTGACCAGGCGGGTGACGGCGAACCCGTCGGCGGCCGGGGTCACGCTCTTGATCACGTCGCCACAGCGGGCGCCTCGGGCCATCGGGTGGTCGAGCTGGTGGGCGGAGCCGTCCCGCCACAGCCAGAGGTACCAGTCGTCGATCTCGCCGTTGCCCACCACCAGGGCGGTCGGCACGGCGGCGTCAAGTTGGCCGTCGCCGTCCGCGTCGGCGTACACCGGCGCGCCGGTGACTCGGAACGTCGCGGCGTGACCGGGCGCGGCCTGCCGGCCGGGAACGTTGGCCACCCCGGCCGCCATCCGCACGTCGACGCGCAGGTAGTCGTCGTGCCAACCCATCGCGCCGAAGTCGACGGACCGGATGTCCGTCGTCGCCGGTGCGGGCGGCCCGCCGCACGCCGCGAGGAGCGCGACGGCCGACACGACGAGCGTGATCCGGCGCATCACTCGCTCAGGTGCTCATGGACGAGCCGGATCGCCGTCGCGCGCCGGCCGATACCGCAGGCGACCGCCGTACTCAGCCGCGCGACCCCATTCCGGATCGTCTCGATCTCGGTGGCCGGGCGCTCCGATCTCGTGGCCCCGAGGCGCGGCCACCGCACCCTCTTCGCGTACCGGGCGGGACCGGCCAACCGGCGGCCGGTCTCGCGGTCGGGGCCGACCAGCGGGAATGGCGGCTTGGCCATGAGTCAACGTACCGCCCTACCCCCGATGTGCGTCGCGCATTCGCTTCGGTGCGCGCATCGCCCAGGCCTCGACGATCAGCTCCTTGAGTTCGTCGCGGTCGATCCGGTCGAGCCGGACCAGCACGGCGGGGTAGCCGTTGAAGTGCGGAGTCGTGAAGTAGACATCGGGGTCGTCGGCGACGAGCGCCTCCTTGACGCCGACGTCGGTGGTGCGCACACACAGGATCGGCCCGTCCGGCGCGGCGTCGCCGAGCGCCTCGAGGTCTTGCTTGCGCAGCGGCCGCTCCCAGGCCAGCGACTTGTCGCGGAACTTCCACTCGTTCTCGGAAGGCTCGCGGGTATCGGGCAGCTCGGCGACGATCGTGCGTACGTCGTTCCAGGTAGCCATGAGGAATGGACGCTAGCACCACCGATGAACCCCCGCCGACCTTGCACTTGTCCCGGCAACCTGCCCGAGATGGGACATGACAAGTGCAAGATCGGCGAGGTGGACTGCTCACGTGGTGCGGCCGGCGAGGATCGTGTCCAGGCGGTCGTGCGACTGCGAGGCGCCGTCCTGCATGCCCGATGCGACCATGCCGTCGCGGTCCTCGACGCTCTGGAACACCGACTGGTCGACGAGCCGGGTGCGGCCGCCGAGGTCTTCGAGCGTCATCGTATCGAGCATCACGTGCCCGGGCATGCCCTCGAACTCGAAGGTCTGCACCACGCGGCGGGGCTGGACGGAGTGGTAGACGCCGTTGAACCCGAACTCGTTGCCGTCGGCGTCGCGCTGGACGAACCGCCAGCGCCCGCCGGGCCGGACGTCCATCTCCTCGACCTTGGTGGTCAGGCCGTGCGGTCCCCACCAGGACGGCACGACCGCGGGGTCGGTGAGCGCGGCATACACGACATCGGGCGCCGCGTCGAACTCGCGGGTGAGCACGATCTCGTGCGTGCCGGGTGTCACAGTGACCTGGGTCTTGCTCATGACTGCAGCTCCTCTCGCTGACGACGGACCCGCTGCACGGCGACGTCGAGCCGGTCGAGGCGATCCACCCAGAGCTGGCGCTGCACCTCGATCCACTCGGCGGCCTGCGCGAGCGGCTCCCCTTCCATCCGGCACGGACGGAACTGTGCGTCCCGCCCGCGGCTGATCAGGCCGGCGTTCTCCAGCACCTTGAGGTGCTTGGACACGGCCTGAAGGCTGATCGGGAACGGCTCGGCCAGCTCGTTGACCGTCGCCTCGCCGCGCATCGCGAGCTGGCCCAGGATGGTCCGCCGGGTCGGATCCGCCAGGGCGGCGAAGGTTTGGCTGAGCGAGTCCGTCACCTTAATCAACCTTACAGTTAATCAACTGATAGGTTGAGCATGGACCATGATGCCGGCCACTGTCAAGTCGTTCACAGCAATCTCCCGGACCCGGTGAGTACGCTCTTATGAGACCGCCTCACGTTCCGGTAGGGGCGGTCCGCTTCTCCCCTCGACGAAAAGACGACGTGAGAGATCACGAGCTCATCCGGCGCGACGTCGCGAGCCGCCTCCGAGCGGCGACGACGGTCAAGGAAGCATGCGACACCACCGTCACGGTCATCGGCGCGCACACCGGCGCCATGGCCGCGGTCCTGCTGCCCGTGCGTGACCGTCTGCGCTGCGTCGCCGCGACCGGCGCCTGGCAGATCTTCACGTCGCTGCCACCGGGCGCCGGCGTGTCCGGCCGGGTCTACCGCTCCGGCAAGGCCGAGACGCTGACCGCAGTCGACGACGACCCCGACTACATCCCCTTCGGCCGGTCGGCCGCCCTCGAGGTCTGCGTGCCGCTGAAAGACGCGTATGGCGCGCCGATAGGCGTGCTCAACCTCGAGTGGTCCGAGCGTGTGTCGGCCGCCGAGGCGACCGCAAACGTCGAGGCGGCGGCCTGCGACCTGGCCGAGCGCATCGCCGAGCTGGGCGGGCCACCCCCGGAGAGCCGCACCGAGCAGATGCTGCGGCACGCCGGCGCGATCACCACCGCAAGCTCGCAGTGGGAGCTGCTCTCGGCGGCGTACGAGGCCGCGCGCGACATCTCCGGCCTGTCGGCCACGGTTCTGATCGGCGTCGATGAGACCGGCCTTGAGATCGGCCTGCCGACCACCACGCCGCCGCCGCTCGAACAGCGCATCCGCGACAACCTCGCCGGCGTCGACCAGGACGGCCTGCGCGCTCTGATGGCGATCGCCCACCGCCACGGCGCCTCGTACACGCTCGGTGAGGCCGACCTGCCCGCACCGGACGTGTACGCGCCGCTGGTCGAGGCCGGCGTACGCACCCTCATCTCGGTGCCCGTCGGGCCGCCCGACCTGGGCGGCGTGATCCTTATCGCCGACGACCGCACGCTGCGGCCCGATCCGTCCACGGTGAACGTGATGGAGCTGCTCGCGACCCAGGCGTGGGCCTGCAACGACCGGTTGCGCAGCCTGGCCAAGCTGCACGAGCGGGCGATGTCCGACCCGCTGACCGGGCTGCGCCACCAGGGGCCGTTCAACGAGCGCATCGCCGGGGCCACGCCCGGCCGCACCGCGCTGCTCGCGATCGACATCGACCAGTTCAAGCTCATAAACGACACGTACGGACATCAGGAAGGCGACCAGGTGCTGGTCACGGTCGCCCGCGCGCTGCAGACCGCGCTGCGCCACGGCGACGAGCTCTACCGCCTCGGCGGCGACGAGTTCGTCGCGGTGATCGACGTCATCCGGGACGAGGAGGCGGTCGGCATCGCCGAACGGCTCACCGCCGCGGCCCGCGCGATCGGCCGTACGGTCAGCGTCGGTGTCGCCATCCGGCAGCCCGACGAGTCACCGCAGGTCACGCTGCGCCGCGCCGACCGTGCGCTCTACGTCGTCAAGCGCGACGGCCGCGACGGCGTCCGGCTCGCCGCGGCCTGAGCGTCCTCGTCAACCAGGTCGGCGTTGATCGCCGCGGCGACGGCCAGCCCGGCCGCGGCGGCCGCGACCACCGTGGCGAACGGATCGGTCACGTTCCCCGCGAGCCACACGCCCGGCACCGACGTCGCGCCGCTCGGCTCGGCGGGCGCCGCCGTCCCGACGACTTGGCCGTTGACCTCCCGTTCGACCGGCTGGAGCCCGAGAGAGGCGAGCAGTGCCGACCGCACCTCGACCCGTGGCGTCACGGCCAGCACGTCCAGCGGCACCGCGTCGCCGTCGCGCAGACGCACGCCGGTCAGCCGGTCGTCGGCGACCTCGACGGCGACGACCTCCCCGGACACGACCCGTACGCCGCGCGCGGCGAGCCGTTCGTCGCCGGCAAACCCGTCCGCACCGAGCAGCGTCACGTCGTCGGTCAACTGCCGCCACATGAGCGCCTGGTGCGCCGCCATGGGGCCGCTGGCCAGCACGCCGACCGCCCGGTCGCGCACCTCCCAGCCATGGCAGTACGGGCAGTGCAGCACGTCGCGCCCCCACCGCTCGACGAGCCCGGGTACGGCGGGGAGCTCGTCGACGAGCCCGGTGGCGACGAGCAGCCGGCGCGCCCGAACGGTCGCACCGCAGGCCAGTGTGAGGCCGAATCCCTCGCGGTCGCGGGCGGCCGCCACGACGGTGCCGGTCCGGACCTCACCGCCGTAGCCGGCCAGGTCCGCCCGTCCCGTGGCGAGCAGCTCGGCCGGCGGTATCCCTTCCCGACCCAGGTAGTTGTGCACGCCGTCGGCCGGCGCGTTGCGGGGTCGGCCGGAGTCGACCACCAACACCGCGCGACGCGAGCGCGCCAAGGCCACCGCCCCGCTCAGCCCCGCCGCGCCGCCACCGACCACCACCACGTCGTAACCCATCCGGGAACCATCCGTCCGGGTCGGCGCGGCGGCAAGCTACCTTGCCGGTATGGCAAACGACGACGCCGTGCTCGGGGCGGTCGGGCCTCGGCTGCGGCGCCTGCGCCGCCGCCGGGGCGCGACGCTCGCAGAGCTGTCGAGGTCGACCGGCATCTCGGTGAGCACGCTCTCCCGGCTCGAGGCCGGTGGGCGCAGGCCGACCCTCGAGCTGCTGCTGCCGCTGGCCCGTGCCCATCAGGTGCCGCTCGACGAGCTCGTCGGCGCGCCGCCGACCGGCGACCCGCGGGTGCACGCGCGCCCGGTGGTCCGCAACGGCGTCACGTTCGTGCCGCTCACCCGCCGCCCCGGCGGCCTTCAGGCCTATAAGCAGGTCCTTCCGCCGCACGCTCCGGCGCGGGAGCCGGCGCCCCAGACCCACGAGGGGTACGAGTGGCTCTACGTGCTGTCCGGGCGGCTACGGCTGCTGCTGGGCACGCACGACCTCCTCCTCGAGGCCGGCGAGGTGGTCGAGTTCGACACGCGCGTGCCGCATTGGGTCGGCAATCCGGGACCGGGCCACGCGGAGGCGCTGACGCTGTTCGGCCCCCAGGGCGAGCGGCTGCACGTCCGCGCCCGGCCGCGCAGCTCGTCGCCTCTCACCCCGTCGTAACCGCTAGAGGGTCGCCGCCACCAGCTCGGCGATCTGCACCGCGTTGAGGGCGGCGCCCTTGCGCAGGTTGTCGCCGGTCACGAAGAGGTCCAGCGCGCGCGGGTCGTCCATCGCGCGGCGGATCCGGCCGACCCAGGACGGGTCGGTACCCACGGCGTCGATCGGCATCGGGAACTCGCCGGCGCTGGGGTCGTCGACGAGGATGACGCCGGGGGCGTTGCGCAGCGCCGCACGGGCGCGGTCGGCCGACACCTCAGTGCCGAAAACCGCGTGCACCGCGACCGAGTGGCCGGTGACGACCGGCACCCGGACACACGTCGCCGACACCTTCAGGTCGGGCAGGCCGAGGATCTTGCGGGACTCGTTGCGCATCTTGAGTTCTTCGGACGACCAGCCGGCGTCGACCAGCGAGCCCGCCCATGGCACGACATTGAGCGCGAGCGGGGCGGGGAACGGGCCGAGGTCGTCGCCCACCGCCTGGCGCACGTTGCCCGACCGCGAGCCCAGCGCCCGGTCGCCGGCGACCTTGGTGAGCTGGTCGTGGAGCGTGTCGACCCCGACCTGACCGGCGCCGGAGACGGCCTGGTACGACGCGAGGACCAGCTCGCGCAGCCCGTACTCGCGATGCAGCGGCGCGACCGCCACGATCATCGCGAGCGTGGTGCAGTTGGCGTTGGCGATGATGCCCTTCGACCGGTTGCGCGCCTGCTCCGGGTTGATCTCCGGA
>DATDJX010000463.1:0-18061 GCA_036520275.1 Asanoa sp.
CGTCCGCGGCATGTCCGGCGGCGCGCGGATCCGCCGCGGCCACGGCCGCCTCCGCCAACCGCTGGAACTCCTGCGCGTCGACCTCCACCCGGGCGTCGGGGAACAGCGCAACCGTCTCGCCACCGAGGACCACCGACCCGGCCTCACCGAGGGACCGGCGGGCGTAGTGCGCGGCCTTGTGCAGCCGCGGGGCCGCGTCGTCGACGTCGACATCCGGCCAGAGCGCATCGATTACCCGTTCCCGGTGCAGCGACCGACCCGGCGCGAGGGCCAGCATCTTGACCAACGCGGCTGCCTGCCGGCGGCGCCACTCGGCAGCGGGGACCCGGCGACCGTCGACGACGACATCGAAGCCACCCAGCACCGTGATCCGGACGTCCGTGCCCAACCCCTCCTGCCCGAGACTAGTCCGTCAGCCGGCGGCCGGAATCGAGCCGATCAGCTCGAGTTCGTCGGTCATGGCGGACGCGAGCGTCATCAGCAACCGCCGCACCTCGGCAAGGTCCCACTCGTGTGAGGCGATGCGCTCGGTGACCGACAGCATCGGGCGCGCCAGCAGGTCGCGCGCGGCCTGGTACCCGGCGAGGGCCTCGAGCTGAGACGGCCCTGGGCGGGGCGCCTCCCGTATGGCTCGGACGAGCAGTTCGGCGTCGCGCAGCGCGTCGGTGATGCCGTGGGTGCTGAGCGGATCCTTCCAGTACCCGGCGTCACCGAGCAGCGCCCACCCGCGGCCCCATGAGCGGCGCAGGTAACCGGGTAGCCCCCGCGCGTACCGAAGGCCGCCGACCCGCTCGCCGCCGCTCAGCACAGAAACTATCGAGCTGTGCTCGGACAGTCGGCGAAACGTGCGCGCCGTTCCGCCGGCGTCGACCAGGCGGGCGGCTCGCGCCGCAGTGGTGCCGGCGAATACGCAGGTCAGACCGTCGTTGGTAGGGATGGCGCCGGCGCTGAACCCCGGCTCGTAGAACCATTCATATCCGTCCACGGCGAGGCCGGCCCAGTACCCGTAGACGAACGCGGTGGCCGCCCGCCCGGAGACCTCCGTCGGCGCGCCGACCGCCTCGGCGACCAGCGAGTGCCGGCCGTCGGCGCCGATGACCAGGCCGGCAGTTTCCGCGCGGACAGATCCGTCGCGCGTCCTGGTGACCACTCCGGTGACACTGCCGTCCGAGGCACGCAGCAGGCCGCTGACGGCCGTGCCGAAGCGGACCACCGCGCCGGCCTCGATCGCGGCGTCGGCGATCACTGTGTCGAGCACCGTCCGGCGCGGCGCGTAGAGGGCGTCGACTCCGGCCGCCGGACGGATCGACACCGTAACGGCGTCTCGCCCGTAGTGGAAGACCGTACGCCGCACGGCCGGCGTCCCGGCCCCGACGACGGTGTCGAGCAGGCCCCATCGCCGCAGCTGGAGGGTGCCGGCCCGCATCAGGGCGTGTGTGGACAGGGTGTCGCTGCCGTACCGGGCCCGGTCGACGCAGAGCACGCGAAGACCGGCCCGCGCCAGCAGCAGCGCGGCCGACGCGCCCGCCACCCGCGCGCCGACGATGACCACGTCCCAGTCGGCGCTCACGCGGCCCTCCCGGACACGCCGGCGCCGATCTGATCCAGGACCCGGCCGACCACGGTGGCGGCGTCGTGCCGTACCCCGTCGAGGAACGAAGAGCTGCGCCGCGACTGCCATCGTGCCCCCACGACATGCAGGCCCGGTGCCGGGGTGAGCCCATCGACGTGCCGGATTTCGCCGGCATCGCTCAGCACGGGCACCCGCAGCCACGGATAGGCTCGGCGGTATCCGGTGGCCCAGAGCACGCTGCGGATCCCCGCGTCGCGCAGGTCCAAAGCGGACACCGCACCGGCGATCCGTACGGCCCGCACCGGCGCGGGAGGCTCGACCTCGCCCGAGAGTCCGGCCGCGGCGGCGTAGCGGTCGATGCGGCGCAGCAGTTCACGCAGGCGGGCATCGGCCCGCTGCGTGGTCTCCCGAAGATCGTCGGCGAACCGGACCGACCGCCGGTTTCCGCCGGCGAGGCGGCCGACGAGGCCGACGCCACGGTCCTGGAGGGAACGGAGATCCACGTCGCGTCCCGTCGTGCTGCCCACCAGCTGCATGGACGGCTCCGCTCGCGCGGCCGCCGGATGCGGGTGCCCGTCGAGAGGCCGTTCCAGCACGCCCATGGCGTCGAGCCACCACATGCTGTCCAGGCCGCGGTAACGCCGGGGCATGCGAGTGTGGGATCCGACCGCGAGCATGACCCGACGGCCCGCCCCGACGAGCTCGTCGGCGAGCTGGACGCCCGTGGCCGAGGCGCCGACCACCAACACGCCACCGTCGGGCAGGTCGGTCGCATCGTGGTAGTCGGCCACGGTGCGCTGCTCGATCGCGGGATCGAGAACGGCGGCGACCGGCGGCACGCGCGGCACGTCGCACCAGCCGGTCGCGACCACCACGGCGTCGGCCGTCCAGCAGCCCGCGCCCGTGTCCACCCGGTACCGGTCGCCCTCGCGCTCGACGGCCCAAACCCGGGCGCCCTCGACGACCGGCGCGCCGGAGTGCCGGGCGTAGCGGCGCAGGTAGCCGGCGACCTCGGCGGCGCTCATGAATCCGGCCGAGTCCGGTCCGGTGTACTGGAAGCCGGGCAGTCGGCTGAGCCAGTTCGGCGTCAGCAGACGCAGCGACTTCCACCGGTAAGCCGCCCAGCGCTCAGCGACGCGACCGCGCTCGAGCACGACGTGCTCCACGCCGCCGGTGGTCAGCAGATGGCTCACCGCCAGGCCGGCCTGGCCGGCCCCGATGACGACGACAGGGATGCAGGACATGGTTGAGCTCCAGGACAGGGAGGTGGGGCTCCGGGCGGAGCCCGTGCCGACGCGTCGGAGACGGCTGCTCAGCCGGCGTTGACGTCGATGACGACGTCGGTGCCGTTGGTGAGCACGTCGTAGACGGCCGACCGCCGCCGGGACTGCTCCACCAGAGCAGCGAGCTGCTCCGGGGTCGCGTCGCCGGCGACCGTGAAGCTGACCCGGATCTGGCGGTAGCCGTTGCGCACATCGGGAGACAGGCCCAGGATGCCCAGCAGGTCGATGTCACCCTCCACGGTGGACTCGACGCGGTGCAGGTTCACGCCGCGAGCGGCGGCGACGTTGGCCAGGCCGGCGGTCAGGCAGGCCGCGATCGCGTGCAGCAGGAACTCGACCGGGGTGGGCCCCTTGTTGGTGCCGACCAGGACGGCCGGGTGGTCGGCGTCGTAGCTGAACGGCTCGGTCCGGCTCGTATCCTCCTGCCCGGCGCCGTAGAACCCCTGGATGGTCGTGCGGTTGTTCGTGCCGCTGACCCAGGTGTTGCGGGCGCGGAATCGGAAGTCGGCGATCTGCGGGTTCGCCTTGACGGCGTCCAGCGTCGCGAACAGCGTCGGCACGTCCACGCCGTTGCGCGCCGGGCGGGCGGCGGTGATGTCAGACATCGCGGGAAGCTCCTCGTGCTCGGTGGTAGCTGACCAACCGGACACTAGGCAGCCGACCTTCCCCGAACCTTCCCGCCCGCGATCCGGGCCTGCCGACCCGGGGAAGGCCTCGTTACAACAGCCTGCCACGCCCGGTGTCGCGCGCTTCGCGCGTCAACGGGTGCCCTTCCGCGTCATCGGGTTCCTGTCCTCACGCGGTCGCCGGCATCTGACGCGATGACGCGCTTCCCGGTCGGGCCAGCCGCCGCAGCCGCAGTCCGAGGACGACCAGGACGACACCGAAGACGACCGCGTACGCGCCGATCAGCAGCACCAGGGCGAGAGCGCCGGAGGCCGGCCAGGCCACCAACACGATTCCCACCACGACCGAGAGCACACCGCCGAGCGCCATCAGCCATTCGCCCCGGATCTCCCGGCGAAGCCGGATGGCCGCGACGAACTGGATTACCCCGGTGACCACCGCCCAGGCGGCGATCAGGTACAGCAGGGCCAGGGCGGTCACGTCCGGCCAGATGAAGGTGATCGCGCCGACCACGATGCCGAGGACACCCTGCAACGCCACCCAGAAGCGCCGTCCCTCGGCAGCCGGCCCGAACGCGGAGAACAGCGCGAACACGCCGTCCACCAAGGCGTACGCACCGAAGACCACGACCAGCGCGAACAGGCTGACGTCCGGCCAGACCAAGGCGACCACGCCGAAGAGAACCGCGGCAACGCCCCGCAGCACCACCATCCACCAGTACCGGGCAAGACTCTCGACCATCTCGGATCTCCTTTCCGTACGAACGTTGGTGCGTCCGGCGCTTCAGGATAAGCGCGTCGACCGCCCGTAGGCTTCAGCCAACCGGGTGACGACGGCGCCCGGTCCCGGCTCGTACATCCTGTCGATCGCCGGCGAGGATGACGTTGACCGTCGCCGCTACGGGACCGCCTGATCGCGCCGAGCAAACCCCGCACGGCGGCGACCCCGGTCGGTGTGAGGAGGCGGCGACAGTCGACATGTCCACGGTGCGGAGTGTGGAGCACGGACTCTATCCGGCCGGGTCAGCCGCCGTGTCCGCCGGCCTCGTCGTAGCCGGCAGCCGTCAGAATGCGGCGCAGGCCGGCGACGGTGTCGATGTCGATGTCTTTGCCTTCCGGCATGTCGAAGAAGCCCTTCTCGGACCCCACGGTGACCGCGATCTTGCCATCGCGGTGGGGCGCCACCGAGCCCACCGCCTCCAACAACGACACGACATCGTGCCATTCGATGTTGTGGCTTGTCGGATGCTGGAAAATCTTGCGCATCGTGTTCCGGTGATGGCTGCTCAGATGCGTTGGTCCTGGGGTCGATGTCATCGCAACTCCTGCTGTGTGTGTGCGGTCGGAGGACGCGTTTGACAGAAAACAGCGCGGCATCGCAAACCTCGTGCCGAACGCTGTTCGACGCTCGGCGCCGTGGCTCCGGTTGGACATCTCCACGATGTCGGTGACCCCGGCCGTCCTTGCCCCCGCTGTCCGGGTGGGCGTTCCGGCGGCTGATCTGACCGCCGCCACCCGGCATTGCGCGACCACGCTCAGGAACCTAGCGTGCTCATGTGCCGACATTGAATGTAGCGGGCATCGGGCTGGCATATGACGACACCGGCGAGGGTGCGGCCGTCGTGTTGTTGCATGCCGGCATCGCCGATCGACGGATGTGGCTGCACCAGGCCGCGGCGCTGCGCCGCAGCCGCCGGGTCATGGCGGTGGATCTTCCCGGGTACGGCGGGTCGGCGGTGCCCGTGGGCCCCTATGCCAACCACGATGTGGTGGCCGGTCTGCTCGACGAGTTGGACGTCCCGCAGGCCGCGCTGGTCGGCTGCTCCTTCGGTGGCAAGGTCGCCATCGACGCCGCGCTGGCCCATCCGGATCGGGTGAGCGCGCTCGCCCTGTTCGGCTCGGCGGTATCCGGGCACGCCTGGTCGGAAGAGTTCAAGGAGCTGCACCGGTCGCTGTTCGGCGACATCGCGGACGACGACCTCGACGCCGCCACGGAGGCGGAGGTCGACCTGTGGGTGGTCGGGCCGGACCGCGAGCCGTACGAGCTCGACCCGGAGTTTCTCGCGTTCGCGTCCGAGATGGACCGGGGGGCGCTGGCCGCGGAGGCGGCGCTGGACGAGGTTCCGATCCGCGAGCTGACCCCGCCGGCGATCGGCCGGCTCGGCGAGATCTCGGTGCCCACGCTGGTCATGGTGGGAGCAGCCGATGTGCCGGAGATCCGCCGCTTGGCCGACCGCATCGCCGCCGACGTGCCGCAAGCCCGCCGGCTGCCCGACGTGCCCGGTGCGGCCCACCTGCTCCCGCTGGAGCGCCCGGAACTGGTCAACGCGGCGCTGCTCGCGTTCCTGCCCTGAGTGGCGCAGGCCCACCAAACCAGCAGGGTTACTCCAGCGGCTGCACCCGGAACTGCCCGCCGTGCTCGATCAGCAGAACCCCTTCGCCCTTTCCCAGCGGTGGTACCACCCGACCGGCCAAGCCGAGCACGGCGGCCTCGGTGGTCGGGCTGTGGCCGACGACCAGCGCCCGTCCCCCTTCCGGCAACGCGTCCACGACCTCGCCCAGCACCGAGCCGAGCAGCCGCGACTCTCGCTCCACCAGCTGAGGGTCGAAATCGCGGATGGCCTCCAAGTCGGCGCCCTTCCCCGCCGCTTTGGCGGCTTCGCGCCACCGATCCTCGACCACGGAGCGCAGCCCGGTCGCCTCGCTGATCGGTATGTCGTCCTGGCCGGCGGCGCTTCGCAGGATCTGCAGCATCTGGGTCGCGCGCTCCGCCCCGGTCGAGACGAACGCGGCGTACGGCGGATGCAGCCCCTCGCGGCCGATCACCTCGGCGTCGGCCACACCGCGTGCGGTAAGACGATCGCCGTCGTTGTCGGTGTGACGCCGCAGCTCCACGTAGCGCATGGATCAGTTCTACTCCCGTCGCATTTGCGTGGCCGTGCCGGCTCCTGAGATGTGGATCTCCGCGGCCCGCACGCCCGCCGCCGCGACCCGACGGCGAGGAATCGAACCGGCGAACGCCGACGGCGTCGTCAACAGAAGGCGGTGCCGTCCTTGAAGCTGTCCCTCAGGTAGGTCGATCGGCCGCGCGCATGGCGGTCACCCTCGTCTTGGCGTCCAGGTCGAAGAGAATCCCGCGGCCCGAGAGCGTGGCGACCAGGTACGCGCGGCGCGTGCTGCGGACCAGCTCCTCGGCGGTGACCTTCGCGTAGATCGTCTTGAGCTGGGCGAGCGTCGTACCCAGCCACGCTCCGGACGGCGTGGGAATCGAAGGCGATCGGTTGACCGCCAGATAGAGCACCCCGTCGCCCCGGAACGACAGCTGGACATCCCGCCAGCCGCCGATCCCCCGGGCCGTCGTGTTCTGTGGGCAGGTCCGGCCGCCAGCCTTGATCTCCTCGAGCCCGGGCACGGATCGCAGCGCGGACAACATTGCGCCCAGTTGATACGGACCGGCGCCGTCGACCGTGAACTCGATCAAACTGGACGGCGTCGGCGAGCCGGTCGGGCTCGCCGGCTGGGAGCCGGCCGGTGATGCTGAGCCCGCCGATGTCGCGGGCGCCGGCGCCGCCGGTGCCCTGCCCTGCCCGCGCGAACCGCAGCCGGCCACCGCGAGGAGAGCGACCAGCACGAGGACCCGGACACGCTGCACAACCTCAGTCCAGCGGACGGGAACCATCCTGGCAAGTAATCGGCCGTCGAGGCCGTTGCGGCGGCGGGTGTAGGAGTCGCGGAACGCCGGCACCGGGACGCGCGTGCGATCGACGTCCGGCAACTACTGGGCGGGTTCGGGCGTGAGCCGCACCCTTCGCAGCAGCTGGGCGTTGAGCGCCACCACGATCGTGGACACGGACATGAGTACCGCGCCGACGGCCGGGCTCAACGTTATGCCGGCCCACGCGAACACACCGGCGGCGAGCGGGATCGCGGCCACGTTGTAGCCGACGGCCCAGGCGAGGTTTTGGACCATCTTCCGGTACGACGCGCGGGACAGCCGGATGACGCCCGTAACGCCCCGAGGGTCGGAGGACGCGAGCACCACGCCGGCCGACTCGATCGCGACGTCGGTGCCCGCGCCGATGGCGATCCCAACATCGGCGCGGGCCAACGCCGGGGCGTCGTTGACGCCGTCGCCAACCATCGCCGCCCGCAATCCACGCGCCTGCAGGTCGGCGACGACACGGTCCTTGTCCGCCGGGAGGACCTCGGCGAACACCTCGTCGACGCCGGGCCGGAAGCCGAGGTCGGCGGCGACCGCTTCGGCAACCGTACGGGAGTCACCGGTGATCATGGCGATCTTCCGGACACCCTCCCGGCGAAGCTCCACGATGGCCTGCCGTGCCTCGGGACGGACCTCGTCCTCGAGCGCGAACGCACCAAGCACCTCCGGCGGCCCGGCGTCGGGCAGCCGCACAAGGTGAAGCACGGCCGCGCCCCGGTTGTCCCACTCCTGCGCCGCGGCCGCGAGCTTTTCGGGGACCTCGACCGTGAGCTCACGCAGCAGCGCGGGGCCGCCGACGGCGTACCGGATGCCGCCGATGGTCGCTTGGACGCCCCGCCCGGTCATCGACTGGAAGTCGGTCGCCGCGGGAAGCTCGGCGCGCTCGCGGGCCGCGCGCACGATCGCCTTGGCGAGCGGGTGCTCGCTGTCCACCTCGACCGCCCCGGCCAGCCCAAGCACCTCGTCGTCGGGGACTTCGTCGGCGGCCGCGACGGCGGCGACCTCGTGCGCCCCCTTGGTCAGCGTTCCGGTCTTGTCGAACAGCACGGCGTCGACGGTGCGCATCCGCTCCAGCGCGATACGGTCCTTGACCAGGATGCCGGCCTTGGCGGCCACGGCCGTCGAGAGGGCGATCACCAGCGGGATCGCCAGGCCGAGCGCGTGCGGGCAAGCGATCACCAGGACGGTGACCGTACGCACGACCGCCTGGTCGAGGGCGCCCAGCGCCCACCAGACGGCGAACGTGACCGCCGCGGCGGCGGTGGCAATGTAGAACAGCCACGCCGCGAACCGGTCGGCCAGCACCTGGGCCCGACCGCTGGACGCCTGTGCCTGCGCGACGAGCCGCCGGATGCCGGCCAGCGCGGTGTCATCGCCGACCGCCTCGACCCTCACCCGGATCGCCGAGTCGGTGGCCACCGTGCCGGCCACCACCCGGTCCCCCTCGCCGCGCGGGACGGGCCGGGACTCACCGGTGATCATCGACTCGTCGAGCTCCGCCTCGCCCTCGACGATGCGCCCGTCGGCCGGCACCCGGGCGCCCGGACGGACCAGCGCCACATCGCCGACCCGAAGGGCACTGACCGAGACCCGCTCGACGCCGCCGTCGGTGACCCGGTCGGCCTCATCCGGCAGCAGGGCCGCGAGCGCGGCCAGCGCACCCTGCGCCTGGCCGATCGCCTTCATCTCCTGCCAGTGGCCCAACAGCATGATCGTGACCAGGGCGGCGAGCTCCCACCAGAAGTCCAGGTCGAACGCGCCCACGGCGGTGGCCAGCGACGCCCCGTACGCCACGACGATCGCCATGGAGATCAGCAGCATCATGCCCGGCGCGCGGTCGCGGATCTCGCGGACCCCGCCATCCAGGAACGGCCAGCCGCCGTAGAAGAACACGACCGTGCCGAGCACCGGGCCGACCCACGTGATGCCCGGGAAGTCCAGCGGGTAGCCGAACCAGTCCATGACCATCTCGCTGGTCACCACGATGGGCACGGTCAATACGAGGCTCAGCCAGAACCTGCGGCGGAACATCTCCGGGTCGTGACCGGCGTGCTTGTCATGGCCGGCGTGATCGGCATCGGGCGCGTGCCCGGCGGCGTGACCGGCATGCGCGCCGCTGGGACCGTGCCCGGCCGACGCCGCCGCGGCGCGGTCATGCACGCCAGGCCGGTCGGTCGTCCTGGTGGCATCGGTGTGGTGCCCGGTGTCGTGTTTCATCGCGGAGCCTCACCTCCCGTCGCACTATACCCCCTCGGGGTATGTGGCATGAAAGGTGGCGTCGGCACCGCCTCCAGCGTGCACCAGCTCGCCCGATCCGGTCATACACGCACAGCTGGGTGTCACGGGGCACGGCTGGTGCGATCAGCGGAATTTGGGCCTGATCAACCCTGCCGGACCCTTCGCCGCCTGATACTTGATTGATTCCAGAAACTGGACAAGACTTCGGAGCGTGCCAAGGACGGCGGACCTCGAGCGGATGGTGCGCGACGTTGCCCTGCCTGTGACGCGTCCTCGGGCGGCGGGGCTGTCCGCGGTGCACGACCGTCCGCACGCCGACCCGGACCCGATCCTCGGTGTCGTGCCTGAGGATCTCGGTGAGGTGTCCCGCCCGTGTCCCGATCGTGTCGCGACCACCTCCGCGGCGTCCGGCGGCTGATCGCGACCCGCACCGCTGGACGCCAGCACCCATCCACCAGAAGGAAACGGCCAGACAGGAGAAGGACCGAGGTGTCTGACAAGAAGGACGCGACTGACAGCGTCAGCGAAAGCGAGAACCCGGCAATCCCGTCCCCCACTCCCAAGCCGCCTCGGCGGCCCCGGACCAACCAGGACTGGTGGCCGAATCAGCCGAACCTGCAGGTTCTCCACCAGCACTCGCCGCGGTCCAATCCGATGGGCGACGACTTCGACTACGCCGGCGAGTTCAAGACCCTGGACCTGGACGCGCTGAAGCGCGACATCTTCGAGCTGATGACGACGTCGCAGGACTGGTGGCCGGCCGACTACGGCCACTATGGGCCGCTGCTCATCCGGATGAGTTGGCATGCCGCGGGCACGTACCGCATCGCCGACGGCCGGGGCGGTGGCGGCAGCGGCGCTCAGCGCTTCGCCCCCCTCAACAGTTGGCCGGACAACGCGAGCCTCGACAAGGCGCGCCGGTTGCTGTGGCCGGTCAAGCAGAAGTACGGCCGCAAGATCTCCTGGGCCGATCTCCTGATCTTCGCCGGCAACTGTGCCTACGAATCGATGGGATTCAAAACGTTCGGCTTCGGCTTCGGGCGAGAGGACATCTGGGAACCCGAGGAAATCTACTGGGGGCCCGAGGACACCTGGCTCGGAGACGAGCGCTACAGCGGCGACCGGGAACTCGGCGGTCCGCTCGGCGCCGTGCAGATGGGCCTCATCTACGTGAACCCCGAGGGACCCAGCGGCAACCCGGATCCGCTGGCTTCCGCCCGGGACATCCGGGAAACCTTCGCCCGCATGGCAATGAACGACGAGGAGACCGTCGCGCTCATCGTCGGCGGCCACACGGTCGGCAAGACCCACGGTGCGGTCGATCCCCAATACATCGGTCCGGAACCCGAGGGTGCGCCGATCGAGCAGCAGGGCCTCGGCTGGAAGAACACGTACGGCAGCGGCAAGGGCGCCGACACGCTCACCAGCGGGCTGGAGGGCGCGTGGACCACCGAGCCGATCAGGTGGGACAACGGCTACCTGGACAACCTGTTCACGTACGACTGGGAGCTGACCACCAGTCCCGCCGGCGCGAAGCAGTGGACGCCCAAGGATCCCTCAGCCCAGGGCACGGTGCCCGATGCGCATGACCCGTCGAAGCGGCACGCGCCGATGATGCTGACGTCCGACCTCGCGCTCAAGGTGGACCCGATCTACGGGCCGATCGCGAAGCGCTTCTACCAGAACCCGGACCAGCTCGCGGAGGCGTTCGCCAAGGCCTGGTACAAGCTGCTGCACCGCGACATGGGACCGATCTCGCGCTACCTCGGCCCGTGGGTTCCGGAGCCGCAGCTCTGGCAGGACCCGGTCCCCGCGGTCGACCACGAACTGGTCAACGCCGAGGACGTGGCTGCCCTCAAGGCCAAGGTCCTCGATTCCGGATTGTCCATCTCCCAGCTGGTGTCCACCGCCTGGGCGTCGGCAGCGAGCTTCCGCGGCACCGACAAGCGCGGCGGAGCCAACGGGGCGCGGATCCGCCTCGCGCCGCAGAAGGACTGGGAGGTCAACAACCCGGCCGAACTGGCCACCGTGCTGCGGACCCTCGAACAGGTCCAGCAGGACTTCAGCGGTGCGCAGCCCGGCGGAAAGACGATCTCGCTGGCCGACCTGATCGTCCTGGGTGGCTGCGCGGCGGTCGAGCAGGCGGCGAAGAACGCCGGATACGACATCACCGTCCCGTTCGCGCCGGGGCGTACGGATGCGTCGCAGGAGCAGACCGACGGGAACTCGTTTGCCGTGCTCGAGCCGAGGGCGGATGGATTCCGGAACTACCTGCGGGCCGGGGAGAAGCTGTCGCCGGAGACGCTGCTGGTGGACCGGGCGTTCATGTTGAACCTGAGCGCTCCCGAGATGACCGTTCTGGTCGGCGGCATGCGGGCCCTGAACGCCAACGTCGGGCAGTCCAAGCACGGCGTCTTCACCGACCGACCCGAGACGTTGACCAACGGCTTCTTCGTGAACCTGATCGGCATGGCCACGCAGTGGACGGCATCCGCATCGGCCGAGAACGTGTACGAGGGTCGGGACCGCGTCACCGGCGAGGTCAAGTGGACCGCCACCGCCGTCGATCTGGTCTTCGGTTCGAACTCCCAACTCCGAGCCATCTCGGAGGTCTACGCGACCGACGATGCCGGGGAGACGTTCGTGCGTGACTTCGCAGCCGCGTGGAGCAACGTCATGAACCTCGATCGGTTCGACCTCGCCTGATCCCCGATGTCCAGGTCGGCCGATCTTGGTCGGCCTGGACAACGTCGAGGCGCAAGGCCCGTGGCCAGCGGCCGCCCACAACGACCCACGCCAACGTCCTCGGCTGCGTCCACATTGTTCCTTCGATGCGCCGCGTCGAGGCTGGGACGTCGGGCCGTCGGAGTCATTGACTGTCGCCGAAGTAAGGACCTAGGCTGGCCTCGCCGATGACAGGCCCGGCCCCGTGGTCGCCCGGTCCCGCACCAACGCTTGTCTCCCGGCTGTACCCGGGGCTCCCGCCTGCACAAGGGAGGGAGAACGCATGAAACGGCCGAACGCGCGCAACACCTTGGCGCGACTGCTGGCCGTCACCTCGGTGCTCGCGTTCACCGTCGTGACGGCACCGACCTACTCGTTCGCGGCGCCGGTCTCGGATGACATCCCGGCCTGCGATGCCGACGATCCGGACTTCGGCACGAACTGTGCGGAGGCCGAGGACGAGGAGAACGAGGTCCGGGACGGATACCTCGACTCCCGGCAGGTTCCCGGAGACGTGATCACTCCGGGAGATCTGGAGCTCGCAGGACAACAGGCAGCCGCCATCCCGGACGAACTTCGCGGGCTCGTCAATCCGAACTGGAGCTTCGTCGGGCCGTCCAACGTCGGCGGGCGGGTGACCGACATCGCCCCGGACCACACGCAGCCGGGCACCGTCTACGTCGCGGTCGCCACAGCCGGCGTCTGGAAGAGCACGGACGGTGGGGCGACGATGGTCAAGGCCTGGCCCGACGACTTCCCGCAGTCGATCGGCGCGGTCACTGTCGCCCCCAACGGCGACATCTGGGTGGGCACCGGCGAGGTGAACCCGGGTGGCGGCAGCCTCAGCTACGGCGGTGACGGCGTCTACCGCTCGACCGACGACGGCGCGACCTGGACCCGGGTCGGCCTCGCCGGCTCGAGCACCATCGGCGCCATCCGGTTCAACCCACAGAACCCCACCATCGTGTACGCCGCCTCCGCCGGCTCGCTGTTCGCGCCGGGTGGTGTGCGCGGCCTCTACAAGTCGACCGACTACGGCGCGACCTGGACGCGGATCCTCGCCGGCGTTAACGACTTCACCGGTGCCACCGACATCGCGATGGACCCGACCAACCCCGACAAGATGTTCGTCCCCATGTGGGACCACCACCGGGAAACCCTGTGCCGGTGCTACACCGGACCGGGCACCGGGCTCTATTTCACGGCTGACGGCGGAGCGTCCTGGACCCGACTCGAGAACGACCGGATCACGTCATTCACCCCCGGAGACACGATCGGATTCGCCTCGAGCACCAGCACGACGACCACGGCCCAAGCGCGGATCGGCGTCGCGATCGCGCCCAACAACCCGAACCGGGTGTACGTCAGCACCGGCAACTGGTCGCAGGAGCAATCGGGCGGCGGCCAGACGCAGCGCGGGTTCCGCGGCTTCTACCGGTCCGACGACGGCGGCACGACGTTCCAGACGATGACCCCCGCCAACCCCGGCGGGGATACGGTCTGGACGTCGAAGGTCTGGGTCGACCCGCAGAACGCCGACCGGGTGTTCATCGCCGGCGTCAGCCTGCGGCTGTCCGCGAACGCCGGTGCCACCTGGGCCAACGTCGGCAACCTGCACGTCGACCACCACGCGATGGCCTGGGATCCGACCACTACGGGCCGCGCGTACGAGGGCAACGACGGCGGGTTCTACGTGTCGACGGGCAACGGCGCCACCGGCACCTGGACCGAGGCCCTGAACGAGCCGTGGAGCCAGTTCTACACCGTCGACGTGAGTGAACAGACCGCGAACCGGGTCGTCGGCGGCACCCAGGACAACGGCTGCCTGCGGTCCTGGAACTCCGCCGGCGTGGTCACCGGAGCCTGGGGGTCGTACGGCGGTTGCGGCGACGGCCTCTACACCGTCATCGACCCGAGCGACCAGAACTTCGTGTACGCCTGCTCCCAGTTCGGCTTCTGCTCGCGATCGGTCAACGCGGGCAACAACAGCACCGGCTTCATCAACGCGACCACCGCGGATCGGCGGAACTGGCAGACGCCGGTCGTGCTCGACCCGAGCACACCATCGACCGTCTACTACGGTGGCAACATCCTGAACCGGTCTACGAACCGGGCCGTGAGCTTTACCGCGATCAGTCCGAGCCTGAGCAACCCCGAGTCGGGTACCGACCCGTCGTACCCGTTCGGGACCCTCACCACGGTGGCGGTCGCCAAGACCGACGCCAACGTCGTCTACGCCGGCACCGACGACGGCTGGCTGTGGGGTACCAAGAATGGCGGCGCGACCTGGACCAGGTTCACCGATCCCGCCCTGCCGGTCCGCTGGGTGACCCATGCGGCGGTCGACCCGCGCGACGCCAACACGGCGTACGTGACGTACTCGGGCCTGCGCAACGCGGACAACAACGCGCACGTCCTGCGTACGACCGACGGCGGCGCGCACTGGACGGACATCAGCGGCAACCTTCCGATGGCGCCCACCCAGGACGTCGTCGTGGATCCCCTCAACCCGAACCGGATCTTCGTCGCCAGCGACCTCGGCGTGTTCACCGCGAACGTCGCCAAGGCCGGGGGCCAGAACCCCACCGTCAAGTGGTACCGGCTCGGCCGCGGGCTGCCGCGTGCGCCGGTCAACGACCTCGAGTACCAGGCGAGCACCAACACGCTCTACGCGGCGACGTACGGCCGCAGCATCTGGAGTGTGCAACTCGACCGGGACGACCGGTAGCCCGGGGGTTTGATCGGGGCCGGTCGCGTGCGTGCGACCGGCCCCCGGACCTCCTTCGGTTGGTCCGGGTACCAGCAGCGCAGCCAGCCCCTGCCGCGTCGGTACATCCCGCACGCCACAAGCCACCGCGGTCCGCCCGTGCCGCTCACCCAAGGCGGCATGGTCGGCATCCCGCGGCTGCTGGGCGACCGTGACCGAGACCGGGACGGGTGGGTGTTCCGGGCGGACGTAGGACTCGTGCGGTGACCGAGCGGGCGATGCCGGCCAGCTGGCGGCACGGAACAATGCATGGGGTCGCTCCGTGACGCGACGGGAGCGCCCGATTGGCGAGTCGCACGGGGGCGCGGCGGGATCGTGCCAGTTGGGGGGACGGCGGATGAGCGACACTACCGAGACGAGCATGCGCGACGGGCAGGTCGCGCGGGCTGTTGGGGTCAGCAAGATCTATGGCTCGGGTGACACCGCCATCCTGGCCCTTGACGACATCACCGTGGGCTTCCCGCGCGGCCAGTTCAGCGCGGTGATGGGGCCCAGCGGCTCCGGCAAGTCCACACTGTTGCACTGCCTCGCCGGTCTGGATCGGGTCACCAGCGGTGAGGTCTGGATCGGCGACACCGAGCTGGGCCGGCTCTCCGAGCGACAGCTCACCCTGTTGCGGCGGACCAGCGTCGGCTTCGTGTTCCAGGCGTTCAACTTGCTGCCCACTCTGACCGCTGCGGAGAACATCACGCTGCCGCTAGCCCTGGCGGGCAACGCACCTGAGCCCGAATGGTATGACCGCGTGTTGACCGCGGTCGGGCTGCGAGACAGGCTGCGCCATCGGCCGGCGGAGCTGTCCGGCGGCGAGCAGCAGCGCGTGGCGGGCGCTCGGGCTCTCGTGTCCCGACCGCTGATCATCTTCGCTGACGAGCCGACCGGAAACCTCGACTCGAGGTCCAGCGCGGAGATCCTCGCGTTCATGCGCCGCTCGGTGGACGAGTTCGGACAGACCATCGTGATGGTCACCCACGATCCGGCCGCCGCCGCGTACGCGGACCGCGTGGTGTTCCTCGCCGACGGCCGGGTCGAGGGCGAGATGCTCGACCCCACGGCCGAGAAGGTGCTCGACTCCATGAAGCGGTTGGGGGACTGACGTCCGTCATGTGGAAAGTTACCCTCCGTGGCCTGACGGCCCACAAGCTGCGGCTGGCGCTTACCGCGTTGGCGATCGTGCTCGGCGTCGGGTTCGTGGCCGGGACCTATGTGCTGACCGACACCATCGACAGAACCTTCACGCAGCTGTTCGAGCAGACCACCAAGGGCGTCGACGTTGCCGTGCGCACCCGGGACACCTTCACCAGCGAAGGCAACGAGCAGCGGGCACCGATGCCGGCGAGGTTGCTCGACACGGTGACCGCCGTGCCCGGCGTCGGCGCCGCCGAGGGCAGCGTCGCCGGTTACGCCCAGTTCGTCGGCAAGGACGGCAAGCCGGTCTCGGCCGGCGGCGCGCCGACGATCGGTGTTTCCTTGAGCACCGTCCCGCAGCTGCAGGCCGGCGCGACGCTGCGTGAGGGGCGCCGGCCGAGCGGTCCGGGCGAGGTGGCGGTGGACGCGCACACCGCGAAGAAACAGGGCTTCGCGGTCAACGACCGGGTGACGGTCCTCTTCCAGGGCACGCCCGGCCAGTTCACCATCACCGGCATCCTCGGCTTCGGTCCGGCCGACAACCTGGCCGGCGCCACGCTGGCCGGCTTCGACCTGGCGACCGCCCAGCGGGTCCTCAATCGCCAGGGCCTTTACGACGAGATCGACGTGGTCGCCGCCGACGGCACCAATCCGCAGCAACTCCGCGACCGCATCAGCGCCGCGCTCGACCCGTCCGTGGAGGTCCTCACCGGAAAGCAGTTGGCCGAGGCAACGGCGAAGGCGGTGGGCCAGTTCACCAAGTTCATCAACTACGCCCTGCTCGCGTTCGCCTTTGTGGCCCTGTTCGTCGGGTCGTTCATCATCGTCAACACTTTCTCGATCATCCTCGCCCAACGCACCCGAGAGCTCGCGTTGCTGCGATGCGTCGGCGCCGGCCGACGCCAGATTCTCACCATGGTTCTTCTCGAGGCTCTGATCATCGGCGTTCTCGCCTCCGTCGTCGGCCTCGGTGTCGGCGTCTTGGTGGCGGTGGGTCTGCAGGCCGTGTTCGCCGCGCTCGGCGTCGACCTGCCATCGACGACCCTCGTCGTCCAGCCGCGTACGGTCGTCGTCGCGATGGTGGTCGGTGTGGTCGTCACGCTGCTCGCGTCGCTGATGCCCGCGCTACGGGCCACCCGCGTCCCACCGGTGGCGGCGCTACGCGAGGAGGCGGTGGCCCAATCGACGCGGATCAGTTGGCGGCGCATCGTCGTCGGCACGCTCGTCACCGCCGTCGGTGTCGCGCTCCTCCTGCTCGGGCTCTTCGCCGCACGGGGCAACCGGCTGCTCAACGTCGCCAGCGGTGCCGTCGTGATCTTCCTCGGCGTTGGCGTGCTGAGCCCGCTGATCTCCAAGCCGCTCGCCCGGCTGCTCGGCTGGCCGTTCGCCCGATGGGCCGGGCAGCCCGGCAAGCTCGCCCGCGAGAACGCGATGCGCAGCCCACGCCGCACGGCCTCCACCGCCGCCGCGCTGATGATCGGGCTCGCCCTGGTCAGCCTTGTAACGATCTTCGCCGCCTCGCTCAAGGCGTCCGTCGCCAAGGTCCTCGATGAGGCGGTCGCCGCCGACTACATCCTCACCGGCCCGACCAACAGCAGCCAGGGCTTCAGCAGTGCAGTGGTGGACCGGCTGCGGCAGCAGCCCGAGGTCGAGTCCGCGGCCGGCGTCCGCATCGGTGTGTTCAAATTGGACGGTGGGACCCAGCAACTGGTCGGCGTCGACCCGGTTGTGTACGACAAGACGGTTCGCACCGTGACCACCGCTGGCAGCCTCACCGACCTGGCCGGCGGCGGCGTGGCCGTGCAGACCGACGTCGCTAAGCAACACGGCTGGCGGGTCGGGGACAGCATCCCGATGCAGTTCCCCGTGGGCGGCGTCGTCCAGGAACCGATTCGAGCTATCTACAAGGACAACCAGCTCAACGGCCCGTACCTGTTGGCCCTCACCGACTACCAACAGCATTACAGCGACCAGCTGGACATCGTGGCGCTCGTCAAGGCCAAG
>DATDJX010000464.1:0-10497 GCA_036520275.1 Asanoa sp.
ACGAGCAGCCCGGCGAGGTCCTGATCGAGGGCGCGCGACAGATCAAGACGCTCCGCCTCGTTCGCCGTGCTGAGTGCGTCCTCGGCGTTCCGGATCGAGGTCCACACGCCGTCGTGGTGAAGCAGGCTCCTCAGGCCGTCCTGGACCTGCCGAGCCGGGGGCAGGAGGATGTCGAGCCGCCGGGCGTCCGTGTCGGCTCTGCGAGCCTTCCGCAACGCGCGATCCGCGTAGTAGCGGGCGACCCGAAGGTCGGACGCGACGCCGGCCGGCTCCCCCGTCCCGCCCGGCCCGAAGCCGGGCGCGTCGTACCCGACCGAAGAAGGAACGTCGACCGCTTGTGCCGGCGTTTCTCCCACGACCGGCAACCGCCGATCCTCCGCAGGTAACGGATTCCCCACGACCGGCTCCCGCGCGGGTTCGCCGCGTGTCGCGCCGGTCCCGTCCGGCACGGCCGGACGCTGCCCGCCGGAAGCCGGCGTGACCGACCTGCTGGGTTCCGGCGATCGGCGCGTCGGGAAGAGACTGTTCCAGGCGAGGCCAGGGACCGCGGGCGTGTCGTGGTCCGTCGTGGATTCCTTCGGTGGAACCGCCCCGGACAGGGTCGGGTGGCCTCGTTCGCCGGGCTCCCCGTCGCCGGCTTCCCACCGCATGCTCCAACGGTCGCACATTCGACCGAACGGCACGACCCCGAGTCGATCCCTTACCGACGGACGTGGCCGGCGCCGATCGCCGGGACCGCGGAATCTCTCATGATCGCTTGCTGTTCGGCGAAGCCAATACCCACGCGGCTCGGCGCATCGTGATCCGAGATCGAGGAAATACCACCATCCCACATCGTGGATTGCCCAATTGTTGTCAACCGCTCTCGCTGTGGAACCGGCTGCCCGACGAAATGCCGATCTTATGTGGCCGTTTAGGCGCCACGCTATCTGTCGGTGATCCGGCTGACCACGTGGAATTCGACGGCTACGGTGGCGTGGACAGATCGGCGGTGCAAAGGCATTGACTGCGGGATTAGTGCCCAAGCGGATCTGCACGCACTTTCACGACCGGTCGAGCCCAACAACTGTCGAAGGAGCATTGACATGACCGACCGCTTCGATCCCAACATCCCACCGACCGGGCCATCCGACCCCGCCATCGAGGGCGAGTTCACCGGCGTCGTGATCACCGAGCAGCCCGCGCTCGGCAGATCCAACCTCGTCGTGAACCGCGCCAAGCCGTTCGACATCGACGTCAACTGGCACGTCTTCGGCAACCTTGTGCCGCTGTGGCTGACGGCATTGTCGGTAAACACCCCGAACTGGGTCGTGACGGCGTATGCCGAGTCGCAGGGTCCGGGCGACGAGGTAACGCTCGGCAGCGTGGACGTCCCGGTCGGCGGGCCGTTCACGCTCGACCAGGCCTACTCGGCCAAGCTCACCGTTCCCGCCTTCACGCTGCCCGAGGAGGACCCGGGCAACAGGAGCCAGTCGGGCGTCTACAAGATCGTCGTGACGGCGTTCCTCGACTCGTCCCTCGGGCCGGTGGGCTACGACATGAGCGGCTACGCCGAGGGCCCGATCATCAAGGTCGAAGACCCGGAATAGGCCACCAACTCCTATCGGCCCGTCCGAATGTCCCGCCGTTCGGTCGGGCCGATGTGATTGCGTCGGCTAGGCCACCGCCACCCCGTCCATCGCCAGGCCGCCTTTGGAACCGGCGTGCCGGACCCCGAAGTCGCCACGATCGATCACCGTCAGCCGCGGTTGGGACTTGCCGACGACGACTCGACGGCCACACGCGTCGTTCACGCATGCGAAGAGTGCCTCGGAGGACGTTTCCGCCTCGCACACCATCTCGTGTGTCGAAGACATCGAACCGGCTGCCATGGTCAACCTTTCTGTGGGCCGTTGCGCGAACAGGGACCTCTGGCACCTGCGTAGGACCGAATACCCGCACAACCGCCGCGACACGCCGGATCCGGCCGACCGGGCGCGACGAGCCGGCCCCCGTCGTTACTCGGACGGCGGGCAGGACGCGTCGCAGCTGCCGAGGGGGGCGATCATATCGGCGCTGTCGCGCTCCGCCGGCCAGAACCCATCGAAGCTCAGGGCGACCCAGCCGTCGCGCGGGGGCCTCGCCCAGGGCACCCGGTGGATGGCGAAGTAGTCGACCTGCTTGGTAACGGGGTCTCCGGACGGCGGCACCGGGCTCCAGTATGGAACGGAGAGGACGCAGCGATCCCGGTCCGATCCGGGGAAGGTCATCGTCTGCCGGGCCCGCGGCACGCTGAACCACCAGTCCAGCACGATGTCGTCCGGCGCGGGCAGGTCGAGCGCGATGGCGCCCTCCTCCGCCCACACCTCCCCCAGGGGGGTGCCGCCGCCCGGTTGGAACGGTCCGCCGGGCGTCACCAGGCCCGTCGTCCATGCTGCACCGTCCCGGTCAGGCGGCGGCGAGGCCGCCATGACCCGCCGAAACAGCACCGGCGGCGGATTGTCCCGCACCAGCCGAGCCGCCGCGTACGGGTAGTCGAGGGGGGCGCCGAACGCGAACCGCACGGAATGCGGGCACGCCCCCAGCAGCTCGACGGCGGCGTCGCTGACGGGCTGGCCCATTCGCGGCCTCCCTTTGTCTCGATTGATTGACCGATGGTGGGCATCGACCCTGACGTTAAGACTCGGACCGTGACCCCACAAGGACGGTCGGCGTGACCGCAGGCCGCTCGCCGCGTGAATCGTCGCACGCCGGGAGTGATCTCGCGTCGACGTGGCGGTCGTACCTGCCCGAGCACGTCATGCGGCTGCTCCTGTCGTCGGAGGGTGCGAGCGATCCGCCCCGGACACAACGGATCGACGCGGTGATCCTCTATGCCGACGTGGTCGGCTTCACCGCGATGGCGGAGGCTCTCGCCGGCTCCGGAAGCTACGGCACCGAGCAGCTCACCCGGGTCATCAACCGCTGGTTCGCCGTCACCGCCGACGCCATCTCACGATCCGGCGGCAGCGTGGTGGACTTCGCCGGCGACGCGCTGGTGGGCATGTTCGGCTACGACTCCGCGTCGTACCCTGCGGTGGCGCGTCGGGCGGTCCGGTGTGCCCAGCAGATCCGGGCGGCGACGGCCTCCATCGCGCCGCTGTCGTCTCCTGCCGGGACACACTCGCTCACCATCAGGGTCGGGCTGGCCGGCGGCCCTGTGCAGGTGATGTTGCTCGGTGACCCGAAGATCCGGCTGCAGCACCTGGTCGCCGGCTCCGCGCTCGACCGTGCCGTCGACGCCCTGCACGTGGCGCAGCAGGACCAGGTCGTGGTGAGCTCCCAGCTGCGCGACGCGGCGGGACTCGCGGCGGCGCAGGAGCGTGACGGGTGGGAGGTCGTTGGTTCCCGCTTGCTACGGGCGCCCGAACCGGAGCCGTCCACGCAGGCGGCGCCGTCGGGCCCGGACCTTGAACGGCTGCTGACACCGTTCCTGCACCCGGCGATCCGGACACGCCTGCGGTCCGGACGCGACGAGCTCGTCAGCGAGCACCGCAAGGTGACAACGGCATTCGTCCGGCTGCCCGACCTGTCCGACGACGACCCACGGACCGTGGACGCGCTGCAACGCTGGCTTGCCGCCGGCGTCGTCGTCATCGACCGGTATCGGGGGCATCTGCGCCATCTCATGGCCGACGACAAGGGCACCGTGCTGGTAGCGGTGTTCGGCGCCCCGGTCAGCCACGAGGACGACGAGGAACGGGCGATCCGGTGCTGCCTCGAGCTGCTGGCGTTGCCGGGTGGCCCCTACCGGGCCGGGGTGAGCACCGGGCCGGTGTACTGCGGCGAGGTCGGATCGACCGTGCGCCGCGAGTACGCGGTCGTCGGCGACGCGGTCAACCTGGCCGCACGCCTGATGCAAGCCGCCGACGCTGGCCAGCTGCTCATCGACCCGGCCACCCGTGAGCGCGTACGCGACATCGTCGTCGCCGACCGGCTGGCGGCGCTGACCGTCAAGGGCAAGGCCCGACCGGTCCAGGTGTGGGCGGTGCGCGGCGCACGAGAGCCCGCGTCGCCCCCGCCACCGTCCTCGGTGGCGGCGGCTCGACTGGTCGATCGCGACCACGAGCTACGGACGTTTCGCGCGATCGCGACACGGGTGCGCTCCGGCCGCGGCCACCTCGTGTGGCTGCGCGGCGAGGCAGGCATCGGCAAGTCCCGCCTTGCCGCACAGATCGGCCAGATAACGCGGGCGTCCGGCTTCACCGCGTACGGGGGCAGCTGCCGCTCCCACGGCACGAGTACGAGCTATCTGGTCTGGCGGTCGATCTGGCGGGAGCTCCTCGAGCTCGACCCAGCGCTGCCGATCGCCGCACAGCGGGAGGAACTGACTAGGCGGATCTCCCGGTACGACGGCACGGGTCAGCGCGCCCCGGTGCTGGCGCCGGTGGTGAACCTGCCCATGCCCGACACCGACCTGACCGCGCAGCTCGACCCCGCGGGCCGGGACGAGCTGCTGCGCTCCACCGTGCTGGCCTGTCTTCGAGATCGCGCCGCAGCCGGGCCGCTCGCGCTGCTGTTGGAGGACTGCCACTGGATCGACCCCGCTTCCCTGGCCCTTCTCGACCACATCTGTCGTCACATCGCAGACCTGCCGGTACTGTTGGTCGCCACCTCACGCGAGCCGGTGTCCAGCCGGCTTGCCACGCTCGACCATCTGGTCGAGGTGCCGCTCGCTCAGCTGCCGAGCGCGGACACCGACCGGCTCGCCACCCTGCGGCTGCGAGAGCGCTACGGGCAGGACGCCGTCATCGCCCCGGGGCTGACCCGAGAGATCGCGGATCAGGCCGGCGGCAACCCGTTCTACGTCGAGGAGCTGGTGAGCTACCTGCACGGCAAGGGCGGCGACCCGAGCGACCCACACGCGCTCGCCGAGCTGCAGGTGCCGGACAGCCTGCAGCGGTTGGTGATGGCACGCATCGACCAGCTCACCGACGATGAGAAGGCGACCATCAAGGTGGCCAGCGTGATGGGGCGGCGGTTTCAGCCACCGTGGATCACGTCGGTCTACCCGGCGGCGGGAACCGCACACCAGGTTGCCCACCAACTGCGCCGGCTCGACGAGCTGGACCTCACCTCGCAGGTCGCGGCGGACCCGGATCCCGAGTACGAGTTCAAGCACCCGATCACTCAGGAGGCGGCGTACCAGAGCATCACGTACGACACGAGGGCCGCCCTGCACGAGCGAATGGGCCAGTTGGTCGAGGAGACCTTCGCGGACCGGCTCTCGCAGTACATCGACGTACTCGCGCATCACTACGGCCGCACCGCCCGCGTCGACAAGCAGCGGATCTGGTTCCGGGCCGCCGGCGACCACGCCAAGGCGATGTTCGCCAACGAGGCCGCGATCGACTACTACGGGCGACTGCTGCCGCTGGTCTCGGAAGCGGACCGGGCGGAGCTGGACGTCGAGATCGGAAGCGTCTACCACCACCTGGGGCTGTGGTCGAAGGCCGAAGGACACTATCGGCGGGCTGCGCGGGCAGCCGAGGCCACCGGTCGCCGCGACATCCTCGCCGCCAGCCAGCGCCAGCTCGGCGACCTGTTCATGTACACCAACTCCTATGCGGAGTCGGTGAGCTGGCTGGAACGTGCCGCCGGCGAGTTCGTGAAGCTCGGAGACCGGCGGGGCTTGTCGCGCACGATGGACCGGATCACGTTCGCGTTGTTCCGGCAAGGCGCGTACGGCGAGGCGCTCGCGGCGGCGCGGCGGCACCTCGCGTTGGCGAGCGAGGCGGGTGACCTGGCCGGCATGAGCATCGCGCTCAACCACGTCGGTCTGGTCCACCTCAACACCGGACACCTGGAGGAGGCGCTCGACCATCTGCGGCGGGCGTTGGACACCGCGCAACGTGCCGGCGACCGGAACTGCACGCTGCACGCCGCGAGCAACCTCGGTTGGGCATACCTGCGCGGCGGCGATCACGGACAGGCGATCGGAAGCTATCGGCGTGCCCTGGCCGTGGCCCGCGACATCGGCGCCCGGCACA
This sequence comes from Asanoa sp., assembly GCA_036520275.1. GTDB lineage: Bacteria > Actinomycetota > Actinomycetes > Mycobacteriales > Micromonosporaceae > Asanoa. Next base: position 6,009 of record DATDJX010000464.1, read on the forward strand.
CCGCCAACGTCATCGTCGGCAACATGGGCGAGGTATATCGGGAGCAGGGCGACTACGCCAGGGCCCGCGCGTGCGCGATGCACTCCCTGCGGGTGGCGATCGACATCGGGGATGGCTCGAGCGTCGCCGACCAGGTGGCCAACCTGGGCGCCATCGCCGCCGCCGAGGGCCGCAGCGAGGACGCCGGGCGGTTGCTCGGCCGGGCCGTCGAGCTCGCCCGTGATCTGGACGCGCCGTACTTCCTGTGTGAGTGGCTGCATCGGTTGGCGCGGCTGCACCTGGCGAGCGGCCGGCCGGAGGCCGCCGAGCGGCTGAACTCGGAGGCGCTCGCCATCGCAGATGAGCACAGCGAGCGTGACACGCAGGTGAGCGCGTACCTGCTGTCGGTGCGGCTGCGGGTGGCCCTCGGGCGGACCGATGCCAGGACGGAGATCGAGCAGCTGCGCGAGACGGCGGGCGCCTGGACCGAGCCGCACGAGGTGGCGGCGATGCTGGACACGATGTGGCAGCTGGACCCGGGCAACGAGGACGCGCGGACCGGGGCGGCCCAGACCTACCTGACGCTGTACGAACGGGCGCCGAGCGTCGAGTACCGCAACGCCTATCAGCGGCTCACCGGCGTTCGGCTGCCGCACGGACCGCCGCTGCCCGCCTTGCCGGTGTGGATCGCGGCGGACGACTCGGACGTCGACGCGCTGCTGCAGCGGGTCGACCGCACGCTCCGCCGGGTCGAGCCGGCCTGAGTTCAAACGGTGACCGCTGTCGAGCGTTGCAAGCCGCGGGGTAACCCGCCAGCGGCGGCCGGCGTGTGCAGCGACGGCTCACCGGCCAGCATGAGCAGGGCGCTGCGGGAGGGCGCGAACGCGTACACCGCGCCGGTGGTGGTCACGAAGCCGCCGAACGCCAGCGGCGGGATCTCGCGGGCGACCCGCTTTCCGATGCGCCGACGCGCCGCTCGGGCGTCGTCACCGACCACCGGGTCCAGACCAGCGACCAGGTGCCCCGTGCCGGTCCGCTGCCGGAGCGTGGCGAGGGTTCGCGCCGGAAACTCCGGGTCGTTCGCCCACCGCCGCTGCAGGAACTCGAACTGATCCTCGATGCTCGCCATGTAGGCGTTGAAGAACAGTCCCCGCTCCGCGGCGTCGGGTTTGTTCGGATCGAAGCGCGGTCCGAAGGAGACGCCCCGCCGCAGGAGCTGGTGACTGCGGTCCCGGAACACCGCGTCGTCGCGCGGGTTCATTTTGCGGATGTGGGCGTACACGGGCGTGTGCCATCCGTGCGCGTCGTCCCGGTAGCTGAAGTCGTTCGGCCGGTTCCGGTCGGCGCTCGGCATCAGCGGGCTGCCGTCGGGCCGGCGCCCGATCGCCTTAGCGGCGACGTCCGCCGGCGCGCTGCCCCCACCGCTGAGCGTGTTCATCTTCTCCCACCAGGCCGCCACGTCCTGGCGGAGCCGTCGGAACACCTGGAACGATCCGTCGCGCATCCAGGGCGCCGGCGACGGCCGTGGCGCCCGGGTCGGCGGCCGGCGCTCCCCCGGGTATCCCAGAATGAACTCGCCGGCTGCGATGATGGGAGAGCCGGGACGCCGGGCGTCCTCGAGTCGGCCGTTGTTGCGTGCCTCCTCGCTGAACCCCCGGATGCCCGGCTGGGAGATGCCGTCGGCGAAACCGAAGTGCTCGACGCTGTGCCCCTGCTCGTTCCGGAGGACCTTTCCGAGCGGGGCAGACGACCCCTCGTATGATGTGGCAGCGAACGGCATCACCGCGAGCCCGGCGCGTTCGGCCTCTCGCCGTTCCTCGACCACCCGTTGGGTCAGCATCGCCTCGTCGTCGGCGGCGATGGTCAGCAGCGCATCGACCGGCGGCCGCTCCGGGCCGCCGACCAGCCAGAACCTCGGATCGCTGGCATCGACGTCGCCGAGCAGCGCGGGGGTGGTGGTGAGCCGGCCGGGCTCGTCGAGCCGCGACCCAAGCGGCCCGCTCCAGTACGCCTCGAAACGCACCAGATCGGCGGCGGCTTCGGGATGGAGCGTCACGAGGCCGGTGGCGGTGAGCCCAAGGTTCATCCAGGGCTGCGAGCGGCCGCGGCCGATGCGGTCACCCGCGGCCGCGAGCACGTCCGCGGTCGTGCTGGTCCGCGCGGCGGCGGCGCCGAGCCAGCGTCTGGCGCCGGCGCGCTGGTTGCGGAAGCCGAGCAACATGAACGTCTGGTACTCGGCGCGAAACGGCGCCAGCACGTTGCCCTGGATCTCGCGGGAGGCGGCGAGCGGTCGAGCGTCAGGGAGGGTTGCCATCGTCGAGGTGCCCTCTCGGTCCGGCGAGTCGGGGCGTGCGACCCATGCTAGTGCAGGCCCAGCAGGGATGAGCCGCGGCGACGCGGTCCGGCCGGCCTACGGGCGCGCCGGTGGCACGTCTGACCTGACCCTCCCGGGCATTGACGATTGTCCTTGACCGGGCGATCTGCTTAGCTCCACCCAGGACGCTGCCAACGACGGCCATCGACCCCATGCCGTCGCGCAGCGACGACCTTGGGAGGGGAATCCCCCATGACCCGCAGACGTCGTCAGATCCTGACCGGGCTCCTGGCGGTGACGCTCGCCGCAGTCGGCGGCGCCATCGCCGTTTCGTCGTCAGGCACCAGACCAGAGGCCGAGGCCGAAGGAAGCGAGGGTGAACTTCCCCCGTTGGTCGAGCAGCACATGGAAGCGTTGCCCGGCAACGGCGGCCTGGAAGGCCCCGGCGGCGGGGCCGACCAGGAGTTCATGGAGCGCGCCTACCCAGCCGGAACGATCAGCGTCGCGCAGATGGACATTGCCCGCGCCGCGTACACCACGTCCAAGAACAAGCCCTTCCCCGGTGGCAAGGGCCAGAAAGGCACCTGGGTCTCCGTGGGCCCGAGCGAGGCGCTTTACCCGTCGAGCCAGTTCCTGACCCAGTTCAACTACGTGCCCAATGCGTACGTCGCGGGCGGTCGCACGACGGCTATCGCGATCGGTGACACCTGTGTGCCGGGCAACTGCCGCATGTTCATCACACCCGCTGGCGGCGGCATCTGGCGCACCAACGCCGCACTGGACGCCAGGCCGACATGGGACTACCTTGGCGGTCCGCTCGGCATCAACGCGGCCGGCGCCGTGACCATCGACAAGAACGACCCGACCGGCAACACGGTCTGGGTCGGCACCGGCGAGGCGAACATCTGCGCCTCCGGCTGCGTTGCCGGCGTCGGCCTCTACAAGTCGACGGACGGCGGCACGACCTGGGTCGGACCCATCGGCAAGCCGGAATTCGCCGGCAAGGGGATCGGCGAGATCGTCATCAAACCCGGCGACCGCAACACCATCTACGTCGGCAGCACGACGGCGTTGAGCGGCATGAACGGCGTCTGCTGCACCGGCGTGACCCGGCCGACGCCCGGCGCCGCCAAGTGGGGCCTCTACAAGTCGACGAACGGCGGCGCCTCCTGGTCGTTCATCCACAACGGCTCGGTCGACGTCACCCAGTGCACCGGCGATCTCAACGAGTTCAACAACCAAGCCATCTGCTCGCCGCGGGGCGTCCGCCACGTCGAGCTCGACCCGTCCAACTCCTCCATCGTCTACGCCGGCTCGTACGCCCGCGGCATCTGGCGCTCTCCGGACGCCGGTGCGACGTGGACCCAGATCAAGCCGTCGCTCAACGCGGGCATCATCCAGACCCGCCCGGCGTTCGACGTGGCCGCGCTGCCCAACGGCAAGACCCGGATGTACGTCCACGAGGGCAACACCGGCACGCCGATCTCGCAGCTGTTCCGCAGCGACGACGTGGCCACCGGAGTGCCGACGTTCACCAACCTGACCAGCACCAACGTGGCCGACCCGGGCTTCGCGTTTGCGAACCTGTGCACCGGCCAGTGCTGGTACGACCTGTTCGTGCACACACCCGACGGCCACCCCGACGTCGTCTACGCCGGCGGCTCGTACTCGTACGGTCAGGTGATCGCCAACAAGCGCGGCGTGGTCCTCTCGACCGACGCCGGTGCCACGGGTACGGACATGACCTTCGACGGCACCGACTTCCTGCACCCGAACGGCCTGCACCCCGACCAGCACGACATCGTGACCAACCCGAACAACCCGTTCCAGTTCTTCGAGGCCAACGACGGCGGCGTCATGCGGTCCAGCGGCTCCTTCGTCGACCGGTCGGCCTTCTGCGACGAACCGTCGCGGAACCTGACCAACCCTGCCCAGCTCGCGCGGTGCCGGCAGATGCTCTCCCGGGTCCCGTCCAGGCTCGAGGGGATCAACGCCGGGCTGAGCACGCTGCAGTTCATGCAGCTGTCCGTCAGCCCGCACAACAGCGAGCTGCTCCAGGGCGGCACGCAAGACAACGGCACCTGGCAGACCGAGGGGAACAAGAAGCGCTGGGAGAACAAGATGATCGGGGACGGCGGCTGGTCCGGCTTCGACGTCACCCGCCCAGAGTTCCGGTTCCACACCTTCACCGGCGTC
>DATDJX010000465.1:0-6876 GCA_036520275.1 Asanoa sp.
GATCGGCGGCTGTCACGTCTACCGCGTCGATCCGGCGACGGGCCGGGTGCGGGTCGTGGCCGACGACTTCGAGCGTCCCAACGGTCTGGCCTTCAGCGCTGACGAGCGTGCTCTGTACGTGGTGGACACCCGGCGTAGGCACATCCGCCGGTTCGGCGTCGCCGATGACGACCGGCTGACCGGTGGCGAGGTGTTCGCGACCTGCGACGCGGGCTCGTTCGACGGCGTGAGACTCGATGCCGTCGGCCGGCTATGGGCGGCGGCACACGACGGCCTGCACTGCTTCTCCCCGGACGGTGAGCTGCTGGGGAAGCTGCACGTGCCGGAGATCGTCTCGAACGCGACCTTCGGGGGCCCTCGCCTCAACCATCTGTTCATCACCGCCACGACCTCGGTCTATACGCTGCGGGTCACCTTCAACGGCTGCCGATACCCGCGCTGAGAGATCCACGACCGCCCTGCAGTACGCGGCCATCGGCTATCGTCGCGTCGGAACGGCGGTCCCTGGTACGCCTGACGGCCCTGCCGCCATACCGGCCGGCTGGCCGCGTCAGGGGTAACGCGCGCCGTCACCGTTCGCCAGGACCCGGCAGATGCGGCGTGACCTGCCGGGTCATTGCCGTGGTGAACCTCGATTTGACAGCTGGCCGGGTACGCCACCCGACGATGGACCAGCTATTGCAGGTGGGTGAAGGCGATCCCGTGCGGGCGGCCGCCGATCGGGGTCAGCGTGCTCACCGTGCCGACCCAGTGGTCGATCACAGCCAGGCCGGCGCCGGCACCCTCGAAGGCGGCGTAGGTGAACCGTCGGTTCGGCGAAGTCCATTGGTGGCCGGTAAGAGTGCCACCGGGGATCGTCCAGTAGCGGATGTCACGCAACGACACGAGGTCCACGAGCGCCACTCGGGCGGGACGTGGCGCCGGACCGCGTAGTCCGACGGTGACGCTGCGGGCGTCCGGCGCGAGATCCAGCGTGTCGACCTCTTCCCCGACGTCGACCGCGCGGCCGGTGAGCCGGCACACCCCGAAGTCGATCTCCTTGATCGCATGTTCGTTGCGGACGGAGGCGAAGCCGATGCGACCGTCCGGCGCAACCGCGACCTCGCTTGGACGCAGTCCGACTTCGAGCTCGCACCGGATCGCGCCGGTTTCGGTATCGATCTCCGAGACGGTCCCGGCGAGGTGGGTGCCTCCGGACCGTATCTCGTTCGCGGTGTATACGGTCCGACCGTCCGGTGCGAACGATGCCGAATGGGTCAACACGGTTCCAGAGCGGTGCGACGCCCGCAGCCGACGGATCGTGTCGGTGCGGGTGTCGACGATGCCGACCTCGTTGGTGCCGTACACCCCGTAGGCCACCAGCCGGCCGGACGGGCTCGAGGCCACGTGGTGCGGCTTGGGTCCGGCGGTCAACCGGGCGCGCAGCGCGTGGGTGTCGGCATCGAAGACGCTGATCGTGCCGCTCGCCTCGTTGGTGACGTACGCCTTGCCGGCGGCCACCGCGACGTCATTCGGCTCGTCGGCGGCAGCCGGGTCGGGCACCGGCTCGGAATTCAACACGGCGATCAGCGTTCCCGCATAGGCGTCGTAGATCGCCACGCGGTCGTTCTGTCGGTCGGTGATCCAGACGGTGCCGTGGACTCCGGGGTGATCGTCGCCGGCGGAGGCGGCCGGCACGGCGGGCCAGAACAACGCGACCGGCAGGGCGGCAAGGAGCATGATGCGACGCACCTGTCTCTCCTTCCTCTCCATGAGTAGGACCGACGATGGTCGGGGTCTGCGTCGCGTCGCATCGGGTGAATCCCTATCCCGCTACGATTCGGGCATGCTCGTCGGCAGGGGGCCGGAGCAGTCGCGGATCCGGGAGCTGCTGGACAACGCGCGGCGCGGCCACAGCGGCGTGCTGTTGCTGCGCGGTGAGCCGGGCATCGGCAAGACGGCTCTCCTCCGGTACGCCGAAAGCTGCGCGGCCGACCTGACGGTGGCCCGGGTGGTCGGCGTCGAGTCGGAGTCGAGCCTGCCGTTCGCCGGCCTGTCCGCTCTGGTCCGCCCGCTTGGTGCGTACCTGCCCGGGGTGCTGCCACGCCAGCGGGCGGCGTTGGAGGCCGCTCTCGCACTCGGTCCGCCCGTCCACAGTGATCGATTGGCGGTCGCCGCCGCCACCCTGGCGCTGCTCGCCGCCGCCGCCGACGATCGTCCGCTGCTCGTTCTGGTCGACGACGCGCATTGGCTTGACCACCCGTCGCGCGAAGCGGTCCTGTTCGCCGCGCGGCGGCTGGGCGACGAGGGGATCGCGATGCTGCTGTGTTCGCGGGTCGACGAGGCGGCCCCACTCCGCGAGGAGCAGCTGCCCGCGGTGACGGTGCCTCCGCTTGGCCCATCGGCCGCCATCGACCTACTTGCCGACACGTCCGACCTTGCGCCGTCGGTCGTAAAGCGTCTGTACGAGGCGACGGCGGGTAACCCGCTGGCGTTGCTCGCCGCGCCGTCCTGGCTCACCGACGACGAGCGGACGGGCCGGGTGCCGCTCGCGGAACCGGTGCGGGTGGGTTCGGCAGAGGCCGCTTTCGGCCGGCTCGCCGCCACCCTTCCACACGAGACACGGCGTGCGCTGCTCGTCGCCTGCTCGGATGGTTCCGGTCGGCTCGGCACGGTGTTGTGCGCGTTGGACGTACTAGGGCTCGGCGGCGGCGCCCTCGCTCCTGCCGAGCGCGCCGGCATCATCGATCTTTCCAGCAACCGGTTGACGGTCAGGCACCCGCTGGTTCGCTCGGCGATCTACCACTCCGCCGACCCGGCCGAGCGGCGAGCCGCGCACGCCGCGCTCGCGGCGGCGTACGTCGACCAACCGGACGCCGACCGCCGGGCATGGCACCTGGCCAGGGCGGCCGCCGGCCCGGACGAAGCCGCCGCCGGCGCGCTCGAGGACGCCGGGAGTCGCGCTTGCCGGCGGCAGGGGTATGCCGTCGCGGTCCATGCGCTCGTTCGCGCGTCCGAACTGAGCCCGCATGGCAGCGACGCCGTCCGGCGGCTGCTCGCCGCCGCACAGGCGGCGGACCTTGCCGGGCAGCCCGACCGGGTGGCCGCGTTGACGGCCGCCGTGGCCGGTGGGACCGACGATCCCAAGGTCGCGGCCGACCTCGCGCTGCTGCGCGGTCGAGCCACCCGCGACCACGATCCGGCGGCCGCCGCGGCGGAGATGGAGCGGGCCGGCGCGGCGGTGGCGGCGCACGATGCAGCGCGCGAATCCAGGCTGCTGCTGGAGGCTGCCATGGCGGCCGAACGGTTCCGGGTCGCCCGAGCGGCCGAGCTTGCCGAGCGTGCCGGCGCGGCCGCGCGGCGGGCCGGCCTGGACGACGGATTGGCGAAGCTCGCGCACGCCCGACTGCTGCACCAGATGGGACGACCGGTGGACCGGTCGACGGCGGTGGTCGTACCGCCCCTGGTCGATCTCGAGGACGCGCGGATCCTGCTGTGGATCGTGGCGAGCAACCCAGTGCCGGACCGTGATCAGAACGCACTCGTGGACGCGGTCGTCGTGATGGCGCGCGACCGAACCGCGCTCGGACTCCTGCCCGAGGCGCTGCTCGCTCGGGCGCTCAACCAGTTCTACCTCGGCGATTGGCAGACCGCGATCGCCGACAGCCACGAGGCGATCGGGCTCGCCCTCGCCGTCGACCGGCCATCCATCGCCTGCGAGGCACACGGCAACCTCGCGCGCCTCCACGCCTTCCGCGGCGACGACGACGAATGCCGTACGCACCTGGCCGAGTATCTGCGGCTGGCCCGCGCCGTCGGCATGCCCGAGTACGAAGACTTCGCCGGCGTGTACCTCGGCGAGCTCGCTCTGACCCGTGGGAACGACGCGAGGGCGATCGAGCACTTCGCGTCCACATCGGCCGCCCGAACGATATCCCGCGCCCGTGCCAGCCTGATCGAGGCACACGTACGGGTCGGCCGGGAAGACGAAGCGAAGCAGTCGCTGGCCGAGCTGCAACGGCTCGTGGCAGCCGGCGGCAGTCGCGCCGGTCGGCTGTTCGTGCCGCGTCTGCAGGGGATGCTCGCGCACAGCACGCAAGACGCGACGGCGGCCTTCCAGACCGCGATGCTCGCGGCGAAGGACCTGGACTGGCCCCTCGAAACCGCCCGCACAGAGCTGCTCTTCGGCGAACGCCTGCGGCGTGACCGGCAGCGCCGGGACGCCCGGCCGCACCTGCTGCACGCGGCGGAGCTCTTCGATCGCCTGGGCGCCAGGCCGTGGGCCGACCGCGCCATGGCCGAGCTGTCGGCGACCGGTCAGCGCCTGCGCCGCAGCCCGGAAACCGCCGCGCAGCTCACCCCACAGGAGCTACAACTTGCCAGGATCATCGCCGACGGCGCGACCAACCGCGAGGCCGCCGAGCGCCTGTTCGTCAGCCCCAAGACGGTGGAGGCGCACCTCGGCGCCATCTACCGCAAGCTCGGCTTGCGCTCCCGTACCGAGCTTGCCGCTCGGCTCGTGCGTACGGGACTCCCTCGCTAACGGCGGTGCCGACGTTGTCCGAAGCTGTGCGTTCGGGAGCGGCCGGTGTGGCACGCTGACGGCGTGCAGCCGGACGCCGCCGAGGTGATGGTCTTGGAGATGCCGCCGCGGTGGTCATGCCGGCCCTGGCGGAGTGGCTGCGGTTCGCAGACGTCACGGCACCGGTGTTAACGGTTCATCACCACCGGCCCCACCACCTCCGCGGCGGTCGCACAGCTCGCCGCGGCGGTGGCAAGCCCCCAGCGGGCCAGCCAGGAGGCGCACCACACCATCCAGCGCGCGGCAGCCGTGTCGGGGCTGGGCCGGGAAGGCGTCAGGCGGATCCCCGTGGACGATCGTCAACGGATGGACGTCGGCGGCCTGGCCGACGTGATCGACAGGGATGTCGCGGACGGCGTGGTGCCGGTGGCTGTCGTCGCGACAGCCGGGACCACCAACACCGGTGCTGTCGACCCCGTCGATGCGGTGGCTCGCCACCGGGGTCGGTTGCGCCGCCACATACGTACGCGACCCGCAGATCCTGCAACGGACGTTGACCCAGACGCCGGCGTCCTATCTGGCGATGCCGGGGGAGGGTCCGGTGGAGCACACAGCCACCAGCACCGTGGTGCGTGGTCGGTTCGCGATCCGACCGTGCTACATCAACCCACGAACCACGGCAGCCGACGTCGATAGCCGGGCGGAAGCGATGGTTCGGCTGGGGGACATCCTTACGAACTGAACGGGATCCCGCGCCGCATCCGCGGGCATCGGCCCAGAACGACGGCGACCTCGACACCGGCACATCCTTCGGCACCATTGAATGTGGTTGACATCCGGTCGAGTTCCGGTTAGCTGGGTCCATGTCCGCAGCGCACGCCGTACCCCGTCGGGGCAGGCCCCTTGCCATCGCAACGATCATGGCCCTGGTTTGGACGGGAGCGCTCGCGCTCTCGGGCGAGCAGGTGTTCGCCGCGCCGGCGACGCCAGCTCCGGGCGCACCTGGGGTGGTCTCGCACTTCGACCTGGCGCGCAAGGACTGCCTGGGCACATCGCGTACGGCTGACTCCAAGGTCTGGTTCACCGTCGCCGGCGGTGCGCTGTCGGACGTCTACTACCCGACGATCGACAACACCAACGTCGAGACGCTGCAGTTCGTCGTCACCGACGGCAAGACGTTCACCGACCTGCAGACCCGCGACATGACCTACACCGTGCGCGCGTTGGATCGCAGTGGGATGTCCTGCGAGGTGACGAGTCGCGCGAAGAGCGGCAGGTACACCCTCGTCGCCGACTACCTCACCGACCCGGACCGTAACAGCGTCGTCGTCCGTACGCAGCTCAACGTCGCGGACGGAAAGAAGGACCTGAAGCTGTACGTCCACTACGATCCGACGGTCAATGGCAACGGCTGCGGTGGCACCGGGAACGCCGGTGCCGACGACGCCCTCATCGACACGTCGACGGGTTCGCCGGTCCTCGCGGCCGTCGACGTCGAGACAGCCACGATCGCAGCCAACCGTGACTACGCCCAGCCGGTCTTCTCCGCGCTGCGTGCCGACCGGCCGTTCCTCTCCGCCTCGGCCGGCTACGCGGGCACGGTGAGTGACGGGCTTTCTCAGCTGGACGCCGATCGCACGCTGAGCTCCACCTTCGACAGTGCGCCGGCAGGCAATGTGGCGCTCACCGCGCAGCTGGACACCAACCACGGCAACGGTTCGACGCTTGCGCTCGGCTTCGGCGCCACCCTGGCCGACGCGATACGGCAGGCCGGCGGCACGGCCGGTACGCCCTTCCAACGCACCTCCCTGAGGTACCACGCGGGCTGGTCGACATACGACGCTCGGTTGAACCCTCCGGTCGCACCAGCGGGAGCCGACGCACAGGCTCGGCAGCGGATCGCCAACGCCTATTGGGTGTCCGCCAACGTACTCAAGGCCAGCGAGGACAAGACCTTTCCGGGCGCCATCGTCGCCTCCCTGGCCAGCCCGTGGGGGCAGGCGGTCAGCGCGGGCGACCCGGCGCTGACCTACTTCGGTTCCTACCGGGAGGTTTTCGCGCGCGACCTCTACGAGACGTTCACCGGGCTCATCGCGACAGGCGACGTCGCGACAGCGACGGACACGGTCCGGTTCCTCTTCGAGCGCCAGCAGCAGGCCGACGGGTCGATGCCCCGCAACTCGCTCGTCAACGGAAAGACCGCACCTGACTCGTTCGGCACTCAGCTCGACGAGGTCGCGTACCCGATCCTCATGGCGCGTACGGTCGGCCTGACCGACGCCGCGTTCTACGCCGACCACATCAAGAAAGCGGCGGACTTCGTCGTGGCGCACGGTCCGTCGTTCGGCGCCGAGCGGTGGGAGGAGCAGAGTGGA
>DATDJX010000466.1:0-5954 GCA_036520275.1 Asanoa sp.
CAACCTGACCGTCGCGGTCACCGGCGCGTTGGCCTGGCTTGCGCTCGTGGAGGGCCTGGTCGGCCAGCTGGTCGGCGTCGGCGCCAGCCGTTGGCTGCCGTTCGCCGCCGGGACGGCACTGGGCCGCCTCCCGATGGATGACGCCCTGCCGCAGTGGGCCGGGCTGCTCGTGTTGCTCGGCTACGCGGCAGCCCTCGCGCTGCTCGCCGCGACCGTGGGCGCCAGTCGCGACGTCGCCTGACCGCGGCGGTCCTCTTGCGCCACCCCGGCGGGCGTCGGAGGCTGGCAGCGGAACCGTGACCGCGAGGAGGCGCTCGATGGGCCGCTATGCCGACACCTACCGCCGCAGCCTGAAGGACCCCGACGGCTTCTGGGGCGAGGCGGCCGGGGCCATCGAGTGGTACAGCGCCCCCACCCGGGTGCTCGACGACCGCAACCCGCCGTTCTACCGGTGGTTCTCCGACGGCACGCTCAACACCTGCTTCAACGCCCTCGACCGGCACGTCCGCGACGGCCGGGCCGACCAGCCGGCGCTCGTGTACGACAGCCCGGTGACGGGCACCGGCCGGACGCTGACCTACCGGGAGCTGCGCGACGAGGTGGCCCGCTTCGCCGGGGTGCTGCGCGGTCTCGGCGTCGGCCACGGCGATCGTGTCGTGATCTACATGCCGATGGTGCCCGAGGCGGTGGTGGCGATGCTCGCCTGCGCCCGGATCGGCGCCGTGCACTCGGTGGTTTTCGGCGGCTTCGCGCCCAAGGAGCTCGCCGCGCGGATCGACGACGCCGCCCCGACGGTCGTCGTGTCGGCGTCGTGCGGCATCGAGCCCGCCCGCGTCGTCGAGTACAAGCCGATCCTCGACCAGGCGATCTCGCTCGCCCGGCACCGGCCCGCCCGGTGCGTGCTGCTGCAGCGGCCGGAGGCGGTGGCGGCGCTGACGCCCGAGCGCGACGTCGACTGGGCCCGGGCGATGTCGGCGGCGGTGCCGGTCGACTGCGTGCCGGTCGCGGCCACCGATCCGCTGTACATCCTCTACACGTCCGGGACGACCGCGCGGCCCAAGGGCGTGGTGCGCGACAACGGCGGCCACGCGGTGGCGCTGCGGTGGAGCATGGAGGCGATCTACGACATCGGCCCCGGCGAGGTGTCGTTCACGGCGAGCGACGTCGGGTGGGTGGTCGGCCACTCGTACATCGTGTACGCGCCGCTGCTCACCGGCTGCACGACCGTGCTCTACGAGGGCAAGCCGGTCGGCACGCCGGACGCCGGCGCGTTCTGGCGGGTGGTCGCCGAGCACGGGGTGACAACGATGTTCACCGCGCCGACCGCGTTCCGCGCGATCCGCCGTGACGACCCCGACGGCGTCCACATCGGACGGTACGACCTGTCGTCACTGCGGTACCTGTTCCTCGCCGGCGAGCGGCTCGACCCGGAGACCTACCGCTGGGCCGCCGACCGGCTCGGCATCCCGGTGGTCGACCACTGGTGGCAGACCGAGACCGGTTGGCCGATCGCGGCGAACCCGATGGGTCTCGAGCCGATGCCCGCCAAGCCGGGCTCGGCGACCATGCCGGTGCCCGGTTACGACGTGCAGATCATCGGCGCCGACGGCCAGCCGGCCCCGCCCGGCGCGGAGGGCGAGATCGCGATCCGGCTGCCGCTGCCGCCCGGCACGCTGCCCACGCTGTGGCACGACGACCAGCGGTACGTCGAGTCCTACCTGACCGCCCACCCCGGCTACTACCGCACGGGCGACGGCGGCCACGTCGACGACGACGGCTACCTGTTCGTGATGGGCCGGGTCGACGACGTCATCAACGTGGCGGGGCACCGGCTCTCGACCGGCGCGATCGAGCAGGTGGTCGCCTCGCACCCGGCGGTGGCGGAGTGCGCGGTGATCGGCGTCGACGACGCGCTCAAGGGACAGCTGCCGCGGGTGTTCGTGGTGCTCAAGGCCGGCGCGGACGCCGCGCCCGACACGCTGCGCACCCAGCTGATCGGGCTGGTCCGCGACCAGATCGGCCCGATCGCGGCCCCGCGCGACGTGGATGTGGTCGCGGCGTTGCCGAAGACCCGGTCGGGGAAGATCCTGCGCAAGACGATGCGCGGGATCGCGGCGGGCCGCGACGAACCGGTGCCGTCGACGATCGAGGACGCCGCGACGCTCGACGCCCTGCGCCCGATCCTGCGCCCGCCCGGTTAGCGAGCGGGCCCGTCTGCGCGTCGGGCGTTCCGGCCCGCCGCACGCGGGTCGTCGAGACCCGACGAGCGATGCGGGCAGATCGACGCCGCAGGGTCCCGTAACGTGACACGCGATGACCACACTCGTGCTGTACGAGGTTCGCGATCGCGTCGCGCGGATCACCCTCGACTCGCCCCACAACCGCAACGCGCTGTCCGCCCCGCTGGTCGCCCAGCTGCGCGACCGGCTCGACGACGCGGCGGCCGATGGCGTCGTACGCGCGGTCGTGCTCACCCACACCGGGCGGGTGTTCTGCGCCGGCGCGGACCTGTCCGAGGCGGGCACCGGATCCCTCGCCGAGGGCACCAAGGCCATCATGGCGCTGATGAACGGGATCGTGGAGCTGCCCAAGCCCGTCGTCGCCCGGGTGGCCGGCCACGTCCGCGCCGGCGGCATGGGCATCCTCGGCGCCTGCGACGTCGCGATCGCCACCGAGCAGGCGTCGTTCGCGTTCACCGAGGCGCGGATCGGCGTGGCGCCGGCGATGATCTCGCTGACCACACTGGACCTGATGGCCCCGCGGGCGGTCGCGCGCTGCTACCTGACCGGCGAGACGTTCGACGCCCCGACCGCGGCGGCCTACGGGCTGATCACCGAGTCGGTGCAGACGCCGCGCCTGGACGGCGCCGTCGAAGCGGTGCTGGCCGGCATCAAGGAGACCTCGCCGCAGGGCTCCGCGGAGACCAAGCGGCTGCTCACCGCCGCCCGGCGGGAACGGTTCGCGGCGCGTTCTGCCGACCTGGCCGCGCTGTCCGCCCGGCTGTTCGCGAGCGAGGAGGCCCAGGAGGGCATCCACGCGTTCCTCGAGCGCCGGTCACCGGCCTGGCGCGCCTGACATGCTGATCGACACTGCCGCCCACGTCGCCGCGTCGCCGTCGCAGGTCGAGGCCGCCGCGATCGCCGCCGAGGCAGAAGGCTTCGACGGTTTCGGGGTCCCGGAGGCCCGCCACGACGTGTTCACCGGCGTCACCCTGGCCGCCCGGGCCACGACCCGGATCGCCGTGCAGTCGGCGATCGCGGTCGCGTTCGCCCGTAACCCGATGACGCTCGCCGTGCAGGCCAACGACGCCCACCTGGTCTCCGGCGGCCGGTTCCAGCTCGGCCTCGGCTCGCAGGTGCAGCCGCACATCGAGAAGCGGTTCGCGATGCCGTGGAGCCATCCGGCCGCGCGGATGGAAGAGCTGATCGCGGCGGTCCGGGCCATCTGGGCCCGCTGGGCCGAGGGCGGCCGGCTGGCGTTCCGCGGCCGCTTCTACACGCACACGCTGATGACCGACTTCTTCGACCCCGGCCCGAACCCGCACGGGAACCCGCCGATCCTGCTGGCGGCGGTCGGCGAGCGCATGACCGCGGTCGCCGGGCGGGTCGCCGACGGCATGATCTGCCACAGCTTCACGACCGAGCCGTATCTGCGCGAACGGACGATCCCCGCGCTCACCGGGGCCCGCGGCTCGCTCGACGGCTTCACGCTGTGCCTGCCGGCCTTCGTGGTCCTGGGCGCCGATGAGGCGCAGCGCGCGGCGGCGGAGCCGGCGGTCCGCGCGCAGATCGCGTTCTACGGCTCGACGCCCGCCTACCGCCCGGTGCTCGAGCAGCACGGCTGGGGCGACCTGCACGAGCGGCTGCACCAGATGTCGCGACGCCAGGCATGGCAGGAGATGGCCGGCGAGGTCGGCGACGACGTGCTCGACGCGTTCGCGCTCGCCGGCACGCCCGCGCAGGTGGCGGCCGGCCTGCGCGCCCGCTTCGGCGACCTCGTCGACCGCATCTCGCTGAGCACGCCGTACCGGGCGGATCCCGCGCTCGTCGCGGCGACCATGGCGGCCCTGCGGTCGTAGGACGCGCCGGACCGGCGCGCTCAGCCCTCGAGGAGGGACTTGAGGGTGGCCAGATCGGCGGCGACGGCCGCCGCGTCGGCCTCGTGCGCCTCGTCGGTCGTGGCCGGCCACCGGTAGACGGTGAAGACCACCTCGCTGCCGTCGCCGTTGGCGAGCACCCGCAGCGGATTGTGGAAGGTCTCCCCCGACGGAGTGGTCACGTCGTGGTCGAGCACGCCGTACGGGTTGGGGTCGGCGAACCTGACGACGATCCGGCCCATCGGCGACTCGGCGACCCACCGGCCATCGACCTGCGCGATGGAGCCGGTGAGCCCGGCCGCCCAGCGCGGCAGGTTGGCCGGATCGGCGGCGAAGGCGTACACGTCGGCCGGGCTGCGGTCGATGGCCACGCTGACGTGGCGGGCGGGAAAGGTCACCCGTCCAGTGATACCAGTGTCTCGGCGAGGTGGCGCGCCGGCGCAGCCGGTCCCGTCACGGTGAGCGCTGCGCGGATGCGTAGACGCCATCCATCGCGAGCGCACCACGAGACCGGCAAGACCCGGCCTTCTGCGGTTATGACCGCTCGGACAACGGCACGAATCGGGGTCTTGTCGGCGACGGGCCGGGCGACGGGGCGGTGTGCGTGTCGGCCTCAGGTCGCCGCTACTGGGTCGCGTCGGCGAGGGCGCCGAGCAGGTCCGTCATGGACGCCTCGGTGAGCGGCCGCACAAGCATGGTGGCCAGCCGCGCGTGGGCCCGCGCCCGGTCCTCTTCGGACGCCGCCGGATCGGTCGCCCGGCGGCCGTAGAAGTCCAGCAGGTGGCCCTGCGCCGCGATAGCGGTAGAGAAGTCGGCCGGCCCGGTGACCTCCGCCGGCCCGCCGGCCGCCCGGTAGGCGGCGTACGCCGATACCGCCTCGGCGGTCGGCAGGTCGGCGAGGATCGCCGCCAGCTCCCGGGCGGGCTGGCACGGTCCGCTGTTCTCCCAGTCGAGGACCACGACACCGGCGCCGGCGCGGCGGCGGACGTTCTCGACGTTCAGGTCGCGGTGGCAGATCCGCACCTGCCCGGGGTCGGGCGGCTCGACCAACTCGTCGAGCGCGACGAGCTGGGGCAGCCACCGCCACAGCGGCGCCGAGTCGAGGCGTGCCGCAAACGCCGCCCATCCCGCCCGGCCGAGCGGCGCCGCGAACCAGTCCGCGACCGGTCCGGACACCGGATGGCCCACCCCGTGCAGGCGGGCGGCCACCGCGCCGAGCTCGGCGCCCGTGACGGTCGCGTCGGGGTCGAGGTCGACCCACGCGTAGACCCGCAGGGCGTACGCCGGGGCGCCGGCGTCGGTGCCGGAAAGCAGCACGCGGCCGTCGCGAGCCCGCACGGGCGCGGGCAGCGGCACGCCGGCCGCGGCGGCCGCCTCCTGGAACGCGACATCGGCAGCCGCCGCCGCCTCGTCGACCGGCACGAGCGCCTCCTTGACCGCCCACGCCCCGAGGTCGGTGTCCAGCCGCCAAATCCGGCCGAGCTCGCCTCGAGCGGCGTACGCCGGCGGCCCGTGCGGCCGGCCCAGCCCGTACCGCTCGGCGATGACGGCCGCGGCGTCGGGCGTGAGCGCGCGCACCATGCGATTGTGCCTGCCCAGTGCGCTCGGCTCGGCGATGGTCGTACGACCGGTCGTCCGGACGGAGGCAAGCGCCGTCCGTGCCGCCGGTGGGGCGCACGACGATGAGCGTCACCGGGTACGCGCGGACGTCGCACGGCTCACGGGCGATGCCGGTGCCTTCCCGCGCGCGGGCGCCCTCCCGTGGTAGGCGGCGACGGGCCCGGCCGTCCGGCTCGCCGTCGCGGTCGCCGGACCGGAGTCGTCCCGGTGGCGCTCCTGCTGCCGTTCGGGGCGGTGG
>DATDJX010000467.1:0-2500 GCA_036520275.1 Asanoa sp.
CCGACCCAGCGTGCGAGGCCGGCGACGTCGCGCATGTGGCGGTGCAGGTCGGGCTCGCGCTCGCCGAGCAGCGCGAGCAGCACCTCGCGGGCCTGACCCTGCGTGGCGCGGCGCCCGTGCTTGAGCGCGTACATACGGTGATCGGCGAGCCGCAGCGCCTCGGCCGCCGTCGGGGCGTCGTCGGGCAGGGCGACGAGGCCGTAGGAGGCGTCGACGGCGTAGGGGTCGGCCGGCTCGAAGAGCGCGAGCAGCGCGGCCTCGACGACGGGGTCGTTCGCGTCGGCGTGACGGTCGAGCAGGATGCAGAACTCGTCGCCGCCGAGGCGGTATGCGCGCCCGTGGCCGTCGACGGCGGCAGCGAGGTCGCCCGCGAGCCGGCGCAGCAGCGAGTCGCCGGCGGCGTGCCCGAAGGCGTCGTTGTACTGCTTGAAGCCGTCGAGGTCGAAGAGGGCGAGCGTGCGCGGCTCGTGCGACGTCGCGGCCGCCGCCGCGTCCTCGAGGTCGAGCATGAGCGCCCGGCGGTTGGGGAGGCCGCTCAGCCCGTCGGTCAGCGACTCGCGCCGGCTGGTCTGCAGCAGGCGCAGGTTGTCGCGGAAGAGGATGCCGCCGCGCACGCCGGCCAGGATCAGCGCGCCGCCGGCCAGCAGCGCCGCGGCCAGGTGCAGATGCATGAACTGACCGGCCAGCAGGACGCCGAGGGCGACTGCCGCGAACGCGGCGGTGAGGGGGAGCGTCCGGCCGCCGAGCTCCTCGACCGTCGTGCGCGGTGCGCGCTGCCAGGCGGCGGCAGCGGTGACCGCGACGCCGAGCGGCCACACGGTGTCGAGCCACGACCCGGAGACGTAGGTCCCGGCGGCCTGCTGATAGGCATAGATGACGTCGGCGACGACGTTCGTCGCCTGCCCGATGCCGAGCAGGACCCAGGAGCTGTCCAGGCGCCAGCGGGTCAGGCCGAGTGCAAGCACGATGAAGCTGAGCACCAGCAGGTCGCAGACCGGGTACGCGAGATTCACGGCGACCTCGGTGGCGTTGCCCTCGGTCAGGCCGGTGAAGGCAGGGAACAGCGCGGCGGCCGCGAGGGCCGAGATCGCCAGGCAGCCGATCATCCCGTCGACCCACTGCGACCCGCGCACCGGACGTACCCGCGCTCGGAGTAGCAGGACGACGCCCACGTAGATCGGGATGTAGCTGCCGACGTACAGGAAGTCGGCGACGCTCGGGTACGGCTCTTCGCTCAGCTTGGCGATCCACACGTTCCAGACCAGGTCGCCGGCGGTCCAGAGGACCAGACCCGCGGTGATCGCGGTCCACGCCAGGCGCTCGCGACGCCGGCGCACCACGCTGGCGACTCCCAGCAGGCTCCCGATGACCATCAGCAGCAGGTACAGCCAGACCGTGATGGCCTCGGGGAAGGGCCAGTCGCCGGGTCCGGTGATCCCGTTGACGCCGTGCACGACGAGGCCCGCGCACAGCAGCGCGTACACCAGCCGAACCGTCTTCGGCGTCGACCTCACGCCCCCGTGATCGGCAGGGAATGGTCGAATCTTTCGCACCGACGACGTGGCGGTGCGCCATCCTCCGCCCGTCGTCGGCACAATGTGCCGCCGATGACCCAGATCCCGAAGCTTCGAACCGGTGCCCTCGTGGCGCTCCTCGCCCTCGCCCTGGCCGCGGCGGGATGCGGCAGCAGCAAGGACGAGAGCGCCGCCGATCAGTCGGCGGCCAAGGCCGAGCAGGAGGCCAAGAACCAGAAGCCGATCCCCGAGCCCACGGCGCCGGCGTCGGCCACGGTGACACCGACCGCGGGTGAGGCCGACATCGACAAGAAGCCGGTCGTGCCGAAGGGCTCGGGCACCGCGCCCGAGACGCTGAAGGCCGAGACGCTGATCGCCGGCAGCGGCGCAGAGATCAAGAACGGCCAGCAGGCGACGGTGCAGTACGTCGGCGTCCTGTTCAAGAACGGCAAGGAGTTCGACACGTCCTGGGGCAAGGGCAAGCAGCCGTTCGCGTTCACGCTCGGCTCCGGCCAGGTCATCTCCGGCTGGGATCAGGGCGTGCTGGGGATGAAGGTCGGCGAGCGTCGTCGCCTGACGATCCCGGCCGACCTCGCCTACGGCGCCCAGGGGTCGCCGCCGAAGATCGGGCCCAACGAGCCGCTGATCTTCGACATCGACCTGAAGAAGATCGGCTAGTGGTCTAGGCGGCGCTCTTCAACGCGACCTCGACGGCGCGCTCGTCGACGCCGCGCACGACGTCGAGGGCGAGCGTCGCGCCCGCCTTGCGCACCGCTCGGTGCAGGTCGCCGATGGTGCGGATCTCGGCGCCGGCGGCGGCGGTGACGAGGTCGCCGCGCTCGAGGCCGGCCTTGTCGGCGGCGCTGTCGCGCGTGACCTTGAGCACGAGGACGCCGTGGCGGTCAGGGAGGCCGACCGCGCGGCGCATGCGCGACGCCGTGGCGGCGGGCGCGACCGCGATGCCGAGACGCGGAGCCTCGCCGTCG
>DATDJX010000468.1:0-19213 GCA_036520275.1 Asanoa sp.
TGGACGCGAACATCACCGTCTGCACCATGATCGCGGGAAGCAGGAACTCCAGGTACGCGTGCTGCGAGCCGGAGATCGCTCCGCCGAGCAGATACACGAAGATCACCACGAACATGACCGGCTGCAGCGTCACGTCGAGCAACTGCTCGGGCGTGCGCATCGTCTTGATCAGGCTGCGGACGGCGAGCGCGAAGCTGTGCCGGACGAGCGCGAAGGGACGCTTCCCGATCGCGCCGATCGTCGGCGCCGGCGCCTTCTGCGGCGCCTGGGTGTGCTGGGCCAGGGCCGTCATGCCGCCACCTCTTCCAGGTCATCGGCTTCCAGGTCATCGGCCGGGCGGCCGGTCAGCGTGAAGAACACCTCGTCGAGGCTCGGCAGGCGCAGCGCGAGCTCCACGACGCCGATGCCGGCGTCGTCCAGCCGGCGGACGACTGTGGTGAACGCCGTGTCGCCCTCGACCGGCACGGTCAACTGGCCGGTCCGGGGCAGCTCGGGCTCGTGGCCGGTGGCGGTGCGCAGGATCGCGGCGGCGTCGGCGGTCCGGGCCGGATCGGTCGGCCGCACGACGATCGTCTGGCTGCCGGCGATGCGCTTCAGCTGGGCCGGCGTGCCGTGCGCGATCACCCGGCCATGGTCGATCACCGAGATCTCGTCGGCGAGCGCGTCCGCCTCGTCGAGGTACTGGGTGGTCAGCAGCACGGTCGAGCCGTCGTCGACGAGCGACCGTACGACGCCCCACATGTCCTCGCGCTTGGCCGGGTCGAGGCCGGTGGTCGGCTCGTCCAGGTAGACCACGTCTGGTCGACCGACGAGGCCGGCCGCCAGGTCGAGCCGGCGGCGCATGCCGCCGGAGTACGTCTTGGCCGGCCTGCCGGCCGCCTCGGTGAGGTCGAACCAGGCGAGCAGCTCGGCCGCACGCGCCTTGGCGTCGCGCCGGCGCAGGTCGAGCAGCTGGCCGATGAGCACCAGGTTCTGGGTGCCCGTCAGGTCCTCGTCGACCGAGGCATACTGCCCGGTCAGCCCGATCAGCCGGCGCACCTGCGCGGCGTCGCGGACCACGTCGTATCCCCCGACGCTCGCGCGGCCCGCGTCGGCGCGCAGCAGCGTAGCGAGGATCCGCACCGCGGTGGTCTTGCCGGCGCCGTTCGGCCCCAACACTCCCAACACGGTCCCCCGTCGTGCGGCGAGGTCGATTCCGGCCAGCGCGGTCGTCTTGCCGAACCGCTTGACCAGGCCCTCCGCCTCGAATGCGTAGCTCATGGCGCCTACGATGACCGGCGTCGCTGGCAACTCACGCACAGGTGGCTGACACGCTCGCGCACAGCCCGCTGGCAGCACCGCCGAGGCCGGGGCGGGACGGATGTAACGTCGCGCCCCGCTCGCGCGTGTCTCCTGTATGAGGCGCAGCGGGGACGACATCGCGGACGTCTACGCGGCCCACTTCCGTCCGCTGAGCGTGCAGCTCTACGCCTACACGGGCGACCTCGACGTCGCGCAGGAGCTGGTCCAAGAGGCGTTCGCCCGGGCGATCCCGCGCTGGAACCGGATCTCCACGTACGACGACCCCGTCGCCTGGCTGCGCAGGGTGGCCTTCAACCTCGCCGCCAGCCGCTGGCGCCGGGTGCGGGTCGCCCGGGTGTACGCGCGGCGTCAGCTGCCGGAGGAGGTCGGGGTCGAGCCGGGGCCGGAGCACGTGGCGCTGGTCGCGGCGCTGGCCAAGCTGCCCGACCGCCACCGCCGGGCGGTGGTGATGCACCACGTCGGCGACGTGCCGGTGGCCGAGATCGCCCGGCTCGAAGGCGCGCCCGAAGGGACGGTACGGGTGTGGTTGCACCGCGGCCGCGCGGCGCTCGCCGCCGAGCTGGCCGAGGCGTGGGAGGAAGGAGGCAGCCATGTCTGACCCCCGGCTCGACCACCACTTCGACCGGATGCGGCACGAGGCCGCGGCGATGGTACGGCCGCCCGGGCTGGACGGCGCCCGCAGAACGGCGCGACGGCGCCGCGCGGCGCTGGTCGGCGCGTCCGCCATGCTCGCAGCGGTCGCCATCGGCGTGCCGGTCGCGATCGCGGGCGGCGACCGCGAGACCGGCCCGGCCGAGCCGGCGCCCACGCCACCGGCGCCGAGCGCCACGGCAACGGCTCCGGCCCCGTCGGCGCCGCCCACGCCGACCGCGAGCGGTCATGCCACCTCGACGACCGTCCCGACCTGCACCGACCTCGCCGTGTCGTACGTCGGCAGCGAGGGTACGGCCGGCACCAGCTACGCCACCTATCGACTGCGCAACACCGGCCAGCTCACCTGTGACCTCACCGGGTACCCCGGCGTGTCCTACCTGGACGGCGCCGGTCGGGAGGTGCAGCGCGACGCCGTCCGCGAGACGGTCTCGCCGGCACCTCGCACGGTCACCCTGCGCCCGGGCGCCGAGGTGCGCTTCGAGGTCAGCAACTCCACGGTCGTGCCCAACGCCGCCTGCCCGGGCAACCGGTCCGCCGTGACGCTGCGGGTCTACCCGCCCGACAACACCAGGGCCCTGTTCGTGCCCGGTAGCTACGAGGTCTGCAGCCCGCGCGTACGGCCGGTCCATGCGCCCTGACCGACGGGGCAGCGATCGTTGACCGCGGATGTTCAGATTAGGGCATGCAGAGACTGACAAGGCGGATCAACACCACCGGCGCCGTGGCGTCGCCGTCCGCGAGCCGGGTGGGGCTGTGGATCGGCGGGCTCTTCGTGTTCGCGCTGGCGTTGCTGATCAGCGCGATCGCGTTGTTCTCCGGCTTCGACAAGACCACGGGCGGGCAGGTCGGCGTCGTCCGCAACGGGGGTTGGTTCGACAACAACCGGATCCGCCAGGTCATCCCGCCTGGTTCGGGCCTGACGTGGACCGGCATCGCATCGGTCACCCACAAGTACCCGGCCCAGCAGCGCTTCTACACGATCACCGCGGACACCTCGCGCGGCGACACCAGCGGCGTCGACGTGGTCACCACGCCCTCCAGCGACGGCGTGGACATGGGCATCGAGGGCACGATCTACTTCACGCTCAAGCTCGACGAGGGCAGCATCAAGGGCTTCGACGAGAAGTTCGGCACCCGCCAGTTCCGCGGCATCGACGGCCAGCTACGGCACGCGTACGACGACGAGGCCGGGTGGAGCACGTTCCTCGACTCGATCGTCCGGCCGGTGATCGAGAACGACCTGCGCATCCAGGTCAACAAGTTCCGCTGCGCCGAGCTGGTGTCCAGCTGCGCGCTGGTGCAGAACGCGACGGCCGGGACGACCCGGCCCGCGCCGGTCAACCCGGGGGGCGGCGCCCAGAACAACACCAACATCGCCAAGATGCAGGACGCCGTGAACGAGAGCCTGCCCAAGGACCTCGACGACATGCTCGGCGGCGACTTCTTCGAGGGCATCCGCTTCAACCTCGCCCGGGTCACGCTCCCGCAGAACGTCCAGGACGCGGTCAACAAGGCGCAGGCGGCGTACGCGGCGGTCAGCGAGGCCCAGGCGCGGGTCGCCCAGGCGCAGGCCGACGCCGACGCGAACAAGAAGCGCCAGGAAGGCTACAACGCCTGCCCCTCGTGTGCTCAGATCGACATCATCAAGGCGCTGCCGCCCGGTCTGACCACGTACGCCCCGGGTGGCACGTCGGCCGTACCGCTGAAGTGAGGTCCTGATGCGTGTCGTCGCCCTGCTGGCCGGCGTGCTCGCGGTGATCCTGCTGGTGGTGGTCGTGGTCGCGGCGGCCGGGGCGGCCGCGCGGCGGCGGGAGAGCCACCTGTCGGCGGCGGCCCGGTGGCGGATGCGCCACTACGCCCGTCAGGGCGAGACGGTGGTCACGGTGGCCCTCGCCGGGCCCGACGGGCGGGTGCTCGAGGAGCACGTCGTCGACCGCTTCCCCGACGGCGACGCGGACTGGGAGCGGCGGTTCCTGGCGGCACGCGAAGAGGCGGAGCGGCGGGCGTTCCACCTCAACGCCGACCGCCCGGAGATCACCGGCTGACGGGCCGCCGGCTATACAGGAACCAGCCGACGACGACGCCGACGATGGCCCGCACGATCTGCGACGAGCTCGCCAGGTAGCCGGGGTTCGCCCGCCTCGCCCGCCGCGACTGGTTCAAACTGCTTCAGCCTTGACTTATATAAGTCAGTCCTGTGACAGTGGAGGGGTGCACGCGTTCGACATCCTCGGCGATCCGGTCCGGCGCCGGATCCTCGAGCTGCTGGCCGACGGCGAGCTGGCCGCCGGACAGATCGGCGCGGTCGTTCAGGCCGAGTTCGGCATCTCGCAGCCGGCCGTGTCGCAACACCTGCGCGTGCTGCGCGACAACGGCTTCACGACGGTACGGGCGGTCGGCACGCGGCGGCTGTACGCGGTCGACGCCGAGCCGCTCCGCGAGGTCGACGCGTGGCTCGAGCGTTACCGAAAGTTCTGGAGCCAACGGCTGGACGCGCTGGGCACCGAGCTGGCCCGCGGCCGCCGCGAGGCCCGCGGCGACGGCCGCTAGATCGGATCTAGCGGGCCGTCTCGCGCCCTTCGGATGTGGCACCGCTTCGCGTCGCCGTCGTCATCGGCGCTCCTGGCCCACACGGCCGTATGTCTCCTGAGAAGGGATCGTCATGAGTGAGAGGAAGGCCATCGAGGCCGCCGGTTTGGTCAAGTCCTTCGGGGACGTCCGGGCCCTCGACGGCATCGACCTGGAGGTGCCGGCGGGCGCCGTCTACGGGCTGCTCGGCCCCAACGGCGCCGGCAAGACGACGGCAGTCCGGGTGCTGGCCACGCTGCTGCGTCCGGACGGCGGCGACGCCCTGGTGTTCGGCCACGACGTGGTCCGCGAGGCCGACGCCGTACGCTCGAAGGTCAGCCTCACCGGGCAGTACGCGTCGGTCGACGAGGACCTGACCGGCATGGAGAACCTGGTGCTGCTCGGTCGGCTGCTCGGCCACCGCAGGCCGGCGGCCCGCGACCGCGCGGCCGAGCTGCTCGCCGCGTTCGGCCTCACCGAAGCCGCCGACCGGCAGGTGAAGAAGTACTCCGGCGGCATGCGGCGGCGGCTGGACCTTGCCGCGAGCATCCTCAACACGCCGGAGCTGCTGTTCCTGGACGAGCCCACGACCGGGCTGGACCCACGCAGCCGCAGCCAGGTCTGGGACATCATCCGGGCGGTCGTCGCGCACGGCACGACGGTCTTGCTGACCACGCAGTACCTGGACGAGGCCGACCGGCTCGCTAGCCGGATCGCGGTCGTCGACCACGGGCGGGTCATCGCCGAGGGCACGACCGGGGCGCTGAAGTCGTCGGTCGGGGCGGGCACCGTCCACGTGCGACTGCGCCACGCCGCCCAGCGCGAGGCGGCCGCGCACGTCCTGGCCGACGCGTTGGACGCGACCGTCCAGCCCGAGGCGGACCCGGTCGCGCTGACCGCCCGCATCTCCGGCGACGGCAACGGCGTCGAAGCGAGCGGACCGGCCGCGCGGGCCCTCGCCGAGCTGACCCGCAACGGCATAGTCGTCGACGACTTCGCCCTTGGCCGGCCCAGCCTCGACGAGGTGTTCCTGGCGCTGACCGACAAGCCCACCCTCACTACCGAAGAGTTGGAGGCCGTGCGATGAAGGTGCGCAGCACGTCCGGCAGGCTCGGTACGCCGTTCTCCTGCCCCACCGAGCGAAGCGAGGCGTCGGCATGAGCACCGCGACCGAGACCCGACCGACCACCGCGGAGACCTACGTCCCCTCATTCGAGACACTGGGAACCGTCCTCGCGCCCGATGCCCCACCGTCGCGACCGGGCGCTCTTTCGGCATCGGCGACGTTCGGGTGGCGGGCCATCCTCAAGATCAAGCACGTGCCGGAGCAGCTGTTCGACGTCACCGCGTTCCCGATCATCATGGTCTTGCTGTTCACGTACCTGTTCGGCGGCGCGCTGGCCGGCAACCCGCGCGACTACCTGCAGTATCTGCTGCCGGGCATCATGGTGACGAGCGTCGTGATGATCACCATGTATACGGGCGTCGGCCTCAACGCCGACATCGAGAAGGGCGTCTTCGACCGCTTCCGTACGCTGCCGGTCTGGCGGCCGTCCGCGCTGGTCGGGATGATCTTCGGTGACCTGCTGCGTTACGTGCTCGCCGCGGTCGTCATCTTGGGCGTCGGCCTGATCCTGGGGTTTCGCCCGGCCGGCGGCCTCGTCGGCGTGCTGGCCGGCATCGGCCTGCTCGTCGTGTTCTCGTTCGCGTTCTCCTGGGTCTGGACGACGTTCGGCCTGATCCTGCGCAGCGAGAAGTCGGTGATGGGGGTCAGCATGCTGGTGCTGTTCCCGCTGACGTTCCTGTCCAATGTGTTCGTCATGCCGGACACCATGCCCGGCTGGCTGCAGGCGTTCGTCAACGTCAATCCGATCACCCAGCTGGTCGCGGCCGTCCGGTCGGTCATGGCTGGCATGCCGGACGGCGACGCTCTGCTGTGGACGTTCGTCTGGAGTGCGGTGTTCTTGGCGGTGTTCGGCCCGCTGACCATGTACCGCTACAACCGCAGATGACGCTCACCCGGGCAGCGGGCTGTGGTCCGGCGGGACCACCTCGCCGCCCGGACCGGCCCGGGCGGTGTGCCGTCGCCGGACGGCCGCCCGCCGGCGCGCCCAATCCTGCTCAGAGACGCCAGGCGACGGGCGCGGGCGGCGCGTAGCGGCAGGTGGCGCCCGTGGAGACCGAGGCCCGCAGGTGGGCGGCGAGGGCGGGGTGGCGTTCGTCGAGCTTGCGGAGCGTGTCGCGGATCCGGGCGGTCACCGTTTTCGTGCCCTCTCCGCCTCGTCGCCGAGCCGCCGGGTGCGACCCGCCAGACCCGCGGCCGCGCGTAGCTGGTCGAGCAGGGCGGCGCGTTCGTTCGCGTACGCGTCCGCCGCACGCGAATCGCCGTGCTCCGTCGCTCGGTCGATCGCGTTGTCGAGCTGGTCGAGCCGGCGCCGGTAGCTGGCCTTTGCCTCGTCGTCGAGCACCGGGTCGCCGCCCATCCGGCGGGCGGCGACGAGCTCCGGACCGGCGGCCGGGTCGAGCAGCTCGACCGCGGTCAGGTCCAGGCCCGGCCGCTGCAGCAGGGTGTGCAGGTCGCGCAGACCCTTGGCGTCGGGCAGGTGCACGACCGTTCCCTCGTACGCGAGCCGCCAGACGTCGCCCTCCCGGCGGAACTCCCCCCTGCCCCGATCTTGCAGGTCGGGTTGCCCGGATGCGCCTTCTGCCCGTTTCGCGGCGGCCGCATCTGCAAGATCGACACGATGGGAGGAGGCGAGCTGGGGCATGCCGATCTCGGCCGCCTCCCGCTCCACATCGGAGCGCAATGCCGCGGCCGCGGCGGTGTCGCCGCGGCCCGCCAGGGCGTCGGCGAGCCCGGCTCGGGCGATCAGCGACCACGGTCGGGCGCCCATCCGCTCGGCTCCGTCGCGGGCGGCGGTGAACCCCTCGACCGCCTCGTCCCACCGGCCGGTCGCGGCGTCGGCGACGGCGATCCAGAGGTCGACCGGGCCGCTGACGTCGCAGCCGAACAGCGACACGAGCCACTGACCGCGGTGCGGAGCGAGCGCGGTGCGCGCCCGGTCGGCGAGCACCGCGTCGCCGGTCACCGCGGCCGTGCGGGCGAGCAGCCGCAGCCAGAGCGGTGTCATGTAGCGGGGGTAGGCCGGCGGGGCGGCGATGTGCCGCAGTGCCGGGCCGGCGTCGCCGCGCTCGACGGCCGTGAGGCACCGCGCCAGCTCCAGGAACGGGTGCTCGCGTACGGCCGCCCCCGCGAGCTGCGCCTCGACGTCGTCCCATCGGCCGCGCAGCATCGACAGCGTCCACCGGACGTGGAATCCCATGTAGGCGACGTCGCTGTCGTCGCGCGCGAACCGGAAGCGCCCGCCGCCGAGGGCGCCGACCAGCCGGGCGGTGGCGGCCTGGTCGAGCAGGCGGTCGACCCGGGCGGCCGGCTGCGCCGCGGCCGCGGCCAGCACCTGGCGGTGGAACTCGCGGCCGAGCACCGCGGCGGCCGTGAGAACGGCGTCGACGGCCGGGGGGAGCCGCGACAACCGCTGACGGACGGCGTCGCGCACGCCGGGAGCGACCGCCGCGGTCTCGCCGTCGGCCCGCCACAGGCGGGCGGTCTGCTCCACGAAGAACGGGTTGCCGCCGGTGCGGCGGTGGATCTCGTCGACGATGGCGGCGTCGGGTCGGCGGCCGGCCGTACGGGCGATCAAGTTTCCGACGTCGTCGCGGCCCAGGCCGGTGAGCGTGAGCGTGGTGGCCTTGGCGACGAGCGGCGTCATGAGCGGGCGCAGCGGGTGATCGGTCGCCTCGACCTCGACGTCGCGGTAGGTGCCGACCAGCAGGACCCGCTCGAACCAGGTGTGCTGGGCGGCGAACGTGAGCAGCCGCAGGCTCGCCGGGTCGGCCCCGTGCAGGTCGTCGAGGACGACCATGACGGGGCGCTGCCGGGAAACGGCGACGAGCGCGCCGGTGACGGCGTCGTGCAGCGCGAACGGGTCGACCCGTTGCTCGTCGTCTTCCCCACGCCTCTCGCCGAGCAGGACGGCGAGCCCGATGCCGCCCGCCTCGCGGGCGGCTGCCCACTCCCCCGCGTCGCCGCGGCGCAGCATCCGCATGACCTCCACCCACGGCCAGTAGCCGGGGGCGCTGTCGGAGTCCCAGCAGGAGCCACCCACGACGAGCACGCCGCCGCGGCGCGCCTCTTGCGCTGCCTGGGTCACCAGCGCGGTCTTGCCGATGCCGGCCTCCCCGGTGACCAGGACCAGGCCGCCATGGCTGGCGGTCGCGCGGCCGATCTCGGCGCGCAGCACGGCCACGGGATGGTCCCGCCCGATGATGCCCTCGTCGACCCCGGTCCGCATGACCTGCAAACCGTATCGGACCGGTACGACGCCGCCCACCCGCATGATCATGGCGTCCGTGACGGCGCTCATGGCGCGTCGAGGACGCCATGATCATCAAAGGATACCGGGGTAAAGCAGCGCGAGCTGGTGCGGATAGGCCGCGATCAGGCGCAGCTCGTCGTCGGTCAGCGGCCGGCCGGTGGCGGCGTTGCACAGCTGGACGAGCTTGAACGTAAGGTCCTCGTCGGTCACCTCGATGCCCACCCCGTCCATGACGTGGCGGAAGCCGGCCAGGCCGCCGTACTCGCCGGTCAGCACGACCCGACCCTCGCGGGTGTGCCAGTCGCGCGGGTACGGGCCGAGCAGCTCCTCGTCGTACAGCTCGTAGTTGCGGTGGTCCTTGAGCGCGCCGTCGGCGTGGATACCCGACTCGTGGGCGAACGCGTTGCGGCCGACGCCCGGCTGGTTGATCGCGACCGGTTGGCCGAAGGCGTACCCGGCCCAGAGGGCGAAGCGGCGCGTCCAGCGCAGGTCGAGCGGGTCGGCGATCTCCACCCGGTCGGCGACACCGAAGCCGTTGCGCAGCGCGAGGATCGTGGCGACGAGATCGGCGTTGCCGGAGCGTTCGCCGACGCCATTGACGCAGGTGTTGATCCACGCGTCTTGGCCGGCGTCGAGGTCGCCGAGGGCGCCCGCGACCGAGTTGGCGACGGCCATGCCGAGGTCGTTGTGGCAGTGCGTCTCGATCGGCATGCCGAGCGCGCCGGCCAGGGCGGCGAAGCGCTCGCCGATGCGGCCGGGTGTGTCGCCGCCGATCGTGTCGCAGTAGCGCAGCCGATCGGCGCCGGCTTCCTTGGCGGCGAGGCCGAACTCCTTGAGGAACCCCTCGTCGGTCCGCGATCCGTCCTCCGCGTTGACCCCGACGGTGTGCGCGCCGGCGTCCTTGGCCGCCCGTACGGCCCGGGTCATCTCCTTGATCAGCGCCGGCCGGTCGAGCCGCCCGCGGAACTTGTTCTGCAGCATCTGGTCGCTCGTGGAGATCGAGAGGTTGTAATGGGCGAGCCCCAGCGGGGCCGCCCTCTCCACGTCGGCTGCGACGGCCCGGCACCAACCGGACAGGCGCAGGTCGTCGAACGCGCCGGCATCGGCGAGGGCAACCTGGGCCTTGACGTACGGCGCCTCGTGGAAGAGGAACGGGAAGCCGATCTCCGACTGCGCGACGCCGAGCCGGCCCAGGTAGAAGTTGACCATCGTCTTGCCGAACTTGGACAGCCCGGTCCGGGCCGTCTGCACGCCGTCCCGGTTCGTGACGTCGAGGAAGTGGATGCGGGGCATGCCGCCAGGTTGACACCGTGCGCCGGCATGCGTCAATGTTGACGAAAATCAACTCTCGGAGGCAGTGTGGAGTGGTTGAGCGCCGCGGAGGCCGCCGCGCGGCTCGGTGTGAAACCGGCCACCCTCTACGCGTACGTCAGCCGGGGCGTGCTGTCCCGGCGGCGGTCGCCGGCGGGGCGGAGCGTGTTCGATGCGGCGGACGTCGAGCTGCTGGCCCGCCGGGGCCGCCCCCGCCGCCCGGTCGGGGTCTCCGAGGTGGTGATCGAGTCCGCGATCACCGCGCTGGGCGCAGACCGCCCCTTCTACCGCGGTCGTGACGCGCTGGAACTCGCCGCGTGGGCCCGTTTCGAGGCGGTGGCCCAGTGGCTCTGGACCGGCGACCCCGCTGCCCTCGACGCGCGCGACGGCGATCGTGAGCGTGCCGGGTCGGCAGCGGAGGCCGATGGGGCTTCGGGTCCCGAACCGGCCGGCGCGCGCGACGCCCGCCCGGAGGCGGCCGGCACGCTGGCGGGCGGCGGCCCCGGCGCGCTCTGGGTGGCCTCCGCCGAGGGGCTGGCGGCGGGCCGGGCGGCGCAGTCCGGCCTCCCGGACGGGACGCTGCCGCTGGAGCGGCTTCAGGTGGTGGTGCCGGCGCTCGCGGCCACCGATCCCCTGAAGGGCAACCTCGCGCCCGACGCCGTCGTCGCGCTGGGCCACCGGCTCATCGCCGGCATGGTCGACAGCCTCCCCGGCCCGGCGGTCGACGGCGACCTGGCGACCCGGTTGGCGGCCCGACTCGCCGGGAGGCCGCTCCCCGGCGCGCTGGCGGCGGCCGTACGCGCCGGGCTCGTTCTGCTCGCCGACCACGAGTTGGCCAGCTCGACGCTGTCGGCGCGGGTGGCGGCATCGGTACGCGCGGACCCGTACGCGGCCGTGGCGGCCGGCCTGGCGGCGACCAGCGGCGCATTGCATGGCGGCGCTTCACTGGGCGCAGAGGCGATGATCGCCGAGGCCGTCGAGCGGAGCCGCGCCGGCGAGGTACTCGCCCTGCGCCTGCGCCGAGGAGAGCGCATCCCGGGCTTCGGCCACAGTGTCTACCGCTCGGGTGACGGGCGGGCGGCCGCATTGTTCGAGGCGATCCGCCGGGTCGCTCCCGGCCATCCGGCGCTCGCCGCGGCCGACGCGCTGATGGCGGCGGCCTCGCGCGGGCGCGTGCCGGCCCCCAACGTCGACCTGGCGCTCGCCACGCTGACTCGGGTCGCCGGCATGCCGATCGGGGCGGGCGAGGCCATCTTCGGCGTCAGCCGGGCGGCGGGGTGGCTGGCGCACGCGATGGAGGAGTATGCGCACCGCACCGATCTCCGGCTCCGCGCCGTCTACATTGGACACGACTGATCCGGCTCGGAGCGCAGGACGACAGCCTGCCTCGACGACGACGGCGATGCCGGTTACCCGGTGGTGGCGCGCAGCGTCGCGGCGAGGACGGCGTTGCGCGCGGCGAACGGCGACCACGCCGGCGGGGTGGCCGCCACGAGCGCGGCAGACCGGGCGGCGGTGCAGGGGCGCAACCGCCACTCGCGCAGGCGTCCGCCCCGGACCGCGAACGACACCAGCAGACCGTCATGCCAGCCGTGGACGTCGAGATCGTCCGGCGAGACCGTCGTCACCCGCTGGGGCGCCACCACCCAGGCAAGGGCCTCGATCTCCTGCTGGACCTGGGCCGCCAGCTCGTACGCTGCCCGCTCCGCGGCCCGGTCGCGGCGCGCGACCAGGGCCGCCTCCGCCGCCGCCACCGCAGCGGGGTCTCGCCCGAGGATCGCCGACACCGCCTTGACGAGGGCATGCCGGTCGGCCGGCGAAACACCCCGCAGACCGGCCAGCGAACGCTCGGCGTCGGTCAGCCGCGCGGCCGCGTACGGAAGGGGATGGATGCGATGCAGGGCCGACACGGCGAGCCGCACGCGCAAACCGCCGAGGTACGGTCCGAAGTGGACACCGCCGGGGCGCGTCGCGTGCACCACCGTCAGCCCCGAGTCGCCCAGGCTGATCAGGACCGGCACCTCCTGACCGCCGGCAGTGCGGTTCGCGGGAGGCTGCCGGTGCTCAAGCAGGTTGCGCTCCAGCCAGGCGGCCTCGTGCTCCGACGCGCACACGACAGCCTCCACCCGCGCCACGGCCCGGACCATCGGCGCCAGGTGCGGACGGTTACCCAGGTCCCCCCAGTACGAGGCGACGCGCCGGCGCAGGTCGGCGGCCCGACCCACGTAGAGGGCGCGGCCGCGGCGATCACGGAACCGGTAGACGCCTGGTTCCCGCGGCAGCGCGCCGACGTCGGCCCGCATGGCTAGCGCGACTTCTTCGTGGCGGCGATGTCGTCGATCGCGCGGCGGCCCGCTTCCGCCGTGCGGGCCAGGAAGTCGGCGATGGTCTCGAGCTGCCTCTCGTCGTACCCGGAGATGATCTCGGCCATGGAGTTGTTCATGCCGGCGTACAGACCGAGGATCTGTGCGCTGCGCTCCCGCACAGCCCGGACCAACACGGCACGCCGGTCGGCTGGGTCGCGCTCGCGCACCACCCAGCCGCCGTTCTCCAGCCGATCGAGGATGCCGGTCACGGTGGCCGGATGCAGTCCCGCCAGCCGGGCCAGGACGCTCGGCGTCAGCGGGCCGTGCTGGCCGATGAGGTCCAGGCACTCGAAGTCGACGTCGCGGATGTCGAGGCTGTCGCCGACGTGGTGGCCGAGCAGGGTGACCTGGTTGGTCGCCTCGCGCAGGGACGCCCGGATGTCGGCGCCGAGCTGACGCTTCCGCCGGCTCGGACTGGATGATACGGAACTCATATAGTATGCTCCACGTATGGTATTGATCGTAGAAGGAATATACCGAGGGGGCAACCGATGAAACTCGCGGTCTTCGGAGCGACCGGCGCCATCGGCGGACACGTGGTCCGCCAGGCGCTCGACGCCGGCCACAAGGTGACCGCGGTCGTCCGCGACGCGTCCCGGCTCCGGGTCGACGACCCGGGGCTCGAGGTGGTCACCGTGCCCGGGCTCACCGACCCCGCGCCGCTGGTGCCCGCGCTCGACGGCTGCGATGCCGCCATCACGGGCGTCGGGCCCCGCCGGCCCCGCGAGGTGACGGTCGCCTCGTCCACGACGCGGGGCATTCTCGCCGCGCTCGAGCGGTCGCACGTCCACCGCTTCGTCGCGGTGAGCGCGGTCCCGGTCGGCCCGGTGCCGGAGGGCGAGAGCTTCCGCAACAGGTACCTCTTGCTGCCGCTCGTCGGCCGGCTCCTGCGCGGCATCTACGGCGACCTCGCCGTGATGGAGGACGAGATCATGCGCAGCGACACCGACTGGACGATCGTCCGGCCGCCGCGCCTCGACGGGAGGCCGTTCACCGGCCGCTACCGGATGACGATCGGCGGCAACGTACCGGGAAGTCGGGTGATGTCCAAGGCCGACGTCGCACACGCCATGCTGGCGGCCCTCGACAACCCGGCGACCATCCGCCAGGCGGTCGGCGTCTCCGGCTGACCGCCCGCCGCCACCTGCTCGCCGGCGCGCGTCCTCGGCTGCGGACACCTCCGGCCCGGGCCGCACCGACCGGCGCGGTGCGTATCCGGCGCGGCCAGGGCCGGCCGGGCCGGACCCGCCGCGACCATGGCACCGCTCGCGAAATCGACCCGGCCGCGCCGACGACCTCGGCGAGGCGCCCGCCGCTAGGAGGAGATCAGGCGCGGGTCGCGACGGCGAGGAAGCGGTGCGGCGCGTCGTCGTACGCGTCGACCTGCCACCCGGTGCGCACCGTCAACGCACGCAGCGGCCCCTCGGAGAGCGCCTCGTCGGGCCGTACCGTCCGGCCGTGCCGGGCGGCCAGCGCGGCCCGGCCGGAGGGATGGAACAGCACGAGCCGGCCACCCGGTCGAGTGACCCGGGCGAGCTCCCGCAGGCCAGCGCCGGGGTCCGGCAGGTGCATCAGCAGGCCGGCGGCGAACACCGCGTCGAGCGCACCGGTGCCGAAGGGGAGCCGGCGGGCGTCGGCGAGCACCAGCCGCGCGTCGTCGGCGCGCCCCCGCTCGCGCGCGACGCCGAGCATCTGCGGGGTGAAGTCGATGCCGACGACGAAGCCCTTCTCCCCCACGGCCGAACGCAGTACCGGCAGCGCACGACCGGTGCCGCAGCCGACGTCGGCGACCACGCCGCCGGGTGGCAACGCTGCCTCGGC
This sequence comes from Asanoa sp., assembly GCA_036520275.1. Classification (GTDB taxonomy): domain Bacteria; phylum Actinomycetota; class Actinomycetes; order Mycobacteriales; family Micromonosporaceae; genus Asanoa. The sequence continues at coordinate 14,399 of DATDJX010000468.1, forward strand.
GACGGCGGCGGCGTACGCCGGCACGTCGTCGCCGAACGTGGTGTCCCAGGTGGCGGCCCGCGGCCCGAAGAACGCCCGCGACTCGCTCACGTACCACCGCCCGCGGGCGGTCAGCCGGGGGTCGACGTAGCGGATCACCGGCCAGCGCGGATCGCGCAGGTCCACCACGACGTCGGCGCCGTCGCCGGGGTCGCCCGGCGGCGCGGCCGTGCGCAGCCAGATCACGACGTCCCACCGGTCGCCTGGCGGGTTGGCGCGCCATCGGCCGCCCTGCGCGAGCGCGACCGTCTCCGCGCCGCCGGGCTGCGGATCCTCGAGCCGGACGCAGCGCCGGCCCGACGACCGTACGGCCGCCGCGAACCGGTCGGCGAACTCGGCCGTTTGTGCGTCGGGGCCGTCGACGACCACGCCCGGCGATCCCCCGGGCAGCGCGTCGACGAGGTGGGCAAGAACCTCCGCCCAGCGCTGGGCGCGCACGTCGGTCATCACCCCATCATGCAGACGCGGTCCGGACCCGCCAAGCCCCCCGGATCTGCGAGGCATCTGAGGCCTTCCAGCTCGCAGATGCGGCGACTATGGTGGCTTCCGTGACGCTCTTCCGGATCGGCGAGGCGGCCGAGCTGCTGGGGGTGAGCGGCGACACCGTGCGCCGCTGGATCGATGCCGGCCGCCTCGGGGCGGTTCGCGACGAGAACGGCCACCGGGCCATCGACGGGGTCGAGCTGGCGGCCTTCGTTCGCGCGTCGGGGGGCGATCCGGAGGAGCGCCACGCTGCCTCGTCGGCCCGCAACCGGCTCCGCGGCATCGTCACAGCCGTCGTCAAGGACACGGTGATGGCGCAGGTTGACCTTCAGGCCGGGCCGTTCCGGATCGTCTCGCTCATGAGCCGCGAGGCCGTCGACGACCTCGACCTGCGGGTCGGCTCGGTCGCCGTCGCGGTGATCAAGTCGACGACGGTCGTGGTGGAGCGCGTCGGGCCGACCGTCGGCACCAGAGGGAGGACCACCGCGTGAGAGCACGTTGGATCCGCACCGTCGTGGCCGGGTTCACCGCCCTCGCCGTCGGTGGGTCCGCCGCCGGCTGCGGCGGCGACGGCAGCGACTCGGCCGGCACCTCGCCCAGCGTCACCCCGGCGACCGTCGCAGGTCCGGTCACCGTCTTCGCCGCGGCGTCGCTGACCGAGTCGTTCACGCGGATCGGCAAGGACTTCGAGGCGGCCAACCCCGGCACGCACGTGACGTTCAACTTCGCCGGCAGCTCTGCCCTGGCCACCCAGATCGACCAGGGCGCGCCCGCGGACGTGTTCGCGTCGGCCTCGCCGACCACCATGAAGACCGTGACCGACGCCGGCGACGCCGACGGCACGCCGACCACGTTCGTCAAGAACCAGCTCGTCATCGCCGTGCCCAGGGGCAACCCAATGGGCATCGAGCGCCTGTCCGACCTGACCGCGGCCGGCGTCAAGGTGGCGCTGTGCGCCAAGCAGGTGCCGTGCGGGGCGGCCGCGAAGAAGGCGCTCGGCGCCGCCAAGGTCAACCTCACCCCGGTGACGCAGGAACAGGACGTCAAAGCTGCGCTGTCCAAGGTGAAGCTCGGCGAGGTCGACGCGGCACTGGTCTACCGCACCGATGCCAGGGCGGCGTCGTCCGATGTGGACGCCATCGAGTTCCCCGAGTCGGCCGGCGCGGTCAACGAGTACCCCATCGTGGTGCTCAAGAACGCACCGAACCGGCCCGGAGCCGACGCATTCGTGCGGTACGTGCTGTCCGTCCAGGGCAACGCCGTGCTGACCGGGGCCGGTTTCCAGGCCCCGTGATCCGGTGTCCCTGACCCATGAACCGGCGCGGCCGGCGCCGACCGCGCCACCTGCGCCAGCGCGCCGCGGCGGCCGGCGCCGTAGGATCCCGCTCGCCCTGCTCGTGCCGGCCGCGCTCGGCCTGGCCTTCCTCGTCCTGCCCCTGACCGGCCTGCTCATCCGGGCGCCCTGGGCCACGCTCCCCAGCCGTCTCGCCGAACCCGGCGTGCTCACCGCGCTGCGCCTCTCGCTGGTCTGCGCCAGTCTCGCGACGCTCGTCTGCCTCGTTCTCGGCGTCCCGCTGGCGTGGCTGCTCGCCCGCGTCGAGTTCCCCGGCCGGCGGGTCGTGCGCGCGCTCGTCACCGTCCCGCTGGTGCTGCCGCCGGTCGTCGGCGGCGTAGCGCTGCTGCTCGTCTTCGGCCGCCGCGGCCTGCTCGGCCAATGGCTGGACGCGACGTTCGGCTTCACGCTTCCGTTCACCACGACCGGCGTCGTCGTCGCGGAGGCGTTCGTCGCCATGCCGTTCCTCGTCATCGCCGTCGAGGGCGCCTTACACGGCGCCGACACGCGTTACGAGGAGGCGGCCGCGACGCTGGGCGCCGGGCGCTTGACGACGTTCACCCAGGTCACCCTTCCATTGGTCGCACCGGGCATCGCCGCGGGCGGCGTGCTGTGCTGGGCCCGCGCGTTGGGCGAATTCGGCGCCACCATCACGTTCGCCGGCAACTTCCCCGGCCGCACGCAGACCATGCCGCTCGCGGTCTACCTCGCGCTGGAGACCGACCTGCAGGCCGCGATCGTGCTGAGCCTCATCCTGCTCACCGTGTCGGTGGTGATCCTCGCCAGCCTGCGCGACCGGTGGATCGGCAGCCCATGACCGACATCGCAGTCGGCGACAGGCCGGAGCCGGACGCGTTGCTCGACGGGCACCTCATTGTCGAGCGCGACGCCTTCCGGCTGGACATCTGCCTGCGGGTCGCGGGCGGTGAGGTGGTCGCGCTGCTCGGACCCAACGGCGCCGGCAAGACCACGGCCGTACGGGCGTTGGCGGGCCTGGAGCCGTTGACCGGCGGCCACCTCACGCTCGGCGGTCGGGTTCTCGACCGGCCGGGAAGCCGACAGTGGACCCCGCCCGAGCGCCGGTCGATCGGCGTCGTGTTCCAGGACTACCTGCTCTTCCCCCACTTGTCCGCATTGGACAATGTGGCGTTCGGACCGCGCCGGCACGGCAGCGACCGGCGCGCGGCACGCGGCCGCGCGGCCGACTGGCTCGACCGCGTCGGCCTGGCCGACCAGGCCAGGCGGAAGCCGCGCCAGCTCTCCGGCGGCCAGGCGCAGCGGGTCGCGCTGGCGCGGGCGTTGGCCGTCCGGCCGGATCTGCTCCTGCTCGACGAGCCGCTCGCGGCGCTGGACGCCCGCACCCGGCTGGACACCCGGGCCGAGCTGCAGCGTCACCTCGGCGACCACCCCGGCGCGACGCTGCTCGTTACGCACGATCCGCTCGACGCGCTCGTGCTCGCCGACCGGCTGGTCATCGTCGAGGGCGGTCGGGTGGTCCAGGAGGGCGATGCCGCAACCATCACCGCGCGGCCGCGCACCGACTACGTCGCCCGGCTGGTCGGTCTGAACCTCTTCCGCGGGCGGGCCGACGGCCACACCGTACTGGTCGGCGACCTGACCCTCACGGTGGACGATCGGGTCGACGGGGACGCGTTCGTGGCGTTCCCGCCCTCGGCCGTCGCGCTGCATCCTCGCCGGCCGGACGGCAGCGCCCGCAACACCTGGGCCGCGACCGTCGCGGGCATCCAGCGGCACGGCGACAACCTGCGCATCCAGCTCGCCGGCCCGGTTGTCGTGGCGGCCGACATCACGCCGGCCGCGGCCGCGCAGCTGTCCCTGACCCCGGGTCAGCCGGTCTGGGCCGCGGTCAAGGCGGCGGAGACCCGGGCCTATCCGGCGTAACCGCAGGCCCGCGCGACCTCCGCGACGAGTCCGGCCGCGGCGTCGATCGACCGGTCGATGGCGGCCGGGTCGGCGCCGATGCCGGCGAAGACGGCGCCGACCCGCTCGACGAACTGCGGCGGCGCCGACGGCAGCCGGCCCGCCGACGTGACGAGGCCCTTCTCGGTGGTGACCCAGACGCCGTCGTGCCCGTGCAGGGCGTGGCAGGCGACGCCGACCGCGCGAAAGAGGCTGCCGGCGACGTAAGCGGGGTCGCGCCCTCTGGCGCCGTAGCGCGCGGTGCCGACCGTGAACTCGGCCTCCCACAGCCCGCTGACGAGTGCCTGCCCGAGGGCCGGCGGGTAGGCCGCCGTCGCGTCCCGCAGCGCGCCCAGGACGCCGCCGGGGTCGGCGAGCACCCGACAAAGCGCCACCTCGCCGGCGTACCAGTGGGAGGAGAAGCCGAGCGGATGCCCGGGCTGCACGCCGACCTCGTAGCGGCCCTCCTGGCAGTCGCGCCAGATCCGCTCGACGCGGTCGAGGTCGCGGTAGATCCAGTCGACCCGCCAGCCGTCGACGGTGAGCCAGCCGCCGCCGTCCACCCACGGCCCCCAACCACCGCGCGCGGTCACCTCGGTCGGGGTGCCGGTGACCTCGTGTGCCAACGCACGCAGGCCTTCGACGTCGAGCCGGCCGCGGTAGTAGAGGCCGAGGTCGACGTCGGAGTCGGGACGGTGGGCGCCCCTGGCCCGGCTGCCGCCCAGCGCGATGGCGACGACGCCGGCCACGCCGGTGAGCCGCTCGGCGATTCTGGCCAGCGTCTCGTCGGTCAGGTCACCGGTCATCGGCGCGCGACGATGAGCCTCATGGGCCGATTGTCGAACCGGGAAGCGTCGTGGCTCAACGGCGGAAGGTTACGCTCCTCGCCGCAACCTGTCCCGGGCCGCACGCCCCGACCGTACCCATCCACGAGCTTAAGCTGGCGACCATGATCCGAATCCGAGCGGTCGAGGTCGCCGACGCTGCCGCCCTCGCCTCGGCCTACCGGGCCAACCGGCGGTTCCTCGCGCCGTGGGAGC